>CANFPJ010000050.1 GCA_947448885.1 Comamonadaceae bacterium
ATGGTCACATGGTAGCGGGCCAGTGGGGGCCCGTGAAATATTGAATTTATTGATTTATAGCAAAAGTCATGCCGCTTAAAGTACAGTTGAATGGTGTCGAATAGAGATGTATGAAAACGCGGATTATTGCTGTCATTTTTTCCTGCCTGGGCTTGGCCGGTTGCGGTCCTGGGGGCGGTGAATCGGGCAACACGGTCAGCACCACATCGGCTTTGGCCGTCCAATCCACCTCTTATGGGAATAAAAACGTGGCTGGGTTGACCGCCACGACGATACCCGTGGATGCCGTCACTGGCGCCCTTTTGGTTCCCACTTCTGTCACTTTTGGGGATTTCTTCCAAGAGGGCAAATATTCGGCCTTCGTGGTGTCGACCGCAGGCCAAGCCTATTTTTTGCGCCAATCGGCCAGTGGAACTTGGACAGACGACTCTGCCAAGCTGTTCGGAGCGGGCAACCGAAACACCTGCAATGCCACTTATGCCATCACAGCGGACTTCAACGCAGATGGCAAGCCTGATGTGTTTTTGTCCTGCTCGGGGGTGTCTAACCAATTGTTGTTTCTTAGCTCTGGTTCCAGTTATGTCAGAACCGATCCGGCCATTTCAGTGGATGGAAATCGCGCAGCTGCCGCAGACATCAATGGCGATGGCATATTGGACTTGGTTTTGACCAACAGAAATGCCACGCCTCAAATATGGAAGGGAATTCACACCGCCAATGGCAGTGGGTATTCAGTCTCGTTCAGCTATCAAGCCGCCTGGTTATCCACCGCCACTTGCAACGGCACCACGCTCCCCACGAACATTGACACTGTTTTTTTGGTGCCCGCCCTGTGGGGAACCTCTGGAACAGCAGAGCCAAATTTGATTTTGGGGGGCACTGCCATCGGTGGCGGGCAGCCTTATGTTCGCTTGAAGAAGATTGACACAGACCCGGTCCCGCCGTATTACTCAGCTTGTGTTGCCAAAGGTTTTTTACAAATCACGGAGAGCACCAACAATGCCGCATTGCGCGACATCGTGTATCAAGACAGTAAGTTTTACTTGCTGACCCAGTCAACCCTGAACAGCCAAATCCAACTCAGCAGCTACACCGTCAATGCTGCTGGCAGCCCGGTTTTTTCGGCCACACAAAGGGTCAGTGAAGCCAATGCTGGCGTAGGGTTGCCACAACAGTACAAATACAACAGTGCGGGTTATTTCCAACCCTACGATGCCGGCTGTACCCCCAACCGCTGCACGGCAGCGGTCAATATCGCGCCACCGTAAAGCGGTTTTTTGTCTGCCGCGGTAGCTCAACTGCCCCGGGTGATCGGCATATCCACTTCTTGGGGTTCTGTGGCAATGTGCCGCGCCAATTCCAACTTGGCGATGGAATTGCGGTGCACCTCGTCGGGGCCGTCGGCCAGGCGCAAGGTGCGTTGGTGTGCCCAGGCGTAGGCCAAGGGGAAATCGTCGCTCACACCACCCGCGCCATGGGCTTGGATGGCCCAGTCGATGATTTGCAAGGCCATGTTGGGCGCAATCACCTTGATCATGGCGATTTCAGTTTTGGCGATTTTGTTGCCCACGGTGTCCATCATGTAAGCCGCTTTGAGGGTCAGCAAGCGGGCTTGTTCGATCATGATGCGCGACTCGGCGATGCGCTCGTGCCACACACCTTGGGCAGAGATTTTTTTGCCAAACGCGACCCGGCTGTTGAGGCGTTTGCACATCAACTCCAGGGCACGCTCGGCGCTGCCAATGGTGCGCATGCAGTGGTGGATGCGCCCGGGGCCCAATCGACCTTGGGCAATTTCAAAGCCACGGCCTTCACCCAGCAGCAGGTTGCTGACGGGCACACGGACGTTTTTCAGCACCACTTCCATGTGGCCATGGGGGGCGTCGTCGTAACCAAAAACGGTCAAAGGCCGCAGCACCGACACACCGGGGGTGTTGGCCGGGATGACGATCATGCTTTGCTGTGAATGGCGCGGTGCTTCGGGATCGGTTTTGCCCATCACGATGTAGATGGCGCAACGCGGGTCACCGGCACCGGAGCTCCACCATTTGCGCCCGTTCACCACGTAATGGTCGCCATCGCGTTCAATGCGGCATTGCACGTTGGTGGCGTCGGAAGAGGCCACATCGGGTTCGGTCATCAAAAAAGCGGAGCGGATCTCGCCGCGCAGCAAGGGCTCAAGCCACTCGTCTTTGATGGCTTCGCTGGCATAGCGCTCCAAGGTTTCCATGTTGCCGGTGTCGGGCGCCGAGCAATTGAAGACTTCGGCGGCAAAGGGCACGCGACCCATGATTTCGCACATGGGCGCGTATTCGAGGTTGCTCAGACCTTGTGGGGCGCGTTTGCTGTGGGGCAAAAACAGGTTCCACAGCCCGGCCTCGCGGGCTTTGGGCTTGAGTTCTTCAATCAGCGCGGTGGGCACCCAGGCGTTGCCTTTGGCGCGGTTTTCTGCAATTTCGCGAAAAAAGCGTTTTTCATTGGGGTAAATGTGCTCGTCCATGAAGGCCAACAAACGCGCTTGCATGGCTTTGACTTTGTCCGTGTAGTCGAAGTTCATGGTGTTCTTTCAGTGGTGAGTGAATCGATTAAGCCCTTTGGGCAAAAGACCAGGCCAGTTCGGCCATGGGACGTGCGCCGGCACCAGAGGTGCGCGCTTGTTCGCTGGAAGCCGTGCCGGTTTCCACCCGCTTGGCAATGCCTTGCAAAATCGCCGCGATGCGAAACAGGTTGAATGCCAAATAGAAATTCCAGTCCACTTCCAGGTCTTGGGGTTTGGCCAAGCCGGTTTGGTCGCAGTACATGCGGATGTACTCTTTTTCGGTGGGGATGCCCAAGCTGGGCAGGTCCAAGCCACCAATGCCGCGAAAGGTTCCAGGGATGATGTGCCAAGACATGCAGTGGTAGCTGAAGTCGGCCAAGGGGTGGCCCAAGGTGGAAAGTTCCCAATCGAGCACCGCCAAGATTTGCGGTTTTTCTGGATGAAAGATCAGGTTGTCCAACCGGTAGTCGCCATGCACCACGCTGGTTTGGCTGTCGTCTTTGGCGCTGGCGGGGATGTGTAGGGGCAACCACTCCATCAAGCGGTCCATCTCAGGGATGGGGGTGGTGATGGAGGCTTGGTACTGGCGCGTCCAGCGGCTGATTTGGCGCTCAATGTATTGCCCCGGCTTGCCATAGCCCTCCAGGCCCACTTGTCGGTAAGAGGTGCGGTGCAAAGCGGCAATCACGCGGTTCATTTCGGTGTAGATGGCGCGCCGGTCTGCGGTTTGCAGGCCTGGCAAAGACTGCTCCCAGAGCACGCGACCCGAGACAAACGCCATGATGTAGAAGGCGCGGCCAATGATGCTTTCGTCATCGCACAAGGCATGCATCTGCGCCACCGGCACGCCTGAGCCTTGGAGGGCTTTCATCACGGTGAATTCGCGCTCAATCGCATGCGCCGAGGGCAGCAACTTGGCCACCGGGCCCGGCTTGGCCCGCATCACATAGCTGATCGACGGCGTGATGAGTTTGTAGGTGGGGTTGGATTGGCCACCTTTGAACAGCTCGACGCTCAAAGGGCCTTTGAAGCCGGGCAGGTGGGTCCCCAGCCAAGCCTCCAAAGCCGCCACATTGAATTGGTGGCTGTCGCTGACGGCTCGGGTGCCGACGAAGTTGTCTTCCAGGCTCATGTCAGTGGTCCGAGTCGCTGATGGACATGAGCAGTTCGCGGTTTCGCACCACCAAGCCACCGGCTTCGATGCGGATGGCCAATTCGCGCTCCATGGTCTTGAGTTCTTGGTTCACCCGCTGGCGGGATGCACCCAACAGCTGGGCCAACTCTTCTTGCGCCAAATGCAGGCCAATGCGGATTTCGCCGTCGTGTTGCAAGCAAGGCACGCCATAGCTTCTGACCAGGTGCAACAGTTGCTTGGCCAACCGGGCGCGCAAGGGCAAGGTGTTGAGGTCTTCGACCAAGCCAAACAGCTGGCGAATGCGGCGCGCTTGCAAGCGCAACATGGCGTCGTAAAACTCGACGTGTTGGGCCAGTATTTTTTGAAAATCTGCTTTGGCCACACACAAAATGCTGGTGTCCCCGTGGGCATACACATCGTGGGTGCGCCGGTCGCCGTCGAGGATGGCCACATCGCCAAACCAAATGCCCGGCTCGATGTAGGTGAAGGTGATTTGTTTGCCCGACAACGAGGTCGAGCTGACCCGCACCGCGCCCTTGGCACAGGCCATCCATTCTTCGGCCGGGTCGCCGCGTGCGGCAATCAGTTCCCCATCTTTGCAGCGTTTGATGTAAGCGCATCGAAGTATGTCGTGCCTCAGTGAGGGTGAAAGGGAGGAGAACCATCGTCCTGCGTTGATGGCTTCACGTTCTTCTATCGTAAGAATAGGGTCGTCCATGGGCTGTCTTTTGTGTGACCGGTTGGGTTGAAATTGTCTCGCAAGCGACCGGGCTGAATTCAGCGCACAGTCGCCCATGCGCCTGGTGGAAGATGCCCGGGTTTACCTGTAGTCGGGGGTTTGCTTGTTGAGCAAAGCGTTGATGCCTGTCAACGCATTGGGGTGGTGTAACAGCGTTACAAAACTTGATTTTTCTTGCGCCAAGTGGTCGCTCAGCGGCAATTGGTCGGCGCTGTTGAGCAAGTCTTTGATGGCGGTCAGGGCATTGGGTGCACGCGCATTGAGCCGCTGGGCCCATTGCAGTGCTTGCGCGAGCGCTTCGCCGGGGTTGGCGAGTTGGTTGACCCAACCCAATTGGTGCAGACGCTCGGCGGAGATGCGCTCGCCCAACATCAGTATTTCATTGGCAATGGGGCGGGGCAGGGTGCGGGCCAAATTCCAACTGCCACCGCCATCGGGTGACAGGGCGATGTTGCTGTAGGCCATGACGAAGAAGCTGTCCCTGGCGGCCACCACAAAGTCACACATCAAGGCCAAAGAAAAACCGGCACCGGCCGCAGCCCCTTCGACCGCCGCCACCACCGGTTTGGGGTAGGTGCGAATGGTTTCCATCCAGCTGTGCAAACCCTCAATGCTGGCGGCTTGGACGCTGGGGTCTTGTTCGCGGTTGGCCAGCAGCCGGTGCAAATTGCCACCCGCACTGAAGGTGCCACCTTCGCCGGTGATGACCACACTGCGCACGGCCGGGTTGTTTTCAGCTGCGCCCAAGGCTTCAATGCCGGCGCTGTAGATCTCCGGACCCAGGGCATTGCGCATGCCGGGGTTGGAGAGGGTCAAGACCAAGGTCTGATCCTGGGTTTCGCTCTTGAGTTGGGCGCCCATGCCTCAGTCTTCCGTTTGCATCAGGCTCAATCCCAGGGCGCCACGGCGGCGCAACCACGGGCTGGGGCGGTAGCGCGGGTCGCCATAAACGGTCTGCATGTTGAAGAGCACTTCCAAAACACTGGCGGGCCCGCATTGGTCACCCATGGCCAAGGGGCCCAGGGGGTAGCCCAAGCCCAATTGAACTGCAGTTTCCAGGTCTGTTGGCGTGCAAATGCCTTGCTGGCAAATGTCGCTGGCGATGTTGACGATGTGGGCCACCACCCGTTGGGTGACAAAGCCCGCGCTGTCGCGGATCAGGCTGACCGGTTTGCCGTCGCGGGCAAACAAAGCGTGCGCGGCCTGGCGCATATCGGGTCGGGTGGCTGGGTTGCTGGCCAAGACGCGACGCTTGGTTTGGGCGTCGCTGAACAACAGGTCAAGCCCCACGGTGCGTTGGGGGTCGAGGCGGTCCACGGCCGCCACCGTGGTGACGTCAAACCCCAAGGGTGCCACCAAGATGAGCGCTTGATCGCTGGGTTGTGCACCGGTTTCGATGCGCGCGTCCAGGCTTTTGAGCAGTTGCAGCAATTCGGGGCGGCGCGCTGCCCGTGGAGAGACCCAAACGGGTGGCATGTCTTCGACGACGGGCGGTGTCAATTCAGGCGGCATTTGCGCTTTGCCATCGACATAGCTGTAAAAACCCTCTTGGGTTTTGCGGCCCAAGACGCCAGCGGACAAACGCTGGGCGGTGATGATGCTGGGGCGAAATCGGGGTTCTTCGTAATACTGGTGGTAGATGGACTCCATCACCGGATGGGACACATCCAGGGCGGTGAGGTCCATGAGCTCAAAGGGGCCGAGCTTGAAGCCCACTTGGTCTTTCAAAATGCGGTCAATGGTGGCAAAGTCGCTCACCGATTCGCCCACGATGCGCAAGGCCTCGGTGCCGTAACCGCGCCCCGCATGGTTGACGATGAACCCCGGGGTGTCACGGGTGCGCACCGGGGTGTGGCCCATGTCCCGGGTGAAGGCATCGAGTTGGTTGCAAACTTCGCTGTCGGTTTTTAAGCCGGCCACCACCTCCACCACCTTCATCAAGGGCACTGGATTGAAAAAGTGGTAACCCGCAAAACGCTGGGGTTGCTTGAGTTGCGCAGCAATCGCTGTGACCGACAGGGAGGATGTGTTGGTCGCCAACACGGTAGAGACTGGCACCAGGGTTTCGAGCTGGGCAAACAGCTCTTTTTTCACGGCCAAGTTTTCAACGATGGCCTCGATGACCAAGTCGCACACCGATAACTGGCCCACCGCGTCACAAGCTTGCAAGCGCGCCATGTAAGCCGCGCAGGTTTCGTTGGAAATGCGCCCTTTTTCCAGCATTTTTTGCCATTGCTGCTGGATGGCCTGAATGGCCTTCGCCACCGCTGGGCCTTGCATATCGAACAAAAAGACCTGGGCGCCGGCTTGGGCTGACATTTGGGCGATGCCTTGGCCCATGGCACCCACCCCGACCACGCCCACTTGCTTGAATGTAGATTTCATGCGCGAATTATCCAGCAGAGCGGTTAACGCGATCTGCTGAGCGCTTCGAGGTTCACGATGTGGGTTGGCGTGCCTTGGATGAAATTGACCACGTTGGTGAAGGCGACACTGAAATACAGCTCGTAGCTGTTTTGCTCCACATAACCGATGTGGGGGGTGCAAATGCAGTTTTCCAAACGCAACAGGGCGTGGCCTTGTAAAACCGGCTCACTTTCGAAAACGTCAATGGCAGCCAAGCCCGGACGCCCCCGGCTGAGGGCGGCGATCAATACATCCGGGTCGATCAACTCTGCACGGGAGGTGTTGACCAACATGGCCGTGGGCTTCATGCGCGCCAGATCATCGGCTTTGACAATGTGGTGGGTGGCATCGTTGAGCCGCAGGTGCAGGCTCAAAACATCGGCTTGCTCAAAAAAGGCTTCCCGCGAAGGGGCACTGTCATAACCTTGTTGCTGAGCCAGGGCGCGAGACGCCTCACTGCCCCAAATCACCACGTTCATGCCAAAGGCTTTGGCATAACCAGCCACCAATTGGCCAATTTTTCCAAAGCCCCAAATGCCCAGGGTTTTTTGGTGCAGCACCATTCCAACCCCAAAATTGATCGGCATGGTGCTGTTTTTCAACCCCGATTGCTGCCAGGCACCGTGCTTGAGGTTGCTGATGTATTGGGGCAGACGCCGCATACCGGCCATGATCAGGGCCCAGGTCAGTTCTGCCGGTGCGATGGGAGATCCAACCCCTTCGGCCACGGCAATCCCCCTTTCGGTGCAGGCGGCGACATCGATGTGTGCCCCGACCTTTCCGGTTTGGGAAATCAATTTGAGTTTGGGCAGCTTTTCAATGAGGGCACGGTTGAGGTGGGTGCGCTCGCGAATGAGGACCAAAACCTCGGCGTCTTTGAGCCGAACGGCCAATTGTCCCGTGCCCTTCACGGTATTGGTGTAAACCTTGGCCGAATAAGGTTCGAGCAGCTGTGAGCAGGCCAGTTTGCGCACCGCGTCTTGGTAGTCATCAAGGATCACAATGTTCATATCGACATTGTGCCTTTGAATCGGCACCTTCCCCAGTTGATGGCGTCAGCCCGCTGGGGCCTGACGCGTTTCAAGCGGCCAGGGCCGTGGCGTGTTGGTTGGTGGCGTGGTTTTGGGCGTTGCGCCGGGTTTCCAGCTGGACCAAGCGGTCGAGTTCGGCACAGACTTCATCCATCCGCCCAGACATGACCATGCGCCCCGCGCTGTCCGGATGGCTCACATCGTCTTGGACCCGAGCCACTCGCAGAGGTTTTGCCATGCGGGTGGACGCCAGGGACAAATGCACGGGCCGCCGCAATGGACGGGCAGTGGTCTGTGCCTCTGGGGTTGGGGTGTCGGGTTTGAGAGAGTAAAAGGGGGACATCATTTGCAAAATGCCCCAAATGGCCAAGCTCATGGTGGTGACTCCTTAGAAAAGCATGGTGTTGCGGATCAAACCCACGGCCAAGCCTTCGATTTCAAAAGGCTCGCCGGGTTCGACCACAATGGTTTGAAAATCAGGGTTTTCAGGCAGCAATTCAATGCTGTCGTGGGTGCGGCGGAAACGCTTCACGGTGACCTCTTCGCCCAAGCGGGCCACCACAATTTGCCCATTTTTAGCTTCTTTGCTGATTTGAACTGCCAGCAAATCGCCATCCATGATGCCTGCGTCGCGCATCGACATGCCCCTGACTTTGAGCAAATAGTCGGGGGTGCGCTGGAACAAACTGTTCTCGACATAAAAGGTTTGATCCACGTGTTCTTGGGCCAGAATGGGCGAACCGGCGGCCACCCGCCCGATCAAGGGCAAGGCCAGTTGTGCCAAACCCTCCAGGGGCAGATTGAATTGTTTGCTTCTGACTTGATTGATGGAGCGCATGGTGGACTCTTTCAGCCGAATGCCCCGACTGGTGCCGCTGACCAAATCGATCACACCTTTGCGGGCCAGGGCTTTGAGGTGTTCCTCTGCCGCATTGGCCGATTTGAAGCCGAGTTCGTTGGCAATTTCGGCCCGAGTGGGGGGGGACCCTTTGCGCTCGATCGTGATTTGGATCAAAGACAATATTTGCTGTTGGCGGTCGGTGAGTTTGGGGGCTTCATTCATGTCGGGTCTCCTTCACAAGGTTTGATGGGCGTCCGGTGACTGTTTGAATATCCAGTAACTGTATTTTTAACCAGTTTTTAAAAGATTGCAAGCGTCATGGGTGAAAAAAGATCAAAAGTTGTTGTTTTGGGCACCGGCGGGACGATTGCCGGCTGGGCACCGGACCCGTCAAAAGGGCGCGAATACCAGGCGGGAGAGCTCTCGGCGTCAGATTTGGTCCAGGGCTTGGAGACCGACCAAGACCACATCGTCACCGAGGAAGTGGCCCGCATCGACAGCAAAAACATGGATTGGCCCGTCTGGCTTCGGCTGGTGGCGCGCCTGCAACACTGGCTGGAACAAGACGATGTGCAAGGCGTGGTGGTGACCCACGGCACGGACACGCTAGAAGAAACGGCGATCTTGCTGCACACCTTGTTCCGTGACACCAAAACCGTGGTCATCACCGGTGCCATGCGGGCCGCCAATGTGGCGGAGCCAGACGGACCCCGCAATTTGCGCCACGCTTTGTCGCTGGCGGGTTCGCCGGGGTCGGCAGGGGTGGTGTGTGTGTTTGCCGGTGAGGTGCATGCCGCGGCGGGCTTGACCAAAATCGATTGTCAAGCGCTCCATGCCTTCACCTCCCAGGACCCGGTGCCAGTGGTGTGGGCCGTCGACAACTTGGGTGCACTTCGTAAACGCTTTTCTCAGCCATCAACCGCAGTGGTGAATGTCTCTGCCGAGGCTTTGGCACAAGTGAAAACCTGGCCTTGGGTGGAGTTGGTCCATCACCATGCGGGGCAAGATGGCCGCTTGGTCCAAACGATGGTGAACAGCACAACAGCACCCGATGGGTGGGTGGTGGCGGGAACGGGCAATGGCACGATGAGCCAGGGTTTGGAGGACGCCTTGGCCACAGCCCAAGCGCGCGGCGCTCATGTTTGGCGCACCACACGCTGCGCCAGGGGCCAAGTGCAAGCCCTGTCAGGTGATCGCTTTCAAACGGTCATCGGGCTCAACCCATTTCAAGCGCGAGTCGTGCTGACCTTGGCGCTGGTGGCCCCTCAGATCAAGCCGACAGTGCTTGGAAAGCCCGAGATTTGATGTCTTCGACCTGCCCCACGCCGCTGATGGCGCTGTAGCGGGGTGCATTGGCGGGGTCAGATTGCGCCCAGTGGGAGTAATAGTCCACCAAGGGGCGCGTTTGCGCCGAGTAGACGTCCAGCCGTTTGCGCACCGTTTCTTCTTTGTCGTCATCGCGTTGAATCAGGGCTTCACCGGTGACGTCGTCGACACCCGCCACTTTGGGTGGGTTGAAATGGGTGTGATAAGTGCGTCCGCTGGCCACATGCACACGCCGACCCGACATGCGCTCGATGATGGCGTCAAAGGGAACATCAATTTCCAACACATGGTCGAGTTTCACACCCGCCGACTTCATGGCGTCGGCTTGTGGAATGGTGCGCGGAAAACCGTCAAATAGAAAGCCTTTGGCGCAATCGGCCTGGGCAATGCGTTCTTTGACCAGACCAATGATGATGTCATCGCTGACCAAGCCGCCTGAATCCATGACTTTTTTAGCGGCCAAACCCATGGCGGTGCCCGCTTTGACCGCGGCACGCAACATGTCGCCGGTGGAGATTTGGGGAATGCCAAACTTTTCACAAATAAAGGTGGCTTGGGTACCTTTGCCCGCTCCGGGGGCGCCTAAAAGGATGAGTCTCATGTCTTTCCTCTGATTCTTATGGGTTCCAACGTTGGGCGAATGCCCAACGACGACCAGATGTTGGCGAACAATACCATGCAAGCGGTGCGCAAGGCTTACAAAAGGGCGGCAAAGTGGCGCCTGACCCGCTCCAAATCCTCGGGTGTGTCCACACCTGGGCCTGGTGTCTCGGGCGAAACATGCACGGCGATTTTGTGGCCATGCCACAGCACCCGGAGTTGTTCCAAGGACTCCATGGCTTCCAGGGGAGACTGCGCCAAGTTGGGAAATGCGCGCAAAAACGCCGCACGATAGCCATAAATACCCACATGCCGCAGGGTCTGCATGGGTGCCGCAATGGTCGCTTGTGCGGCATCGCGCCAAAAAGGAATGGTGGACCGGCTGAAGTACAGGGCCGTTTGGAAGCGGTCCAACACCACTTTGACCACATTCGGGTTGGCCAATTCGACCGGTTCGGTGATGGCATGGGCCACCGTGCTCATGCAGCAGTCTTCGCGCTGGGCCAGCAATTCGGCCACGGCGTTGATGACTTGTGGCTCGATCAGGGGCTCGTCGCCTTGCACATTGACCACCAGATCAGTGTCCGCCAGACCCAACAGTTCGCAGGCTTGGGCCAGGCGGTCACTGCCAGAGATGTGATCGGTGCGGGTCAGCAGAGCTGGGATGTGGTGAAACTGGCAAGCTTCAACAATGCGCGCATCGTCGGCCGCCACCACCACGTTGACAGCCCGACTCAACTGAGCCCTTTGCGCCACCCGCACCACCATGGGCAGCCCTGCAATGTCGGCCAGGGGTTTGTTGGCCAACCGGGTGGAGGCCATCCTGGCAGGAATCAGCACGGTGAATGAAGCCTGACCCACTCAGCGCTCGCATTCTTCATCGCTCAATGTGCGGGCCTCGGTCTCCAACATGATGGGGATGCCATCTCGCACGGGGTAGGCCAAACGGGCGCTGCGCGAGACCAATTCTTCGCGCTCGCGCACGTATTCCAGGGGGCCTTTGGTGACCGGGCAGACCAGCAATTCAAGCAGTTTGGGTTCCATGGGGGGATGATATCCGCTGGGCCAGCGCCGCATCGAGCTGGGGCAACCAGGTGGACAAGCCATGGAGTTCCAAAGGAACCGCCCAAAGGTGAGGAAACCGCGGCCATAACTTCACCGCGTCTTTTTCCGTGCAGAACCAGTCGCCCGCAGCCGCCTGGGGGTTGAACCCCAGCAAGGGGTCGTGGTCTGGCCAGGCTTGGGTCGTTTCCATCACCAGCCCTTGGGCGCGCAAGCCATCAAAAAACAACGCCGGCTTGGCGATGGCGGCCAGCGCATGGACCCGCTGGTTTTTCCAGTCGCTCAAGGGGCGGCGCTGTCCATTGGCCTGGACGGCATAGGGCGCCAATTGGCGGCGCAGCAAGACCAGATCAAGACCGGGCAACGGCTGCGAGCCCAGGTTCCATGCCTGCACCAACGGGCGTGTGGGTCGTGGCCAAGGTTCACGCAGCGGTCCTGCGGGCAAGAGCCACCCATTGCCCAAACCACGCTCGTCAAACACACACAGCTCGATGTCTCGGTGCAGGCGATGGTGTTGAAGCCCGTCGTCGCTGATGATCACCTGGGTTTGGGGGTGTGCTGCCAGCAAGGCCTGGCAGCAAGTCGCGCGGTCCGCACCGACAAAAACCGGCACTTGGCAACGTTGCCAAACCAGCAAGGGCTCATCGCCCACGTCTTGAAAGCGGCTGTGTGGGTGGACTTCGGTGACTTGCTGAGATGCGCGCCCATACCCGCGCGACACCACGCCGACCTTAAAGCCTTGGGACTTCCAATGCATTGCCAAGGCCATGACCACCGGGGTTTTACCGGCGCCGCCCACCATCACGTTGCCAACGATCACGACCGGCACGCCGGGATGGGTGGGCGGGTGGCGATGCTGTTGTCGCCGTTTCCAATACACCACCCAGCCTGTCAAACCGCTCAAGGGCCAAAGCAGGCGGGTGAACCAGTTGCGCGTTTGCCACTGGCGCAAAACCCATGCTTGCCATGGGGAGGGCATTTAGCGCGCAGCCCCCGCCTGAGGTGACTTGGCCACAAAGGTGATGGCGTTGATGCCGCTGGCTTTTCCGGCTTCCATCACCGAAATCACCGATTGATGTGGTGCCATGGCGTCTGCGCTGATCACCAACATGGGTTTGTCCATGCCCTGTGCAGCTTGGGTCAAGGCCTGGGTCAAGGCCTTGACGCCGCGCTGCGGCAAAGCCAACTTGTTCACCGCATATTGACCATCGCTGGTCACGGACACCAGAATTTCTTGGGGGTGCTCTTTTTGAACATCCACGTTGGCACTGGGCAGGTTCAGTTGCACCTCGGTGTATTTGTTGTAGGTGCTCGAGAGCATTAGAAAAATCAAAATGACCAACAGCACGTCGATGAAAGCAATCAAATTGATTTCAGGCTCGATGGGGCGTTGGGTGCGAAATTTCATGGGCCGAAGTGCGGGTCAGCGCAAAGACGATCGCAATTTGAATAAATGGCGCAACCAACGCTGGGCCGAAATTTCCAAGTCGATCACATAGGCGTCCACTTTGGCGCGGAAATAGCGCCAAAAAAACAAAGCTGGGATGGCCACCATCAATCCAAAGGCCGTGTTGTACAAAGCCAAGGAGATGCCTTGGGCCAGCTGCGCCGGGTTGCTGCTGCCTGGGGTTTGGGCGGCAAAAATTTCGATCATGCCAATCACCGTCCCCAGCAGCCCCAACAGGGGTGCCGCGGAAGCAATGGTGGCCAAGACCACCAGGTGTTTTTCCAGATCATGGGCCGCTTGCTTGCCGGCATTCTCAAGGCATTCGCCCAGCTCGACTTCACTGGTTTGGGGTTGTTGCCGCAATTGCAGCAAGCCACTGGCCAAAACACGACCCAGCAAACTGTGACTGGCCAAATGTTTGACCGAATCCTCGGAAGGAAGTTGGTGGCGGGAGGCCTTGATGGCCTCTTCCAGCAAGGCCGTGGGAACAATGCGTTTGGGTGCCAAGCTGTAGAAGCGCTCGAGCACCAGGGCCAAGGCCACAATGGAGCAGATCAAAAGCGGCCAAATGGGCCAACCGGCTGCTTGTATGATGGAAAACAAACCTCAAACCCCTCTGGATTGACAAGCGCGAATTATGAACCAGCACCTGACTGACCCCTGCCTGAGCACCCGCTCAGGGGCGTGATATGCCAGAAGCGGCGCGCATTTGGTCAGTGGCCGCTTTGGTGCGGGCTTTCAGTGACACCTTGTCGGCGCGGTTCAACCCCGTCGAGGTCAAGGGAGAAATCACCAACTTCACCCGTGCCAGCAGTGGGCATTGCTATTTCTCCCTCAAGGACGAGGGTGCTCAATTGCGTTGCGCCATGTTTCGGCGCTCCGCCGCATTGGTCGACTTTGACCTTCACGACGGTGTCATGGTGCAAGCCCGGGCCAAGGTTTCCGTCTATGAGGGGCGAGGCGACTTGCAGCTGGTGGTCGAATCCCTCCAGGCCGCAGGCGAGGGCGTTTGGTACGAAAAATTTTTGCAGCTCAAGCGCGAACTGGCATTGCTGGGGCTGTTTGATGAAGCGCGCAAGCGACCGTTGGTGGCCATGCCCAGGGCCATTGGGGTGGTGACTTCCTTGGGTGCTGCGGCTTTGCATGATGTGATCACCGCCTTGCAGCGCAGGGTGCCCCACATCCCGGTGGTGATTGCCCCGGCACAGGTTCAAGGCGTGGGCGCAGCGCCATCCCTGATTCAAGCGCTGAAATCCATTCAAGCAGTGGAGGGCGTGGACGTGGTGTTGATGGTGCGGGGTGGTGGGTCCCTGGAGGATTTGTGGGCCTTCAATGACAAGGATTTGGCCCACGCGGTGGTCCAGTCCAAGGTGCCCATCGTGTCTGGGGTGGGCCATGAAACCGATATCACCATCGTGGACCTGTGTGCCGATTTGCGCGCACCGACGCCCACCGCGGCCGCCGAGTTGTGTGCCCAAACACGCCAAACGGCCTTGGAGACACTGGGCCACATGGCCCAATCCTTGGCGGGTCAGTTGCAGGCCATGTTGGATGCCCAAGGTCAAGCCCTGGATTGGGTGCAGTCGCGCTTGGGCAGACCCAGTGCGCTGGTGGCCGAGCACCGGGTCAGCACCATGCAACTGCAACAACGCATGCATCAAGCGCTGTCCAAGCGCGTTCAAATGCTGGGCCAAAAATCTGCGGTGGTGCAAACCGCCTTGATGCGTGTGGTGCAAGCCAATGCGGCCAGCCATCGCCAAGCGCAACAGCAATTGGCTTGGCGATTGCATAACCTCGATCCACGCTTGGTTTTGCAGCGGGGTTATGCTTGGCTCACCGACGAACAACACCAACCCATCACATCGGTGCACCAACTGTCGCCTGACCAGACCTTGACGGTCAGTTTGTCCGATGGTGAAGCGGGTGTTCGGGTGCTGGGCCTCAAAGCCGGCTGAAATTTTTTACAATCCGTTTTTTTTCATCAACGCTGAAGGATATCCATGGAACACACCTTGCCCGCTCTGCCTTATGGTCTGGACGATTTGGCCCCCCACTATTCGCGCGAAACCTTGGAATTCCACCACGGCAAGCACCACAACGCTTATGTGGTCAACCTGAACAACTTGCAAAAGGGCACCGAATTTGAAGGCATGGACTTGGAGTCCATCATCAAGAAATCGTCTGGCGGCATTTACAACAACTCCGCCCAAATTTGGAACCACACCTTCTTTTGGAACTGCATGAAGCCCAACGGCGGTGGTGAGCCCACTGGCACTTTGGCGGCCGCCATCAACGCCAAATGGGGCAGCTATGCCGCATTTCGCGAAGCCTTTGTGAAGTCAGCCGTGGGCAACTTTGGCTCGGGTTGGACGTTCTTGGTGAAAAAGGCCGACGGCAGCTTGGACATCGTCAACATGGGCGCGGCTGGCACCCCTTTGACCACCGGCGACAAAGCCATTTTGACCGTCGACGTGTGGGAGCACGCTTACTACATTGATTACCGCAACATGCGTCCCAAGTTCGTGGAAACCTTTTTGGACAAATTGGTGAACTGGGGCTTTGCCCAGGCCAACTTCGGCTGATCTGGTTCAGATCCATCCACCCAAACCGCCTTCGGGCGGTTTTTTCATTTGCCCTTGAAAACCGGGCCTTGCAACTTAAACCCCGCTTTGATGCCGCGTTTGGCGAACCAGCCTTGGTTCATCTCCAACACCCAGCGCACGGGTTGTTCTGAGCAATGTGCGTCGGTGGTCTGGGGCTTCATGTCGGCCAAATTGACAATGGTGCCATCGTCGGCAATGAAAGCGGCTGTCAGCGGCAAGAGTGTGTTTTTCATCCAAAAACACTGCTGGGTGGCTTGCTCAAACGCAAACAACATGCCTTCCGTTTGGGGCATTTCTGCGCGGTGCATCAAACCAACAGCTCGCTGATCAGGGGTGGCGGCGACTTGTACTTGCATTTGGTGCATCCCCGCTTGCAGCTGAATTCGGGGCAATTGCAGCTGTGGCGCGCCTTGCGCCCAAGCCAGCGACCAAAACCCAGCGAGCATCCACACCCATTTGAGATGATTCATAAAACCCCTGTTGTCATCCGAGAATGATAAGTCACTGTTGCTAGAATCGCCCGCGAAATAGCTATTTCATTTCCCATTCGATCGGCTTCCTAACGGAGATATTCCACATGTACAAGCACATCAAAGTGCCTTCCCAGGGTGAAAAAATCGTTGTCAACAAGGACATGTCCCTGAACGTGCCCGACCAACCCATCATCCCTTACATCGAAGGTGACGGCACCGGTTTTGACATCACCCCGGTCATGCTCAAAGTGGTCGATGCTGCGGTGCAAAAAGCCTATGCAGGCAAGCGCAAGATCCATTGGATGGAAGTTTATGCGGGCGAAAAATCCACCAAGGTTTATGGCCCGGACGTGTGGTTGCCCGAAGAAACCTTGTCTGTTTTAAAAGAGTATGTGGTGTCGATCAAAGGCCCCTTGACCACCCCCGTGGGCGGTGGCATTCGCTCCTTGAACGTCGCATTGCGCCAAGAACTCGACCTGTACGTTTGCCTGCGCCCAGTTCAGTATTTCAAAGGCGTTCCCTCACCCTTGAAAGAGCCCGAGAAGACCAACATGGTCATCTTCCGCGAAAACTCCGAAGACATTTACGCTGGCATTGAGTACGAAGCCGAAAGCGACAAAGCCAAAAAACTCATCAAGTTTTTGATTGACGAGATGGGCGTGACCAAAATCCGCTTCCCCAACACCTCGGGCATTGGCATCAAGCCTGTATCGCGCGAAGGCACTGAGCGCTTGGTTCGCAAAGCCATCCAGTACGCCATTGACAACGACAAGCCCAGCGTGACCATTGTTCACAAGGGCAACATCATGAAGTTCACCGAAGGTGGTTTCCGCGATTGGGCCTATGGCCTGGCGCAAAAAGAGTTTGGCGCTCAATTGATCGATGGCGGACCCTGGTGCAAATTCAAGAATCCCAAAACCGGCAAAGACATCATTGTCAAAGACGTCATTGCCGACGCCTTCTTGCAGCAAATTTTGTTGCGCCCCGCCGAGTACAGCGTGATTGCCACCCTCAATTTGAACGGTGACTATGTGTCTGATGCGCTGGCAGCCCAAGTGGGCGGCATTGGCATCGCCCCAGGCGCCAACATGTCCGACTCCGTGGCTTGTTTCGAAGCCACCCACGGCACAGCGCCCAAATATGCTGGCAAAGATTATGTGAACCCCGGTTCAGAGATCTTGTCGGCTGAAATGATGCTGCGCCACATGGGATGGACCGAGGCCGCAGACTTGATCATCAGCGCCATGGAGAAATCCATTCTCAGCAAGAAAGTCACCTACGACTTTGCGCGCTTGATGGATGGCGCTACCCAAGTCAGCTGCTCAGGGTTTGGTCAGGTCATGATTGACCACATGTGATTTGCAGGCCCTTGGGATGGCCCCTCAAAACTGAGGGCGGTCCTGATGGCCCATCAAATTGGCTCTGTATTGAGGGGTGCGCAAGCGCCCCTCTTTGCTTTTGGGACTGTTCAAGTCGGGGTCCAGGGGACGCTCTGGGCTGGCGGTGACTGTCAAAGCGTGTGCTTGTTGTCCCTTGGGGCCTTGCACCAATTCAAACTCGACTTCTGCCCCAGGTTCCAAGGTTTTGAAGCCATCCATTTGAATGGCGCTGAAATGGATAAAGATATCTGGACCACCGCCCTTGGGCTCAATGAACCCAAAACCTTTGCTGTTGCTGAACCACTTGACTGTTCCTTTGTCCATTTTTAACTCTCTTTTTGGTTAAATTTAGTTCTAAAGGTTTCAATAATAACATTTTTGTAGCAACCTTTCCCATGCAATGCGTTATTTTTCGTTGAAAAAACCAAGCCCCATGCCACCTATAAAATGAGCCCATGGCCAGCAAATTACCCCAAACCCCACCACAGCCTTTGCGCACAAATGACGGCGACTCTGTGGTGTTGGAGCGAAGAGCACAAAAAACCAAGCCTCCGCAGATGTACCAGGTGGTCATGCTCAATGACGACTACACCCCCATGGAATTTGTGGTGATGGTTTTGCAACAGTTTTTCAGCAAGGACCGAGAGACGGCCACTCAAATCATGCTGAAAATCCATTTGGACGGCAAAGGCGTGTGCGGGGTCTTTAGCAAGGATGTCGCGGCGTCCAAGGTGGATCAAGTCATGGATGCCGCCAACCAAGCGGGCCACCCGCTGCAATGTTTGAGCGAGCCCATTGATTAATTCAAGTCCATTTCCATATACAGTTACCCCATCAATCGGCGCGAAGGAACCCACATGATTGCCCAGGAACTCGAAGTCAGCTTGCACATGGCCTTCGTCGAAGCCCGTCAGCAACGGCATGAATTCATCACCGTAGAGCATTTGCTGTTGGCATTGCTGGACAACCCCAGCGCGGCCGAAGTCTTGCGTGCCTGCTCGGCCAACAGCGATGAATTGCGCAAGTCCTTGGCCAATTTCATCAAGGACAACACCCCCCAAGTGGCTGGAACCGAGGATGTGGACACCCAACCGACCTTGGGTTTCCAGCGCGTCATCCAGCGCGCCATCATGCATGTGCAGTCCACTGGCAATGGCAAAAAAGAAGTCACCGGCGCCAATGTCTTGGTGGCTATTTTTGGCGAAAAGGACTCTCACGCCGTTTACTACTTGCACCAACAAGGCGTCACTCGTTTGGACGTGGTCAATTTCATCGCCCACGGCATCAAAAAGAGCGACCCCCCTGAATCTCCCAAACAACAAGAGCCAGCCGCACAGGAAAACGAAGAACCTGTGGAGAAAAATGAAAAAGCTTCACCACTGGAGCAATTCACCCAAAACCTCAATCAAATGGCCAAAGACGGAAAAATTGATCCGTTGATTGGTCGTGAATACGAGGTGGAACGGGTGGTTCAAATCCTGTGCCGCCGACGCAAAAACAACCCCTTGCTGGTGGGCGAAGCGGGCGTGGGTAAAACCGCCATAGCCGAGGGCTTGGCCTGGCGCATCACCCAAAAAGATGTGCCAGACATCCTCGCCGATTCCCAGGTGTACTCACTTGACATGGGCGCCTTGTTGGCAGGCACCAAGTACCGGGGAGATTTCGAACAACGCCTCAAGGGCGTGCTCAAGTCCCTCAAAGACAAGCCCCAGGCGATTTTGTTCATCGATGAGATTCACACCCTGATTGGTGCGGGCGCAGCTTCCGGCGGTACCTTGGACGCCTCCAACCTGCTCAAGCCCGCATTGAGCTCTGGCCAACTCAAATGCATTGGCGCCACCACCTTCACCGAGTACCGCGGTATTTTTGAAAAAGACGCGGCCTTGTCCAGGCGCTTTCAAAAGGTGGATGTCAATGAGCCCACCGTGGAGCAAACCGTTGATATTCTCAAAGGCTTGAAATCCCGCTTCGAAGAGCACCACAACGTCAAATACGCAGTGGCCGCGTTGCAGGCCGCCGCTGAGCTCAGCGCCAAGTACATCAACGACCGGCATTTGCCGGACAAGGCGATCGATGTGATCGACGAAGCCGGTGCTGCTCAGAGAATATTGCCCGCCTCCAAGCGCAAAAAGACCATCAGCAAAACCGAAATCGAAGACATCGTGGCCAAAATTGCGCGCATCCCGCCTGCCAATGTCTCGAACGATGACCGCGGCAAACTCCACACCTTGGAGCGCGACCTCAAAAGCGTGGTGTTTGGACAAGACAAAGCGCTGGAAGTGCTGGCCTCAGCGGTCAAGATGGCGCGCTCTGGTTTGGGCAAGTCGGACAAGCCCATCGGTTCATTCCTGTTCAGCGGCCCCACCGGAGTGGGCAAAACCGAAGCGGCCAAGCAGTTGGCCTTCATCATGGGCATTGAGCTGATCCGCTTTGACATGTCCGAGTACATGGAGCGCCACGCGGTCAGCCGTTTGATCGGTGCGCCCCCGGGCTATGTGGGGTTTGACCAGGGCGGCTTGCTGACCGAAGCGGTCACCAAAAAACCCCACTCTGTGCTGCTCTTGGATGAGATTGAAAAGGCCCACCCGGACGTGTTCAATGTCTTGCTGCAAGTCATGGACCATGGCACCTTGACCGATAACAATGGCCGCAAAGCCGACTTCCGCAATGTGATCATCATCATGACCACCAATGCGGGCGCCGAGACGATGAACAAAGCCACCATCGGCTTCACCAACCCCAGGCAAGCCGGGGACGAAATGGCCGACATCAAACGCCTGTTCACCCCAGAGTTCCGCAACCGTTTGGACGCTATCGTGGGCTTCAAAGCCCTGGACGAGCAAATCATCATGCGCGTGGTCGACAAATTTCTGTTGCAACTGGAAACCCAGTTGGCCGAAAAGAAGGTCGATGTCACGTTCACCGACACCTTGCGCAAACATTTGGCGAAAAAGGGCTTCGATCCCCTCATGGGCGCACGCCCCATGCAACGCCTCATCCAAGACACCATCCGGCGTGCTTTGGCCGACGAGTTGTTATTTGGGCGTTTGACAGAGGGCGGACGCCTGACGGTGGACCTCGACGACAAAGAAGAGGTCTTGCTCGACATTCAGCCCTTGCCCAAAAAAGAGTCCAAGGCCTCGAAGTCTGAACCCACCGAACCCGAA
>CANFPJ010000051.1 GCA_947448885.1 Comamonadaceae bacterium
ATCCGCCGCAACCCCAGCGCCCACAGCCATGTGTTGTTGATGCGCACCTTGTCCAAATTTGGTTTGGCCGGCGTGCGCTTGGGCTATATGTTGGCGCCCCAGGCCTTGCTGCACGAGGTGGACAAACTGCGCCCGCCCTACAACATCAGTGTGCTCAATGCCGAATGTGCGTTGTTTGCCCTGGAGCATGCCGACACCTTTGCCGAGCAAGCGGCCACCATTCGCGCTGAGCGTGCCCGGCTCATTCAAGGCCTGCAATCGATTGCCGGGGCCACGCCATTTCCCAGCGACGCCAACATGGTGTTGGTGCGCTGGTCGGGTGGTGACGCCCAGGCCCAAGCGGTGTTTGAAGGCCTCAAAGCCCGCAAGGTGCTGGTCAAGAACGTTTCTAAAATGCACCCCCTGCTCAGTGCCTGCCTGCGCTTGACCGTGGGCACCCCCGCAGAAAACACCTTGATGCTCGATGCCCTGCGCGATTTGGCCGGCGCTTGATTGTTTGACCACCCACGGACACCCCCCCACCATGAACCCACGCACCGCCGATGTCAGCCGCGAAACCCGCGAAACCCGCATCCGCGTGAAAGTCAATTTGGACGGCACGGGGCAATCCAACCTGTCCACCGGCATTGGCTTTTTTGACCACATGCTGGACCAAATTGCACGCCATGGCCTGATTGACTTGGACATTCAGGCTGAGGGCGACTTGCACATCGACGGCCACCACACGGTGGAAGACGTGGGCATCACCTTGGGCCAAGCTGTGGCGCAAGCGGTGGGTGACAAAAAAGGCATCATGCGCTACGGACACGCCTATGTGCCGCTGGACGAAGCGCTCAGCCGGGTGGTGGTCGATTTTTCGGGCCGCCCGGGCATTGAAATGCATGTGCCGTTCAAGAGCGGCATGGTGGGCGCGTTTGACACCCAGCTCACCTATGAGTTTTTTCAAGGCTTTGTGAACCACGCCTTTGTCAGCCTGCACATCGACAACCTGCGCGGTGAAAACGCCCACCACCAGGCCGAAACTGTGTTCAAAGCCTTTGGCCGTGCTTTGCGCGCTGCCTTGCAAATCGACCCGAGGGCTGCCGACCAAATCGCTTCCACCAAAGGCTCGCTGTGACCCCACTGCGCAGCGAGGGCACATGAAAACCGTGGCCGTGGTGGACTACGGCATGGGCAACCTGAGATCGGTCGCCCAGGCGGTGATGGCGGTGGCCGCAGACAGCGGGCACAGCGTGGTCATCACCGACCAAGCCAGCGTGGTGGACCAAGCCGAGCGGGTGGTGCTGCCCGGCCAAGGCGCGATGGGCGACTGCATGCGCGAGTTGGCGCGCTCGGGCCTGATGGCCAGCGTGCGGCAAGCGGCGGCCAGCAAACCCTTGTTTGGTGTGTGTGTGGGCATGCAAATGCTGCTTGACCACAGCGAGGAGGGCCATGGCCCCGAGGGCACCGATTGCCTGGGCCTCATCCCCGGCCGGGTGCGGCGCTTTCAGTTGGCGGGGCAACGCCAACCCGACGGCAGCCTTTACAAAGTGCCCCAAATGGGTTGGAACCAGGTGTTTCAAACCCAAGCCCATCCCCTGTGGGCGGGGGTGCCTGAGGGCAGCCATTTCTACTTTGTGCACAGTTTTTACGCCCAACCGTCTGATGCGCGCCACAGTGCTGGGGAAACCGATTATGGACAGCGCTTTACCAGCGCCTTGGCAAGGGATAATATTTTCGCTACCCAGTTCCACCCCGAAAAAAGCGCAGCCCAAGGTTTGACCCTGTACCGAAACTTCCTCCACTGGAACCCCTGAACCTGCTTGCCCCCGGCCCGTTTGGCGCTGCCACCCAACCCTGACACCATGCTCCTCATCCCCGCCATTGACCTCAAAGACGGCCACTGCGTTCGCCTGATCCAAGGCGATATGGACCAATCCACCGTCTTCAGCGAAGACCCCGCCGACATGGCTTTGCAGTGGGTGAACAAAGGTGCGCGGCGCTTGCACTTGGTGGACCTGAACGGCGCGTTTGCGGGCAAACCGCAAAACTTCAGCGCCATTCGCAGCATCTTGAAAGCCGTGGGCGACGACATTCCGGTGCAGCTCGGTGGCGGCATCCGCGACTTGGACACGATTGAAAAATACATCGATGGCGGCATCCGCTACATCATCATTGGCACCGCAGCTGTGAAGAACCCCGGCTTTTTGAAAGACGCTTGCAGCGCCTTTGGCGGCCACATCATCGTGGGGCTGGACGCCAAAGACGGCAAAGTGGCCACCGACGGCTGGAGCAAACTCACCGGCCACGAGGTGGTGGACTTGGCGAAGAAGTTTGAGGACTACGGCGTGGAGTCCATCATTTACACCGACATTGGCCGCGACGGCATGCTGAGTGGCATCAACATCGACGCCACCGTCAAGCTGGCGCAAGCCCTCACCATCCCCGTCATTGCGTCGGGTGGCTTGTCGAACATGAAAGACATCGAAGGCCTGTGCGCGGTGGAAGACGAGGGCGTGGAAGGGGTGATTTGCGGTCGCGCCATTTACAGCGGCGACCTCGACTTTGAAAAAGCCCAAGCCCGCGCCGACGAGCTGAACGGCTGAGATGCTGGCCAAACGCATCATTCCCTGTCTGGACGTGACTGCCGGACGGGTCGTCAAGGGCATCAACTTTGTGGAACTGCGCGACGCCGGTGACCCGGTGGAAATTGCCGCCCGTTACAACGAGCAAGGCGCAGATGAACTAACCTTCCTCGACATCACCGCCACCAGCGATGGGCGGGACGTGATTTTGCACATCATCGAAGCCGTGGCCTCGCAGGTTTTCATTCCTCTCACCGTGGGCGGCGGTGTGCGCACCGTGGACGATGTGCGAAGGCTCTTGAACGCAGGTGCCGACAAAACCAGCTTCAACTCGGCGGCCATTGCCAACCCGCAGGTGATCCGCGATGCATCCGCCAAATACGGCGCACAGTGCATTGTGGTGGCCATCGACGCCAAGCGCCGCTCTGCCCTTGAAGAACAGCGATTGGATTCACATGGCGTGCCCATGGGGCCGGGCTGGGACGTGTACAGCCATGGCGGGCGAAAAAATGTGGGCCTTGACGCCGTGGCATGGGCCACGCAAATGGCCGAACACGGCGCAGGTGAAATACTGCTCACCAGCATGGACCGCGACGGCACCAAAAGCGGCTTTGATTTGGCACTGACCCGCGCTGTCAGCGACGCCGTGCCCGTGCCCGTGATTGCCTCGGGCGGCGTGGGCAACCTCGACCACTTGGCCGACGGCATCCAAACTGGTGGTGCGGATGCGGTGCTGGCCGCGAGCATTTTTCATTACGGCGAGTACACGGTGCAGCAGGCCAAAGAGCGGATGCGGGAGCGTGGGATACCTGTGAGGTTGTGAGGCGTTTGGGTTGACCCGATGGCCTTTCTTCATGCACAGGGTGCTTGCGTTTGACGCCATTGATGGGCCTCAAAAGACACAGAGATTCCGAGTATTTATTGATTCATAAATAATATAAATATTCACTTAATTGAGCTAATTAATACACATTTTTAAGCTATAGTGCCGATGGCGCAAACACTCGCGCAGCTGGTCAAGCAAGCGGGTGGACTGCAAGAAGGGGCACTGACTTTCATGGCAAATTTTTATCTTTATGAGTTCACTGTTCATGAGCCGCTAAGCCATAACGAACGGGGCTTGCAGGTGTTTCATCGAAATGATGTGTCTACCCAACCCGGATGTATTCACCGGGTTTTGCGGTCTACATTACGTTATGTTTCATAGCCCATGACCCGCCGCAAAGAACTCACCGCGCACATATTTCGCCTCGTGCATCTTGCTCGAAGCACGGAGATGAAACGCGCCTTGACGGAAGTCGATCCAAATCCACATCTGAACTTCTGGCGTCTCATCCACGGCAACCAACTCGATATCGCCGTTCTCGAATGGTGCAAGGTGTTCGGCTCCGACGGTGAAGCTACGCACTGGAAGAAAATTGTCCTGCCCGCAGATCACGATCAGTTCCGAGATGGTCTATTCGGAGCCGTCGGAGTCACTGCCGAGGAATGGGCAGCCTATTGGAATGAGATGAAGGCGTACCGTGACAATCTGGTCGCTCATCACATCGAATTGAATAGGGTCGCCAATTACCCGGTGTTGGACTTAGCCCTAAGCTCCAGTTGCTTCTACTACAGCTATCTCATCAAAGAATTGCGCTCGCTCGGCGAAACGAAATACCCCGACGATCTTCAAATCTACTGTGGGGCATTTGAGAGCCAAGCACGCAAGATTGCGGCTACGGCTGTCGCATCAACAGCGGCTATCAAAGAGCGGAGTTACTGAACGTGAAACATAACCCGGCAGTCAACCGGATGCTGCGCGATAAAGTCGCGCAGCGCCGGTTACTTCTACGTTAGGCCTCAACAAAGACACCTATGGACCCGATCTCTCTCACCGGCGCATATCAAGGGCTCAAAGCAGCGAAGGATATCCTTGGTACCTTGTTTGACGCAAAGGTCGAATCTGAGTCTCGGCCCAAGATACTTGAGGTGCAGGCGAAACTGGGCGAAGTTCAAGACGCTCTCTTCATGCTTCGAGAGAAACTCGCAGAACTGCAGCAGGAACGAGATCAACTGCGGGATGAATTAGCCAGCGCTAAGAATTGGAGCGACAGGGCAGCTCAATATGAGTTGGCGACCACACCCGGTAGCGCCGTCGTTTTCAGATTTACAGAGCAACCTGAACACTTCGCATGCCCAAGCTGTTTCAACAAAGCCGAAGTTCAGATTCTGCAGGACAACCGCGTCATGGCCGGGACCTATAGATGCCCCGGCTGCGAAGCCCAGTTCCCAGTCAAGCTACATGAGCCTTTGGAACTTCCTCGAGTCCGTCGTGGCGTCTACTAGGTTGAGGCCTAACCCATCGCTCAAGCGGAGCGCCAACGGTTGGCCACCAGGCTCGGTCTGGCGGTACACGGTACATTTTCGTCAGCCTGGGCCTGGCGTCCTGCCGCTGTTGCCCGCTTAGCTCGAACGTTGGGTCTCTCTGTCAGACGTTAGGCCGAAATGAGGTTCACAGAATGACAGTGGATGAGAATATTGAGGCTCTTCGGACTGAACTCCGCAGCCTGAAGGCAGAAGAAGAACGCAAGCTTGCGGAGTTACGTGCCCTGTTTGTCGAAAAGGCGAAGGCTACATGTCCAATTCCAATAGGGACAACGGTGGAGTATGAGTCTGGGAAGTTTGGACGAGTCGAGCGAATCGGCTATGACGTTGACTTTCTACATGAACTCGATGCTGACGCGGAGGTGTACTGGAATGTCAGTGGCAAAAAAATCAATAAGACGGGGGAGTTTGGAGTCAAGGACTTCAGCCCCGTAGGGCCAGCCCACTATTTTGTTAAAGGCACTACGTTCAAGCGCAAAGGTATCGGCGGGCACCTTGGAATCACCGGGCCTGACGATGATTAATGACCGCAAAAGTGTGTGGCCTAACCCTGCGTTCGAGGCGACCTGGTGCAGATCGACGCCCCCAAGCGCACCAAGCCTTCCAACTATCCAGAGCCTTTCGCATCCCAAATGCAAGGCCGCGAGAAGCGACCACTTGGCGACCTGTTTGGCCTGACCAACTTCGGCGTCAATCTGACCCAGCTCGCACCCGGCGCGGTTTCTGCCCTGCGCCATGCGCACACCACACAAGACGAATTTATATATATCTTGGAAGGGCACCCGACTTTGCACACCGATGAGGGCCGCACCTGCTTATCGCCGGGCATGTGTGCGGGCTTCCAAAACTCAACCCTTGATCAAGGTACCATAAAATAGTACCATTGAGCCGTGAAACGCAAATACCAACGCACCCTCGCTCTGATCTTTGCAAGGCCAACCAGCGCCAATATTCAGTGGCGCGACATTGAGGCCATGTTTCAGGAGTTGGGTGCAGAGGTCAGTGAGCGAGAAGGCAGCCGCGTGGCGTTGGTGCTGTTCGGAGAAGTTAGGGTGTTTCACAGACCCCACCCATCCCCCAACACCGACAAAGGCGCTGTCGCCAGCATTCGTAAATGGCTAGAGCAGCACGGAGTAGAACCATGAACACCATGACAGTTGACGGCTTTCACGCCAAGATCGAATACGACGAAGAGCTAGACCTGTTTCGCGGGGAAATTCTCGGGCTCAATGGCGGGGCTGACTTCTATGGAAAGAATCCCAAGGAGTTGCGCACAGAGTTCAAAAAGTCTTTGCAGGTCTTTCTGGATGTGTGCCAGGAAAAAGGCATTGAGCCCAAAAGAAATTTCTCGGGCAAATTTAACCTGCGCATTTCACCCGAGTTGCATGAGCAACTGGCCATTGCGGCGCAGGCCCAGGGCAAAAGTATCAACCTGCTGGCGCAAGAGGCTTTGCAGCTGCGTGTGGCGTCTTGAGGCGCTGTGCGCCATACCCGAGAAACTGCTCTCGCAGGGTTGTTGAAGGTCCGGGTTCATCCGTCACGTTTGAGTACGGTGGCCGAAAGATGACGATTCATCGGCCACACCCAGGCAAGGAAGCCTTGCGCTACCGAGTCTTGGCTGTGCGGGAATTCATTGAACGGATGGGGATTAAGCCATGACCAATTTCATGACCTTCAAGGGCTACACGGCGAGAATGGTCTTCGACACTGAGGACAAGATCATTGTCGGTCGAGTCCAAGATGTCGATGACATCATTTCATTTCACGGTGAGTCGGTGTCTGTGTTTGAGTCTAACTTTCACGCGGTCATCGATGACTATTTGGCGGCATCCAAAAAACTGGGGTCTGCCCCAGAGAAGCCAGCCAGTGGCAAGGTCATGTTGCGCATTGCTCCTGAGGTTCATGCTGCTGCCCTCAAGGCCGCAGCAAGGAGCGGTAAAAGCCTCAACAAATGGGCTGAGAGCGCTCTTGGCAAAGCCGCACGAAAGGCGCCTGCACGTTCACCTGCGCGCAGCGAAGCCTGACCTGTCAGTTGCAAGGGGGGGGTTATCAGCTATGTCGTTGAACATGACCCAGCCCCAACTTGCCTGACTCCTGATCGATGTCCAACAAGGCTTTGACCAGGGACGAATGCATTCATGACTTTGCTGCCTGTAAATGGGAGCAATACCTATTTGGTTCAGTTGCCGGGCAACGGAACCAGTATGGCACCCAAAGCTGGGGTGTGTCAGAAAATTTGATATTGGGTCCAAATGTGTCAAGTTTCAGGTGACACCCTTTGGCTGGCGGATTGAAGTAGCCGTGACCGTTGGGCTTCTGTGTGAGCGGCATTGATCAGTGTCGTTTTACACGGCACTTGGCGTCGAGCAATTAAACTCAATTTTTAGAGCACAGAGATATTTTTAACGCCAACAACAAATCGCATTTCCCAAATCAAATCATTCCCTCAGGCACCTTCAAGTCAGTCGCCTGAGGGGGGCTTTCAATCAAGCACTGGTGTTGACATTGGCACCTTTGGTGTCAGTTGCTTTGACAGGGCTAAGAGTTGTAGACGGAGCCACTGTTTTTGCTTTGGTACTGACGGTGCCGTCATTGTCACCATCTGCGTCTTTGGCCACAGGTGCTGAAGCAACGCTGGCGTTTTTCGAGGGTGATTGAATATTGCTGATGGAACTCATGGTTTCTTTCGTTGGTTGAGATCTAAGAGATCGGCACCAAACTTTAATTCTTTAACTTTAGATTTAATTAAATCAATCAAAACATTTGACAATTAATAACATGTGTTTATTTCGATTGAGGTGATGAATAAAGACGCTTTGCTGGTGTTCGGTTCTTCGAATGCAACACTTTCAATGAACAATCGTCCAGCAACTGTATGGCCAAGCTCACAGCTTGACCGCATTTCGAATCATCTCTTAAGTCGGAGATATTGCTTGCATTGCTTGTCACTTTATCTTTTGTGGGCTATGCGAAGGGTTTGATCTGCCAGTGACGGAACTGGATGATTTCATCCAAGTATTCACGCTGGTGAGTGCGCTTGGTTACCAGCTTGATTCCGGTGGAGGCAAGGCTTATTTGTTTCATCTAAACTTAAAGCACGAAACCCTCAATTGGGTGATTTTGCTGACCTTTTTAGAGGAAATATCATGACGGCAGCTTCTGAACGGGATACCCCTTTCGTTATCGAGGCCTATGCCCGGTCCATCAGCAGTGCCGTTCTCTTCATCGATGGTGATGGCAACTGGAAAGTTGGCCAGGTGGGGCAAAAGGCGGCTCTGTACAAGAGCGTCAGCGCCAACGCAGCTGCCACCGTCAATGACGACACCTTCGAGCTGACGGCGCTGACCGCCGAGGCGCGGGTCGGTGGCGGGTTCCTCATCTACGCCCAGTCCAACTCCGACCCCTCCTCGTACAGCGAGATCACCCTGAACGCAAACGGTCTGGTGACAAGCCAACGAACGTTGACCCTTGATCAGTTGTTCTCCGCCGAGACCACGTACGGCGTTGACCTCAACGACAACGGTGGCATCGGCAGCGAATTGGTGCTGGCCGATGACGGCGAGGCTGATGTCTATATCGACGGCGTTGGCGCCTATGTGGTCAAGACACCCGATGGCAAGCTCATTCCCCTGACATTCGACGGTCAGCCGGTCACGATCTATTCGCTCGAAGACTATGAATTCAGTGAGGTGTCCATTGAAGAGGATGGCAGCCTCACCAGCTATATCGAGGACAAGGCTGGAGGCCTCTTCAAGCTGGTCTCTAGCAGCAGTGGAGCCAGCAGTGCACCGCCCCAGCTCCTCTCAGCGGAGGACCTGGCGTCGCGGGAAGTCAAGACTGGCGTCGACATCAATCGCGACTACTCCAAGCCACTGACCGATGGTTGGACTGCTAGCCTCAAGACCGCGAGCTTGCGCCAAGCGGTGGAGACCCAGTTGGCCCAAAGCGGCAAGATTGGTCACGCCGCGCTGGTGAATCTGCTGGATGGCGTGTTGCAAAACCTGGAGTCAAGCCGTGCCACCAAAGTTGGCGCCGATCTCGTGGCCGACCTGCGCGCGCTGGGGGCCCGTGGACAAGCGCTGTTCACCGCCCCGGATCTGGCGGGTAACGACACCTCATACCTTGCCTTCGTGTTTGATCAGATGGTCAACTCGTCCAAGGCCAACGGTACCTTCACGGGCGGTTTGGCCAAGGGCCAGTCCCTGGGCAACCTGAGTGCCGACTCTTCTCCGGCGCAATTGGCGCTGCTGCGCGACAAGTGGCTGCTGGGCAAGGACCTGCCCAACCCCGCCACACAGGGTGATACCGCCAACCCCGATGCCGCAGCCGCCACAGGGGTGTACAAGACCTTCACGGCTGCATTGCTGGTGGGAGACGCCAGCTATCTAGACGTGAACCAAGGTTCTGCCGGCACCTGCTATTTGATGGCGGCACTTGCGGGCGTGGCCAACAGCTCGCCTTCGGCATTGCAAACAACCTTTGTGTCAAACGGTACGGTGACTGGAAACCGTGTTTGGGGCGTGCGCTTCTTCGACGCCCAAGGCAAAGAGGTTTGGGTGACGGCCAATGACCAACTGGCGGTAGCTGGTACGGATGCCACAACGGCTCTCTACGCGAAGGCCAGCGGGCGGGATACCAGCGGAGCCGTGGTGCCTGAGCTCTGGGTTCCTGTCGTCGAGAAAGCTTATGCGCAGGCCAACGAACTGGGTGTCTTTGCGCGCCAGAACGATGCCAATGCGATGTTTGCAATTGAGGGTGGGTTGGCCGACGCCGTGTCCAATGTCGTGGGCGGCCGCATGGCCTGGGTCAACGATCAATGGGTCTTCAGCGACATCAACGGTATTCCACTCCTATCGGCCATCAAGACACCTGAAGGCAGCTCCATCGCTGCAGAAGTGGCCAAGGCCATCAACGCAGGCCAGATTGTGTGGATCGGCTCCGATAATGAAACCACCGACGCTTCAGGGGCAATTCTCCTCACGAAGGGTCATGCCTTTCTGGCGTTTGACCCGGATCCCAACAATGCCAATGACACCCAGATCCGTATCTACAACCCCTGGGGTTTCAGTGCTGCCAACTCTGATTCCCCCCCATCCTTCGTATCACCTTTCCTGGTCGATCTGTCGGCGGTCGCCGGCGTCGCCGGCTACGACTTCTGGGTACAGGTCTTGGGCTCCACACAGGACGACGTGATCTTTGGCACGGAAAAGGGGGAACGTCTTGAGGTGGTGCAAGGCAACGACGTGTTGCGCGGGCTCGGCGGAAATGACACCTTGTTGGGTGGACTGGGCAATGATGCGCTCATGGGTGGCCCAGGCAATGATTCCATCGATGGTGGGGATGGGCAAGACACGGCGGCGTATGCCTTGAACGCCAGCAGCTATACGGTGACGGCGGTCACAGGTGGCTATCAAGTGGCTGCCAAAACCGGTACAGAGGGAACAGACACTTTGCTCAACGTAGAGAGCCTCAAGTTTGCCAATCGAACGGGATTGGTATCCAGCTTTGTAAGCAGTGGAGCAGTCACATCAACCAGCGCCAAGTTCTGGAAAGACAACACCAAAGCCCCCACCGACACCAAAAAAGCCGATGCCGTCAACCTGACCGATGCGATCGCCATCCTCAAAATGATCGTGGGCCTCAACGTCAACAGCAACAACACGCCGCTGTCACCCTACCAAGCGATTGCCGCCGACTTTGACCAAAGCGGCGATGTGGGCCTCACCGATGCGATTGGGGTGTTGAAGATGGTGGTGGGTTTGACTGCGCCCACACCCACCTGGAAGTATTACGACGACACCAAGCTGAGCAGTGCCTATACCTCGGCTCAATCATTGAACCCCAAGGGCTGGACGTCCAATGCGGTGATTTCAGACACTGGCACTGCTGACAGCAGTGTCAAGCTGATCGGTGTATTGACGGGTGATGTGGATGGCTCTTGGACCGGTGTTTGAAGCGCAAGCAGTCCCTTGAGCGTGATGCGTCAATCATCCTCGGCCTCAATGGTGACGGGCTGATCCTGCCAGCGGTTGCTGCTTGACATGCCGAGCACCGCGGTGGATTGGCGGACTTGCGACACCGCCCGGATCATGGTGTCCAACGCTGTGGCCTCTCTTTGGACCATTGTCTGCAGGTCGATGACGGATGCGCGTCGCCTGGACACTTCTTTGCCTTCCTTGTCCTTGAGCCAGGTGGACACGGCCAACTCCAGGGTCGTGGCCAGCTCTGCACGGCGGGTGCGCAAATGCAGCAAAAGTTCGTCCAGATGCGTTTCTTTGGGCATGCCCAAGCCAAGGGCCGCAAAAGGGACCGAATGCCGTTGAAACGAATCTCTGTAGGCCTTGAGGGATTCGTCGATGAGCGTGGTCCCTTGGGTTTTGAAACCCAAGATCCAGGACATGTCGCTCCATTCCTTGTCCGTCATCATCCGGGGTGAGGGACCCTGGATCCCTGGCATGCCCTTGGCGATGAATGTGTGGAGGATGATTTCACGGTTTGACTGAAGCGGCTCCCAAGCGGCCCGCATGGCTTGGAGTGGATCGGTCTGTTGGGTTTCGACATGACGCAGTTCTCCCGCTTTTTGGCGCAAGGCGCGCTGGAACGCAAAGGGGTCGGCAACTTGGGGCTCTTGGGTGGGTTTGAGAGCCAGGATGCCGGCGGCCAACTGACCAGGGGTGACTGGCAGGCGCCGAGCCGTTGTCAGCGAAACCGATCTGCCGAAAAGATTTCTGGACAAGCTGTCCAAGCCCAAGCCCACAAAGTGCAAATGAATCATTTGCTTTTCTGCGTTGTGGTAAATCTTGATCAGGTAGCGCAGCGCATCGGCTGCTTCGCCGCAGTTGACAAACACGCTTTGCCCCATCGTGCCAGCTCTTTCGCGCGCATCCAGTTTGGCGCACATGGTCTTGAACTTATCTGCCCGTTCCGCCACCCTTTTGGGATAGTGGTAGATGGCCTTGTCCAAGGCGCGGCGAATGGCTTTCAGGTCGTTTTTTTCCGCCATTTTGACGATTTCAGCATCCACGGTGGCGGGGGTGGATTCGTGCAGTGCATCTTGAAGCGCCTTGACCCTGGCAAATAGCGGTCTGTTGACGCGAAAGGTTTGTTTGACTTGATCAACGGCCGCTGTCAGGGCATCGGCGCCAAACTCTGAGAACAACTCGCCGGCGATCTCGCCCGCCAGCTCGGTGGAGAGGTCGCCGATGACTTCCCCCAATTGCTCGGCGGCATTTCCAATGCCGTCCGAACCCGCAGATACGCCTTGGTCAATGATGCGGTCGATGCGCGAGTAGTTCTTTTTATCAGCAATCTGAGCTAGATGCTGAACATTAGAAAAAGTTGCAACTTTCAGATTTCCATAGATGGCACTGATGCCGCTCAGGTTGATGGCGTTTTGATCGATCGCAGACGCCGGCATATCCATGAATTCGGTGTCGCTGCTGGGCCCAAAACACAGGTTGGTGTCACAGGCAGCATGGTTGCCACCTGCGTGAACTTGCAAAGAGATGCGCTCAATCAGCTTTGCTTCCAGGGCTTGCGCGTCGGCCAACTCCTGCAGCGCCTGTGACTTGAGTCCCTCGATCAATTGGTGTACCCATCGCATATAGCCCCGGATTCGTTGCAGGCGCAGGTGCACCAAAGAAACAGCGTTGGGTGCATGCCTGGATTTCACAGTGACCGACAACAGCTTCAATGCACCGTGCTGCCCAGTGGCCGACCCAGCCGCCAATTGACCCATGTGCAGCACTTCCTTGATCAAATCGGATGCGCTGGGCAAAGGCCCCCCCCCCAGCTTTTGCAACTCCTTCAGGTAGGCCGGGATCTCCTTTTTGTGGAGCTTGTCGCTGTCGCTGATGGTTTTGTCGAGCATGTTGCGGGCCATCAACAAGGTGTTTTTGAGTTCCTTGGCAGAGAGATTGGGCCCAGCGGACTCTGGTGCGCGTTCGAACTCAGCCAGGGTGGCCAGCACGGCGTTGACATCCAACATGTGGCGATATTCTGAAAAGGCTTTGTGCACGCCCCAAGCCGCCGCCGCTGCGATGACCATGCCAACGGGTGCCAGTCCGCCGGTGCCCACGGTGGCCGCCACCAGCAACGGAACCGCCAGCACCACAATGACCACTTTGGCACTCTTTTCGACCACATACAGCCCTGCGTGGGTGTTGGATGTGGCACTGGTGTGTCGAAATGTTCGCATCGAGGCCTTGGCCCGCTGGAGTGCCCGGCGGTTTTGAACCTCTGCGATCACGCCAGCCAGCAGTTGCTTCAGGCGTTCTGCATGCAACAGGTCAGAGCGTTTATAGGCATCCATGTGATGAATCGTGCTTGGGCATTTTTGGTGTTTTTGATGAATTGAAAGGGCAAATGTGAACCCATTATGTGCTCAATAACCCTCTCCTGGCGGGGCGAGGCAAAGCGCATATTTAGGGGCAGGCGCAGTGTGATGATGGACGACACGCCCAGTTGAATCTGAAGGCGCAAAAGGGCAGTTGGTCTAGAATTAAAAAAATGGCAACATCAATTAATTGTTAATTTATTTGCACTTGTATGATTTTCAATTCCAAAATGAAGCTTCTTGCAGGGGTCATGGCTTTGGCTGGTGTCCAACTTGTCAACGCACAAACAGCCACAAAAGATGAGCCCCAGTTACCTGGGCTGTCGAGTGCAAGCCAAGAAGCGAAGCCTGCCAAAAGTGCCAGAGTGGTGATTGAATGGGCCACCTTTTTTGACGGCATTGGCATGACCAAAACCGAAATCTCTGTGGATCAAGTGGTGGTTTGCAAAATTAACAAAAATGCCAAAATTTGCGACATCATGATCGAGCCCGGTCAGCGCGAGATCGCTCTGGATACCAGCTTGGACTTTGGTTCATTTTCGGAGCGATACGACCTTGAAGCTGGCAAGCATTACAAGCTTGAGGTTGTCATGAATAAGCAGAACTTTATTGTGGACTCGCTTTTTTTTGGTCTGCCGGTTTCAGCCATTTTCAACAAGAAGGGTAAAACTGCTACGTTGAAATTTGAGCTCACCAATGTCGGGGAAGTGCCCTCGAAATGATTCCCATCGAACCTTAAATGGTTTCTTTGGGTGTGCCAACGGTGTTTTTGACGGTGATGGCCATGCGCTCAAGCACCATGGCCTTTGATATAGGTTTCCAGAAACTTGATTTGATTGCCCTGCAGTTCGATGATGTTCTTGACCAGGTCACCCACCGAAATCACGCCAATGACGTTGTTTTGCTCAAGCACAGGCAAGTGTCGAATGTGCTTGTGAACCATGATCGCCATGCACTCTTCCAAAGAGTTGGTCAGTGCCACCGTCAGTGGGTTGGGCGTCATGATTTTTGAGACCACCACTTGCGCGGGGTTGCTGTGGGGCAGCAATACCTTGATGGCGCAATCACCTTGCGAAACAATTCCCTTCAGAGCGCCGTCATCAATGACCAACACGGCCCTGACACGAAAGTCACGCATGATTTTCAGCACATCCGCCACCGTGTCCGTGGTTCGGACGGAAAAGATGATGTTTGTTTTTTGATCAATGATATTTTTTACGGTTGACATAAAAGATGCCTAAAAAATTAAAAATTTTACAGTAGCTTAGGCCCGAAACAGCATAGAAACTGTTGATCGACTGGCCTTGGTGTGAGCGGTGCGCCATGGCTGGTGCCAAGCCCACCATTTGAATCAGGAATGCTGAGCCATCCAATCGGAAACCATTTGTTTGGACAACTGCACCTGCTCTGGCTTGAGTCGTTTGAACAAAATATCTCTGTTGGAGATGCTGTCAGCGTCTCCCTTACGGGCCGCAAGAGTGAACCACATGTGGGCTTTCACGATGTCCACATCGCACCCTTTGCCAGAAGTGAAACACACACCCAAATTAAATTGGGCTTCGATGTCTCCCTGGTTGGCGGCTTGTTCGTACCAGTAAAAAGCTTTGCGCAAATTCACCGGACCGCCGCGCCCTTGCTCCATCATCATCGCCAAATTAAATTGAGATTCTGGGCTGCCATTCGTCGCCGCTTTGGTGTACCAGCGAATCGCTTCTGACTCATTGGGGGCGACCCCTTCCCCGTTCTCGTAGATGTAGCCCAGTTGATAACAGGCATTCAAATCGCCTTGCAATGCCATGAGCATCAGGCCCCGCATCTCCTTGGTAACCTCTGGCGTGGCAGAGGAAGATGATGGGGTGCTTTGAGGCGAGCCTGAATCTGTTGGCTTTGGGGCCTCGTACTTGATCGGTGACTTGTCGATGCTGATGTCAAAAACTTCTACGGGGTCTTCAATGTTTTTCAGGGACTGGGGCCCACGCGCGTAAAAGCCAACGCTGTCAAATTTTTTACGTACTTCCGAGTGAACATTTTGGGAAATGCAAATGCCGCCCGGTATCCCGATGGACTCCAATCGGGCCGCAATGTTGATGCCCTCACCCATCAAATCATGGCCTTGAATGATCACGTCACCCAAGTTGATGCCGACCCTGAAGTGAGCCTGATTTTCAACGCTTTGGATGGCGTTTCGTTGTTTCAAAAGCTTTTGAAATTCAATGGCAGCGGTGACCGCATCCACAGGACTGCTGAATTCTGCAATCACCGAATCTCCGGATGTATTAAAAATTCGCCCGTAATGCGAAGCAATGGTTTTATCAATCAGGCTTCGGGATTCTTTGAGCTTTTTAAGCGTTCTTGCCTCGTTTTCACCCATGGCTTTGCTGAAACCGACCATGTCGGAAGCAAGGATGACCGCCATTTTTCTTCTGGGCTTATCGTCAGACATGAACTGTTTTCTATTGACCCCAACGGGCAATGTGCTTTTGTTTAAAAAATCATTTTAGTCGGTACAGCGCCAACCGATATGAAAAAAATGGCATCCGACAATTCCTGCGCCTTGTCAACGCAGTGGCCCTCACATGTGGTTGACCGCTCAGTTGGGCTTGATGTTGTTTTCCTCAGCCACCTTTTTCCACATTTGGATTTCGGACGATATCAATTTGGCAAACTCATCGGGTTTGCTGGTCAAGGTGATGACCGACTTGCTGGTCAGCGATTTCTGAACTTCAGGCATGGCCATGACGCGCACCACCTCTTCATTCAAGCGCTTGATGATGGGAGCTGGTGTCCCCGCCGGGGCCAGCAGCCCGTACCAAAGAGACGCTTTCATGTCGACACCCAGTTCCTGAAGCGTGGGAATCGTGGGGTGGTCTTTTAAGCGTTCGCTGGCTGTCACCGCCAAGGCTTTCACGCGTCCACTTTGCAAGAAAGTGGTGGCGGGTCCCACATCGGCCATCACCATGGTGACGTCACCCGCGATGACGGCAGATATGCCTTCAGTGGTGCTTTTATAAGGAATGTAGGTGAAACGCGCCCCGGTTTTGCTCTTGAACAACTCGTTGATCAATTGAAACGAGGACGATGGCGCGGCGTAGTTGGAGAGGCTGGGATTTTGCTTGGAGGAGGCCACCAACTCGGCGATGTTTTTCACCGGATTGCTGGCATTGACCAAAATCATCAAGGGTGAATCACCAAACAAAGCGATCGGTGCAAAGTCATTCGGCCCATAGGGCAATTTGGCGGTCAGCACATGGTTAAAAACAATGGGTCCTGGTGCGCCCATGAGCAAGGTGTAGCCATCCGGCTTGGCCTTGGCCACGTGCGAGGCGCCAATGATGGAGGCAACGCCAGGTTTGTTTTCCACCACAACGGATTGACCCAGGCCGGCTGGCAATTTTTCCGCCAAGATTCTGGCCATTTGGTCGACGCCGCCGCCAGCTGAATAGCCCACCACAATGGTGACCGGCTTGACGGGATAATCTTGCGCTTGGACACTGGCCCCGGCCAAGATGCCGCCGCCAAACACCATCAAGCTCGCAAAACAGCGCTGGTATCTTTTCATCAAAGTTTCCTCAGTGATTTGTCTCTGGTCATATCCAAGCATCCTACTTGAATGTACATGAAGGGAATTGGCCTTTATTTATTGGAAGCATCGCCACCCAGCAAGGACTCGATGATGGGGACAAATGTTTCGATGGGCTCGCACGGGTAGAGGGGATCGCAAGTGGCTTGGTCATAGAGCTTCACAAATTCTGCGGTCCAATCAAAATATGGATGCCCACGCCACATGTCACGCGCGTGTTGATCAACGCCGCTCAAGTGGGGGGCATGAAAATTTTGAAACACAGCATGGTTTTTCAACATCCAATGGTTGCGTTCAGAGATATGGGGGCCCAACAGCGCAGAAGCAAACTCGCCATGATTGCTGTATGAGGTGATGTAACCCACGTCATGGAAAAGGGCCACCACCACATCTTCATGGGACAAACCGTCTCGCAATGCCATGGTGGCAGACTGCAGCGCATGTCGGTACATATTGACGCGGTACCCAAACGATGCGTCCTCAGCACTCACCGTGAGCAAGCGCAGCAAATGTTGCGTTTTGACTTGAGCAATGTATTGATTGCGCTGAACGTCCAGTGTTTTCCAGTCGTTGGCCGTGAACGTTTCAATGCTTTCTTTTTCGACATACAACCATTCAGGATGACCCAAAGGTGAATAGCGGTCTTGCAATTTGCGCATGGTTGCCAAAAATCAGGGGTGGATGGTTTCCAAATCCCAGTATATTTGTATTTGGCAAATTGCCAAGCAATGCGGTGGTTTTGACTGGCCCGGTGCAGGCCTTTGATTGGCTTCAAGTCCAAGGCCCCTTTGGGCCAGCGGTTTAGATTTTTTTACCGCTTTGATAGGTGTAAATCGAGTTGGCTTGGTCTTTGCGCACTTGGTAAAGACACTCCGCTCTTAAGCGAATGGATTTGATATTGTCGCAAGCATAAGAGTTGATTTGCACCCGCGCCACGCAACTGTGCCTGGAGTCGGGGTTGGAGATCAAGTCACAAAAGCGAGATGCTTTTTGGTCCATGGCGGAACACAGTGACTTGTTGTCGCCATCAGGCATGTTGTCACATTTGCCGGCATGGGCCACTGACCAAAATGGGGCGATCAATATGATGATTCGAAGAAGGCAAATCACAATAAACACCAACGGATATGGAAGGGCTGCACATCTTAGTGACAATCCTGAGCCAAAAAATTACATTTGTGTAATGGATTCTAGAATCCGCCGGAAGTTAAATGCGATGTGCACTGGGGAAATGGCGGCCGTAAAAATATTGGATTGATATGAACGAATCGCCATTCTGGTGCATTGCCAATTTATAGGGCGATAAATATTCGAAAATAAATGTCTGATGCCATCAGTTAAACATGTTTGTGGCGTCAATAATCTCCGGAGTTACAAGAGCCAAATGTTTTAACGATCAGATTCGTATTTTTAAATGAACCTGAAAAATAAATAGAACGCCAGCTTGCATTGTTGGTGTAACTGTAATTTGGGCTGGTGCAAGCAGTCAGGTCAATGATAGATCCATTATTTCGGCTGATGAGGCCGGTAAAGTTGGTTACTGTTGTTGCTCCGGTGATGGTTGAGTATGCGGGGGCAAAACCAGCCCTGGGCTCACTGCTCAAATTAATTCCATAAAGATTGATGGTTGAAGAGCCTCTGGTGAAGCTCAGTGATAAATTGCTGCCGCCTGCCCAATTGGCAAGGGCTGCTTGAGATGCCGTTGTCAGTGCAGGGTAGGTCAAGCTATCGGCAATATTTTGTGCAATCGGTATTCCCTCAATGGGGATTGGTTTTGTTGTATAGATGGTTGATTTATTTGTGTCGCTGAGTATTTTGTTATAAGCAGTTATCTTGGCAAAAACAAAACCCAATCGTTTGGCTTGGATAATACTCTGAGACAAACTTGAATTCACACTCAGCACCATATTGGCAGTTGTATCTAAACTTTGGGCACAGGTAGGGCTAGCTGATTTGCAAATGGTTAAATTGTCGTCGATACAATTTGCGCCTTGTACACATTGCATGTAAAGCGTGGAAATATTGTCTCCCGCAGAATTTAATATCTCCACCTTGGCCGATAAAGTGCTGGTGGATAAAACAATTGGATTGCCTGTGGTTTGCTGGAGGTCCGTGCCAATATTGAAGGCGTATCCACTGGTGATCCCGATGTTGTTACCAAAGCCATCGACACGGGTCTTGACCCAAATCAAGGGTTTGATTTCTAACACGCCCTTGAGCTGGTTACCGTTCATTTTGACTTCTTCCACCGCAGTGCCGGCACTGTTGATGGTGAATTTGTAATTGGAGTTCGCAGCTTGTGTCGTTGTTGAATTTGATACTTCAAATGTTGAATGACATATACCCGTTTGCCGAGATAAACTGCTCGGGGTGCTGTTAAATGTCAATTCAGGGGTGTCCAGGGTGCACCATGATATGGTCGCGTTGCCGATGGATGAAATGGTTCCAATATAATTTCTGATATTGGATATGAATGTGCTTGCATTGCTGCCCGCATCAAGAAAATTGGCATCCAAGCACGATGCCGTACTTGAATTTGAATTGACGGCACTTTTAACGCATGTATTGGCTAAATTAATTTTCTGATTCATGCTGGCAAGTAAATTTCCAGCATTGGACGAAAAAGGTATGGAAGTGATGGCGGCGGCAGTCGCCCCTTTGTCCAATTGAACAGAAACGCCCGTCAATTTGGAAGAGATCACAAGGCTTCCATTATCTGTATTGGCTGTATTGATGGATATGGCATCCAATACGGCGTCTTGCCCTGAGCCATTGGCCACATAGTTGGCGTTTTTCAACAGCAAGGCGGGGTCTGAAACATTCAAGCTGACCATTTGATTGGACAGGGCTTTCGCCACCAGCTGCAACGCAGAGGCAATGGCGTTGGTGGTTAATGCCGCAGGAATTGCGCCACTTGCAAATAATTGATCTAAATTGGTGTCGGCGGCCAAACCCAGGACCGCATTGGACAAGGGCGAGATCACCAGGCCACTCAAATCGCTCCCGTTGGCATAAGCGTAATAGGTTCCGATAGATTGGCCAGCGATTTTATTGACTTGAACCATCAAAGGAGTTGGGTATGTAGCGGTATTCAAGGTAAATTGAAACGAGCCATCTGATCCAGTCGTGATATTGGGTGAATAAAATTTTCCGTTGGCACTCAAAACCGTGATGTATGCGCCTGCAATGGGTGCGCCAGCGGATGCCACACCGGATACGACCGCAGTTGCATTTGACCCATCTCCGCCAGAGCTGGCACAGCCCGAAAATGGGCTTGATGCGTTAGAAGATGCGCTGCAAGCCGTCAACGTGACCGAGCTGGTGGCGACGTTTTTGCTGCCATCGGTGATGGTCATGGTGGCCACATAAGAACCCGCCACATCGGCTTTGAAGCTGGGATTGGCCGCAGTGGCACTGGCCAGCGTGGCCGTGCTGCCCGCTGGCACCGTGGTCAATGCCCATGAATAGGTGTAGGCACTGCTGCTGACCACATCCCCGCGCAGCACCGCCGTCATGCTCACATTGCTGGTGCTGCTGACCGCGGCACTCAAGGTGGGCGGCAAACCGGGGTTGAGCTTATCGGTCACCGTGGGCGCGCCATTGAAAAAAATCCAGTCGGCCGAGGCGGTCTCCAGGCCCACGATGCGTTTGAGCACGCTGATGGCGTCCGACAGCTCCACCTTGCCGTTGCCGTCCACATCCGCGGCGTAGGCTTGATACGCGGTCAAGGCTGCGCCGCCCGCATTGACATCCAAGCCCACAATCATTTTGAGGATGGCAATGGCGTCCGTCAGGTCCACCGCCTTGGCCGCCACAGCCGATGCAGTTGATGAGGCAGCCGCAGACGGCACCGATTGCACTTGTAAAACAGCC
>CANFPJ010000052.1 GCA_947448885.1 Comamonadaceae bacterium
AGCTCATGTTCACCGGCACCAGCCCCGACTTTGAGACCAAGCCCAGCTACAGCGTCACCGTCACCAGCACCGACGGCAGCTTGGTCAAGAGCCAGGCCTTCACCGTCAACGTGACCAACGTCAACGAAGCAGCCAGCCCCATCACGGTGTCTGCAAACGAAGTGACGACTATCACCGAAGCCGGTGGCGTCAACAACGCCACCAACAGCAATGCCACGGCCAGCGGCACGCTCAGCGTGATTGACCCCGACAGCGGCGAATCCAAGTTTGCTGCGCCTGCCAGCCTGGCGGGCAGCTACGGTGACTTCCGCTTCAACGCTGAAACAGGGGTGTGGAGCTATAGCTTGCGCAATGCAGATGCCAACGTTCAAGCGCTCAAAGCCACCGACACGGTGACCGACAAACTGACGGTCACCAGCCTGGACGGCACGCAGAGCAAAGACATTGAAGTCACCATCACGGGGGCCAACGACGCAGCCAGCCCCATCACGGTGTTTGGAAATGAAGACACCGCCGTCACCGAAGCCGGTGGCGTGGCCAACGCCACCAACAGCAACGCCACGGCCAGTGGCACCCTGAGCGTGGTCGACGCTGACAGCGGCGAGTCCAAGTTCGCTGCGCCTGCCAGCTTGGCTGGCACCTACGGTGACTTCAGCTTCAATGCTGAAACAGGCGTGTGGAGCTACAGCCTGCGCAATGCGGACAGCAACGTGCAAGCGCTGACGGCAGGGCAACAGGTGACCGACAAGCTGACGGTCACCAGCCTGGACGGCACGCAGAGCAAAGACATCGTGGTCACCATCACAGGGGCCAACGACGCACCCACAGTGACAGCAGCCGCACAAAGCGCGAGCCTGGTGGAAGACGACACCAATAAAACCAGCGCCACCATCACCCTCAGCAAAGACGATGTAGATGGCACAGCCAGCTACGACACCAGCTACCTAATCCCTGACAGCGGTTGGAGCACCACAGACAACATCAGCTACACCCAAGAGGGCATTTACGGCACAGCGACATTCAATATCAACACCGGCGTGGTCAGCTACGTGCTCGACAGCAGCAAGCCTGCCACCCAGGCGCTGGCGGCCAACAGCGGCCTGAGCGACAGCTTCACCGTGCAAGTCACCGATGGCAGCACGGCGACCCAAACCACAGCCAGCTTTGCCATCAACGGCACCAACGACGCGCCCACCTTCACCGCCACTTCCGCCAGCGGCAACAACACCGCCTATGCCAACGATGGCAGCCTGCGCACCTTGTTCACCGGCGCAGCCATCAATGCAATAGACGCTGGACAGACCATCCAGAGCCTCACCTTCACCGTCAGTGGGGTTGACGGCACGGCCAATGAAAAAATGTCGGTGGACGGCACCCAATTTGACTTGGCCACGAGGGCTCAGACCACCCTTAAAACCGGCATCGACTACACCGTATCCGTCGCTGGCGGCGTGGCCACCGTCACCTTGAGCTTCAGCGCTGGCCTGAGCGCAGCAGCCGCCAAAGCACTGGTTGAAAGCATGGCTTACCGTTACTCCGATGCGAAGGGTTTTCAGAGCATGTCGAGCACCCATGTCGTCACGCTCAGCCAAATCACCGACAGTGGCACCAGCAACAACAGCGCGGCACTGAATCTGTCCCACACCTTGACCGACAACACCGGCCCCAAGCTGAAAATCACCAGCGACAAAACCCAGTTGCGATTTGATGCCACCAACAACGCCCCAGAGACCGCTGAAATCACCTTCACCTTCAGCGAAGACCCGGGCGACACTTTTATTCGAAGTGACGTCGCAGTCACCGGCGGCACACTCAGCAGCTTGGGCAGCAAGATCAACAACAACAACGGCACATACAGCTACAAGGCCACCTTCACCCCCACCGCCAACACCGCCTCTGCCGTCTCCAGCATCACCGTGGCGGCTGACCTGTACAACGACGCTTTCAACAACAACGGCCTGGCAGGCACCACACCGCGCGTCAGCATCAACACCTTGCCCGTGCCCACCATCAGCGACATCGCTGGTAACAACGACATCAACCTGAGTGAACTCGGCGCCACCATTGCTGGCACCTGCACCTCGGGGGCCAGCGCGGTCAGTGTGGTGCTCACCAACAGCAGCACGGGTGCCAGCATCACCAAAGCCGCCACCATCAGCAACAGCACCAACTGGGTCACCAGCGCACTGACCGCTGCCGAGATCGCCGCCTTGGGCGGGGGCGGCAGTGCTGTGGTGGTGACTGCGCGGCAAACCGTGGGCAGCGCCACTTCCAGCGCGGCCAGCAAAACCCTGACCATTGCGGGCGAATTCACAACCACTTCGGCCTTCACCATCGATGCCACCCTGGCGGGTGACAACGTCATCACCACCGCCGCCAGCGACGGCATCATCAGAGGCAACGCCACCACGGGCGCAGCGGTCACGGTCACCCTGACCAACACCGCCACCGGCGCCAGCGTGACGCTTGCCCCGGCGATAGCCGCCAACAACACCTGGACCGCCACGACCCTCAGCGCCGCCCAGCTCGCCACCCTGGGCGGCGACGGCAACAGTTTGCGGGTCAGCGCCACCCAACTGTTCACCAGTGGGGAGAACGCCAATAAATCATCAACGATCACCAAAACCATCAGCATCGACACCGTGGCACCCAATGCACCGGGCACACCGGCCCTGCTGAACGACCCGACCAACAGTGTGATCAGCGACACCCATGTGGCGGGCGACAACATCACCAGCGTTCAAGCCCCCACCTTCACCGGCACCGCCACAAAAGGCGCAACGGTCAAGCTTTATCAAAGCGGCAGTGCCACCGTCATTGGCACCGGCGTGGCCGATCAAAATGGTGTGTGGAAAATCACCCCGACCAGTAATTTGACCGTTGGCAGCAACAACATCATCGCCCGGCAAACCGACAGCGCCGGCAACGAAAGCGCGGCCAGTGGGGCATTGGCGGTGACGGTGACCACCGCGCTACCCAGCGCCCCCAGCTTCATCAGCTTGGTGTTGCAAGACAGCTTTGTCAACAACGCAGGTTGGACACTGGGTAAAGACGTCAACAATTCAGTCATCGGCGCCATTGCCGATGGCAAATTTCAAGTTACCTCGCCTGTCAACGCAGGTCCCCAAACGAGCTTTGCCCATTTCGGCCTGGGCTTGGTGGCAAATGAAAGCTACGTGGTGTCTTTTGATTGGACCAAGACAGCGAACACCACTGCCGGCATTCGTGTGCGCAACCTCATCAACGACGCTGGTCCCAATGCGATCACGTTTGACTTGAACGGAACGTCAGGCACGGCAAGAGGCAGTTTCACTGCCAGTAACACGGCCATTTCATTGGCTGCCAATAACAGCGTGTTCAACGGCACCGTTGACAACTTTTTGCTCTACAGAACAAGTAACCTCTCCACCACGCTGGGCGCAAAGCCCTTACTCACCGGCCTGGCCGAGGCTGGGGCCAGTGTCGAAGTGTTTGACACCGACACAACCAACACACGAACTTCGTTGGGCACCGTGGTGGCTGACAGCGCTGGTGTTTGGCGTTTGCAGGCCGACAGCATCATCAGTGGCACGCACAAAATCACCGCCACCCAAACCACCCTGGGTGGCACCACCAGCAGCAACACCACGGGCTATACCTTCACCGTGGCGGACACGGGCCCTCAGGCGCTGATGGGCCTGCCCAGTCTGGCCAGCACCAGCGACAGTGGCACCGCGGGCGACGCCACCACCAACCTCACAGCGCCCACGCTCACCGGTGTGGCGGTGACCAAAAGCGCTAACCTCGGCGTGCAGGTGTTTGACGGCGCGACCTTACTGGGCACCGTGAACACCGACGCCAATGGCGTGTGGACCTTCACGCCCCCAGCCAGCCTGGCACCTGGCTTGCACCGCATCACCGCCAAAGACCTGACGGCCAATAAAACTTCCAGTGTGCTAAACCTGACCGTCGACACCGACGCCGCCGCGCTGAGCATCGCCACGCTGACAACCAATGTCAACAACGCACCCACTGTGGCGGGCAGCAACGCCGAAGCCAACGCCACCATCACCCTCAGCGCCCGCGCTACCGACGGCAGCAGCCGAAGCTTCACCGCCATGGCCAATGCCAGCGGGGTGTGGGCCATTGACACCGCCAACCCACCCAATGCACAAACCGCCTTGGCCGCCAACAAGGTGTGGGTGTTCAGCGCCACCCAAACCGACGCCGCAGGCAACACCAGCGCCGTGAGCACGTCGCAAACCGTCAACTACGACACCAGCGCCGCCACACCCACCATCAGCAACCTGGCCGACAGCGCCAGCACCAACCGCCAAGTCACCCTGAGCGGCACCGGCGAGGCCAGCAATGCGCTGGGCAATGTGACGGTGAAGGTGTACGACGGCAGCACCCTCTTGGGCAGCACCACCACCGACTTCATGGGCGGCTGGACCTTCACCACACCCGCCTTGAGCGCCGACGCCCACATCCTGAAGGTGGAGCAAGTGGATGCAGCCGGCAACCTGAGTGCGCAGCTGAGCAAAGCCATCACGGTGAGCACCACGGCCTTGGGGGCGCCTGTACTCAATGCGGCGCAAGACACAGGCATTTTGGGTGATGGCATCATCGGCACGACGGCGCCCACCCTGTTGGGCCAAGCTGCTGCCAATGCCACCATAGAAATTTGGGACACCGCTGCCAACGGCAACGACTTTTTTGTCCAGCGGGTGGTGGCCGACAGCACCGGTGCTTGGAGCACCACCTTGAGCAACCAAACCCAAGGCGTGCACAACTACCTGGTGCGCCAGCTCAATGTCAATGCCGAAGGCACCACCACCGACTCGGCGGCCACCCCCCCCGACTCGGCGGCCACCACCATCACCATCGACACCACCCCCCCCAGTGCGACCAGCACGCCCGTGCTGGCTCCGGCCTCCAACAGCGGCTTGACCAACGACACCATCACCAACATCAACACGCCCACACTCAGCGGTACGGCCGAAGGCAACGCCTGGGTTTCGGTGTTCCAAGCGGGTAATTTGGTGGGCAAGGTCAAGGCTTTGGCCAATGGCAGCTGGACATTCACCGTGCCCCGCGCCCTGGCCGATGGCAGCTACAGCTTCACCGCCCGGCAAGAGGACGCCGCTGGCAACGTGAGCCCTCTCAGCAGTGCCTTGAGTGTGACGGTGGACACCAAAATGACCGCCCCTACCTTGACCAACAGCGGGGCCCAGCCTGGCAATAGCCTGAGGATGGACACCTTTGACACCGACAACAGCGGCTGGACCATGGTCACCGCTGGCCGCAACGCTACAACGGGCAAGATCACCGCTTTCAATGGAGGCAATCTGATGTCCCTCCTAGACGCCAATTTGGCAGCCGGGGCCACTTACTACCTGTCGTTTGACTACACCATGACAGGCGGCAGCAACTTGCGGGTGTGCAACAACACCACTGGCGCCTTGGCTGATTACCTCTTTGGCCAAAACCTGTCACCCACGGCCAACGGCACTGGGACAGGCACCATGAGCGGGTATTTTGTGGCCGCAGCCAACAAAAACAGCCTGAGCATATCGGCCGATTGGAATTTCTTTACCGGCACCATCGACAACTTCCGGCTGTACAAAGTCAGCGGCCTGGCCAGCACCTTGACCACTCAGCCTTGGCTCAGCGGCACGGGCGAGGCCGGTGCCACCATCACCTTCTACGACAACGGCTCGGCTTTGGGCACCACCACCGTGGGCAGCAACGGGCTGTGGAACTTCCAAGCCACCACCATCGTCAGCAGCAGCCACAGCATCCGTTACACCCAGACGGATATTGCCGGCAATGTGAGTGCGCTCAGCAACCCGTATGTGTTCAGCATCACCGTGGCACCGGTGGTGATCGATCTCAACCGCGACGGCGTGCTCAGCTACAGCCAAGCGGTGATCGACGTCAACCGCGACGGCCAGCTCGACCACAGCGCCTGGGTGGCCCCGCAAGATGGCGTGTTGGTGTGGGACAAGTTTCACGACGGCCAAGTGCGCGACGCCAGCCAATATGTGTTTTCACAGGGCCAGGGCCAAACCGACCTGCAAGGCCTGGCCGCGCAGTTCGACACCAACCACGACGGCGTGTTCAACGCCAAAGACGCAAAGTTCACCGAGTTTGCGGTGTGGCAAGACAGCAACCAAAACGGCGTGAGCGACGCGGGCGAGATGCGCAGCTTGGCCGATGTGGGCCTGACCGCCATCCGTTTGCAAAGCGACGGCGTGGCCCGCCAAACCGCCCCCGGTGTGCACGAGGCGGGCCGCAGCAGCGCCACGGCCAGCGACGGCAGCAGCGTGTTGCTGGGCGACGTGGGCTTTGCCTTCACCAGCCTCACCAGCGTGGCCGCCACCAGCGCCAAGCAAGGCCAGATCAACCTGGCCACCGACACCAGCGCCAACTTGCTGCAACTGCGTTTGCAAGACCTGCTGGCCCTGCCCGAGCAAAACGGGTTCAACACCAGCAACACCCAAGCCATCAGCGGCACCCCGCTGGCGGCCGGGGCACGTCAACTGATGATCACTGGCGACAAAACCGACGTGGTCAAGCTCGATGCCAACACCTGGAGCGCCAGCAACACCGTCATCGCCCACGCTGGCCACCAATATCAGGTCTACACCGCCAACACCAGCCACGCCCAATTGCTGATCGACCAAACCATCGTCAACGCGGGGCATGTGTTGTGAGGGCTGGCCTCAACGTGACGATGGCCCCGGCCCTGTGGGCCGGGCGCAGGAATGACGGTGGCATCCAGCTTGGGTGCTGAAAATATTAGTTTTAATCTGAAAACCATTAAATAACGTATAATTTGTTGGCGCATGAACGAAGTCACCTACTCGAAAAAGGCGGCAAAGCAGCTGCGCAAATTGCAAGAGTCAGACAGCAAGGCGATTCGAGCCGAGTGCAACAAGCTGGTGAACATGCCCAATTGCATCAACGTGAAGGCGCTGGTCAATCACGAGCATGCATACCGTTTGCGGGTGGGTCACTTTCGAGTGTTTTTCGACTTTGATGGTTCAGCGCGAGTTGTCTTGATTGAAGAGGTGAAAAAACGTGATGAACGCACTTACTGAAACCGTACAAATTCTTCGCGATGCAGGCGGTCATCCTGCCTTTGCAGTGATTCCCTTTGCCCAGTACCAGGCGTTGGTCAAGGGCAAACAAAAGGTCGAGCCGGGTATCCCGGCTGCCGTGGTGGACTTGGCCATGGACAAGCAATGGTCTAGCGCCCGCGCATGGCGCGAGCACATGGCGTTGACCCAAACCGAGGTGGCGCAGCGCATGGGCATCACCCAAGGGGCCTATGCGCAGTTGGAGGCCAAGAAGACCATCCGAAAGTCCAGCCGCGAAAAAATTGCCAATGCGCTCGGTATCCACGAATCACAACTGGACTTTTGATCGACCAAACCATCGTCAACGCGGGGCATGTGTTGTGAGGGCTGGCCTCACCGTGACGATGGCCACAGCACCGAGGCGATGGCGCCCACGATCAGGCTGACGGCCACCAGGTCTTGCCAGTGCAGCACCTCGCCCAAGGCCAGGGCACCGACCAGCACGCCCAGCACGGGGATCATCATCACGCTCAAGGTGGAGGCCAGCGGGGGCAGGTTGCGCGCCATCACCAGCCAAGCCACTTGGGCAAAGGCAAACACGCCCAGCCCGTTGTAGACGATGGCCACCATCGCCGGGCGGGTCAAAGGGTGCCAAGCAAAGCCCTCCAGCAGCCACGACAGCACTGTGAGCACCACGCCGGTCATGGCGGTCATCCAAAAGGCAATGGTCAAGGTGTGCGCTTGCATGGTGGTGCGGCGCATGCGCTGCGTGCCATAGGCCCAGGCCGAGGCCGCCACCAGCAGCATCAAGGCCGAACCCGGGTGGCCCGACAAAGCCGTGATCTCATGCCACACCAACAACAACGCGCCCAACGCGGCGGCGGCCACACCCAGCCATGCACGCCCACCCATGGCGGCACCAAACCACACATAGCCAAACACCGCCGAAAAAATCGGCATGGTGTAGCCCAAGATGGCCGCGCGCCCGCTGTTGAGGTTGGGCAAGGCCAGCATCATCAGGCCGTACCAAAGAAACATATTGGGGATGGACAGGTGCAGCAGCTCGCCCCACTCAGCGCGTGCCACCCGAAACGGGATGCGCCAGCGCCACAGCACCACGCCCAGCACCGGCAAGCCAATGCAAATGCTCAAGACGCGAAACATGAGGGCGGGGTAGTCGGCAATGCCCCATTTCATCAGCGGCCAGTTGCAGCCCCAGACCAGCGTCATCAACGCGAGAACGAGAATTTGTCGGGGTTGCCAATGGACCATGGCCCCATGGTACGCGCCCAGGTGAGACAGCGCTTGCCTAGAATGGCCCACGGTGGTGCGCCTTCCGTGCAACCGCCGCCCAGACATGCCCACGCCCTTGACCGACGCCCCTGACCCCCACCACAGCCCGGTTCGCGCCTGGATGCAGCGATTTGCGCAGGGCACCGCCGACCCCGTAGCCGCTTGCGAGCATTACTTGGCGCGCATCGCCCAACACAACCCCGCGCTCAACGCCTTTGTGTCGGTGGACGCCCCGCGCAGCCTGGCCATGGCGCGTGAGAGCCAGCAGCGCTGGGCCCAGGGCCGGCCCCTGAGCCCGTGGGATGGTTTGCCCATCGCCATCAAAGACAACGTGGACGTGCAAGGCTGGCCTTGCAGCGCGGGAACGGCGGCTGACCGCGAGCGCCGCCCCAGCGCAGATGCGGCGGTGGTGCAGCATTTTCGCAGCTTGGGGCTGGTGGTGCTGGGCAAGCTCAACATGCACGAAGGGGCCTTGGGCGCGACCAATGCCAACCCGACTTACGGCGACTGCATCAACCCGTGGCGCGCGGGCTTCACGCCGGGCGGCTCGAGTGGCGGCAGCGCCGCTGCGGTGCGCGCGCAGTTGTGTGCCGCAGCCGTTGGCACCGACACCATGGGTTCGGTGCGGGTGCCTGCGTCTTACTGCGGCGTCACCGCGTTCAAGCCCAGTGCAGACCTGGTGTCCAACGTGGGCGTGGTGCCGCTGTGCCACATGCTCGACACCGTGGGCTGGTTGACCGCCTCTGTGGCCGACGCGCAGGCCTTGGCCAGCAGCTTGTGGTTGCACGGCCAGGCGGTGCCCTCGGCCCACGAAGCTTCATCTTCAAGTGCCACTGCCACTGCCACTGCCACTGCCACTGCCACTGCATCGGCGCGACCTTTGCGCGTGGGCCGTTTGGTGCAAGCCGACCTGGTGGCCTTGGACCCGGCGGTGGCGCAGGCCTATGCCCAACTGTGCGAACAATTCACCCAGGCTGGCGTGCAGTGGGTGGATGTGGATGTGCCCCTGTGGCAGCCCACCGCGCTGCGCCAAGCGGGCTTGTTGCTCAGCGAGCGCGATGGTGCCGCCTATTGGACAGATCGGCTGGGCACGGACTTGCCGGGCTTGAGCGATGGCTTTGCCCGCATGCTGCGCTACCCCGAGCGCGCTGGGGCCGCCAAGCTGGCCCAGGCCCAAGCCTTGCTCGACACGGTGCGCGCCGATGCCGCCCGGGTGTTTGGCACGGTGGATTTGTTGCTGATGCCCACCACGCCCCAAACCGCGTTTCACCACAACGACCCGGTGCCAGTGAACCAAGCCGATTTCACCGCCTTGGCCAACGTGTGGGGCGCACCGGCGCTGGCTTTTCCCTTGCGCACGGGCGACTTGCCCGCATCGGCGCAATTACTGGCCGCGCCCGGCCAAGACGACACTTTGTTGGCCCAGGTCAGTGGTTTGAACCTGGATCGATTTGCCCCACCCCCTGATGAGGATTTCCCATGACAGCTGCTTTTTCTTGGCCTGGCCAAGCCCGTTTGGCCATGTCTTTTGTGGTCAATGTCGAAGAAGGCTCGGAGCAAAGCATTGCCCGGGGAGATAAATTGCCCGAGCCGGTGGATGAGCTGGGCGTGGCGCTGAAAATCCCGATCCGCAACTACGGCAACGAGAGCAATTACGCCTACGGCTTGCGCGCCGGTGCGCCGCGCGTGACCGCTTTGTTTCGTGAATTTGGCTTTCACTGCACCGTCACGGCCGCTGCCACGGCTTTGGCCCAAAGCCCGCACCTGATTGAATGGGTGCAGCAAGACGGCCATGAGGTGTGCTGCCACGGTTACCGCTGGGTGCACCAGTTTTCCTACAAGGAGGACAAGGAGCGCCAGTTCATCCAAGACGCGGTGCGCACCATCACCGAATCCACCGGAAAACGCCCACGCGGCTGGCTGTCGCGTTATTTGCTGACCGACAACACACGCCGTTTGCTCGCCGAAGAGGGCTTTACGTACCACATGGACGACTACAGCGACGATGTGCCGCGCTGGGACCGTGTTGACACCGCCCAGGGCCCCAAGCCGATGGTCATCGTGCCCTATGCGCTGGACACCAACGACATGAAGTTTTGGTTGGACCCGAGCTTCACGCCCGCGATGTGGACGGACTATGCGGTGGCCACCTTTGACCAATTGCACAGCGAGGGCGCGGACCAACCCAAAATGATGTCGCTGGGCCTGCATTTGCGCATCATTGGTCGCCCGGGTCGCATTGGTGCTTTGAGAAAGTTCATGGCCTATGTGAAGCAACAACCCGATGTGTGGGTCGCCACGCGGGGCCAGATTGCCGATCACTTTGCCCGCGTCTCACCCTTTCAAGCCTCAGGGCTGGGCGCTGTCGTCTAAACCTTCGGCCGCCACCCGGAACGCGTTTTCTGGGGGGTGGTGAGCAGCCAGCCATGCGGGCCCGCCATGGGCATGCCACAGCGCCACGGCCAAGTGCGCGACTAAGCGCATGACCGACATGTCGCACTCGCGCAGTGTGTGTTTGGCCTGCGCGGCCATGACAAACATGCCAATGAATTGCTGCTGCCACAGCATGGGGCAGTACATGGCCGAGCCCATTCGCGAGGTTTTCAGGTATTGCTTGAAGGCGGTGGTGCTTTGGGCCGTGTCGCCCAGCAGCAGGTCTTGCCGGTGGGTGTAGACCCAGCCCGGGTGGCCGCCGTCCAAGGGGATCATCAAGCGCGCTTGTTCTGCGGGAAAGCCGACGTTGCCCACCAGCATGTGGTGCTGCTTGTCGGGGGTGACCACAAAGCAGCCCGAAATTTGGTATTGCGTTTGGCCCTCGGCCATGGCCCCGGGCAAGGTGTGGGCCTGGGCGTCGCCCAGGTGCGCCACACAAAACTGGGCCAGTTCGTGCCAAGCGGATTCCAAGTCTGTGCTGGCCAGGGCCCGCGCATGGGCTTGGGTGAGTGCGTCCAAGGTGTGGTGGTGTAGGCTTGTCATGGCAGCAGGGCCCAGTGGTCAACAGAGATGGGCATTATGAGAGCATCTGCCAAACCCTTTGAGAAAGCCAATTGTCATGAACACGCCTGATTCGCCCTGGCAAGCTTGGTACGGCAACCAAGCCTTGCCCACCCCCGATGGTCCTTTGTGTCTGGCTTTTGATGGGCCGTTGGCACGCGTGTTGATCAACCGCCCTGAGGTGCGCAATGCGATGAGCGAGGCCATGTGGGACCTGTTGCTTGCGCATGTGCAAACCATTTCATCGGCGCCCCAGATCAAGGCGGTGTTGGTCGAGGCCGCCGGCACCAAGGCGTTTTGTGCCGGTGCTGACATCTCTGAATTTGCCCAGGTCTATGCCACCCCCGAGCGCACCCGTGTCTACAACGCCAAAGTGCAGCAAGCGCAAATCGCGCTGGAGCGTTTGGCCAAGCCCACTTTGGCCATGGTGCAGGGGGCGTGTGTGGGGGGCGGTTGTGGCATTGCCCTGGCTTGTGATGTGCGGGTGGTGGCGCAAGATGCCCGCTTGGGCATCACCCCCAGCAAGATCGGCGCGGCCTACAGCTTGAGCGACACCCGCCGCTTGGTGGCCTTGGTGGGGCCGGCGCGTGCCAAAGACATGTTGTTCAGTGGCCGCTTGCTCGACAGCGAAGAGGCTTTGCGCATCGGCTTGGTCGACCGGGGCTGTGACAACGCGCAGTTGGCCGAAGTGGCGCGCCAGTGCATCGAGCCCTGGTTGAACAACTCCAGCCATTCCATCGCCCACACCAAGCGCAGCATCCTCTCGATTGCCGGCATTGCCCCGCAGGCCGATGCCGATTTGCAAGCCGGGTTTGAAAACTGCTTTGCCGGACCGGACTTTGCCGAGGGCTATGCCGCATTTTTGGCCAAGCGAGCACCACGCTTTCAGTGAGCCAGGAGGCGCGCACCATGGCGGTGCAAAAGGGTGTTCAAACCAAGGGGTTTGGAGGGGGTTGAGCCCATGGGGGGTATGCTAAATTCCAGCGCATCACTCGTCATATCTGGCAAATCATTCAAAGCACATGGACCCCATGACCGCCCACACCCCCCACGCCCAAACCATACGCCAACAAGCGCGCTTGGGCGTGTTGCGTGGCCACACATCGGGCTTGGCGGGCGACCATGTGCAGGGCAATTTGGTCATCTTGCCCAAAGCCCACGCGGACGACTTTGCCCGCTTTTGCGAACTCAACCCCAAGCCCTGTCCGGTGTTGGGCATGGCCGCACCGGGTGACTTTGCCTTCCCCGCATTGGGCAAAGACATCGACATCCGATCCGACTTGCCCATGTACCGGGTGTGGCGCAACGGCGTGTTGAGCGAAGAGGTGGCCGACATCCGCCACCTGTGGCAGGACGATTGGGTGAGCTTTGTGATTGGCTGCTCGTTCTCTTTTGAGAGCGCATTGATGGATGCGGGCATCCCCTTGCGGCATGTGCAGCAAGGCAAAAACGTGCCGATGTTCAAAACCCATGTGCCCACCCAGTCGGTGGGGGTGTTCCAAGGACCGATGGTGGTGTCGATGCGGCCGATGAAGCCTGCGGACGCGATTGAGGCGGTGCAAATCACGGCGCGCTTGCCCCGGGTGCATGGCGCGCCGGTGCACATCGGGCTTCCCCATGACTTGGGCATTGCGGACTTGATGCGCCCAGACTATGGCGACGTCACCGAGGTCTTGCCCGAAGAGTTGCCGGTTTTTTGGGCTTGTGGGGTGACACCCCAAGCCGTGGTTCAACAAGCCCAATTGCCCATGGTGATCACCCATGCGCCGGGCGCCATGTTGGTGACTGATTTGCTGAATCACCAACTCATGTCCCATTGATTTCTTCATCACAGGAGTTCCCATGAAAGCTTCCCCTGCTTTGCTCAGCGCCTTGGTGGCCTTGACCTTTGCCTCCCAAGCGGCGGCACAAGGCGCAAAAATCACTGTTCAAGCCATCACCCAAGCCTCCCCCAACATTCCCCAGTACACCCGGGTGGACCAGCCCCTGCTGCGCGATGGCATTGCCAAGGCCACCAATGGCCGTGTCGAGATGGTGCTGGCCTCTTGGCCTGAGCGCAATGTGAGTGGGCCAGAGGTGTTGCGTTTGGTGCGTTCTGGCCAAGTCGACATCGCGGCCGCCCCGTTGACCACGGTGTCGGGCGATGTGCCCATTTTGGATGGCGTTGATTTGGCCGGCATGAATGCCGACGTCAAACAGGCGCGCCGCGTGGCCGACGCCATGATGCCGGTGGCCAACAAAGAACTCGAGCGCATGGGCATCAAGCTGATCGCCACCTATCCTTTTTCGGGCCAGATGCTGTTTTGCCGCAAAGCCATTGCGTCATTGGCAGACCTCAAGGGTTTGAAGGTGCGCACCAACGGCCCCTCGGCCGGTGATTTGATCAAGGGCCTGGGTGGTCAGCCCGTATCCATCGCCTTTGGTGAGGTTTACACCGCTTTGGAGCGTGGCACGGTCGATTGCGGCATCACCGGCGCTGGTTCGGGCAACGGTGCCAAGTGGACCGAAGTCACCACCCACCTGTACAACTTCCCCTTGTCTTGGTCCACCTCGGGTTATTTTGTGAACCTGGCCTGGTGGAACAAACTCGAGCCCGCCATCCGAGCCGAATTTGAAAAGACTTTCAACGCGGTGCAAGAAGCGCAATGGGCCATGGGCACCGAGTCCACCGATGACGGCATTGCGTGTAACTTGGGCCGTGCCAACCAGTGCAAGCTGCACACCTTGCTCAAGCGGCCGATGATTGAAATCAAGGCGCCCGCCAACATCGTGGCCACCCTGCAAAAAGAGTTGTCGGAAGATGTGTTGCCCGGTTGGTTCAAGCGTTGCGGCGACCGTTGCGCCAATGTGTACAAAGAGGTGATTGAACCCATCACCGGCGTCAAGCCCGTGCTTGGCCGCTGAGGTGTTTGAGCGGATTGGCGCACTCAACCGCCGCGCCATGTCGATGGCGGGTTTGTGCTATTTGGCCATCACGGCGCTGATTTGTTTTGACATCGTGGCGCGGCGCTTGCTGGGGTTTTCCAGCGGCGCCACCACCGAGTTGTCGGGTTATTTGATGGCGGTGGGCATGAGCTGGGGCATGGCCGGCGCTTTGTACGAGCGGGCGCACGTGCGCATCGATTTGTTGATCCAAAAATTCCCCCTGCGCTGGCGCACATGGCTGCATTTTTTCTCCTTGTGCTGCCTGCTGGTCTCGGTGTCGTTTTTTGTGTGGGGCGCTTACTCGATTGCCATGGACTCGTGGACCTTTGGCGCCACCGACTTGTCGAGCATGCGTGTGCCGCTGATCATTCCCCAAGGCCTGTGGGCTTTGGGCTTTGTTTTGTTCTTGATCGCCACCGTGGCCATCACCTGCCGCAGCCTGGTGCTGTGGTGGGGGAATCAACCCGAAAAGATGGACCAAATGCTGAATGCGCGCAACTATGAAGAGGAAGCCGCCGAAACCCTGAGGGCGGTGGGCGAATCCCAGACCCCTTCCAAGGCGACGGGACACGCATGATTGCCGCTGTATTTGTCCTGTTGTTGGCGCTGGTGATTGGCGTGTCTTCCTGGATGGGTGGCGGTGCGGCGGTGCAAGTGTCACAAGCCGTCCCGTGGTGGGCGTTGATGGGCGTGGTGCTGGCTTTCGTGGCCTTTTTCGCTGGCGGGGTGTACATCGGCGCGGCACTGGCGGTGTTGGCATTGCTGGCCGGCTTTGGTTTGTCCGACCGACCGTTTTGGAACTTCATTGGTGAAATGCTGTGGGCACCGTCCACCAACTTTGTGTTGGTGTCCGTGCCTTTGTTTTTGCTGATGGGCGAAGTCATGTTGCGCGCTGGTTTGTCGGACCGGCTCTACCGCGCCCTGAACGTGTGGGTGGGGCGCTTGCCCGGTGGTTTGTTGCACACCAACATCATGGCTTGCGGGGTGTTCTCGGCCATCGCCGGCTCGAGCGTGGCCACCGCTGCGACCATGGGTTCGGTGGCCTTGCCGTATTTTGAGAAAAGCCATTACCCGCCCAAATTGGTGCTGGGCTCTTTGGCGGCGGGCGGTGCTTTGGGCAACCTCATACCGCCGGGCATCACCTTCATCATCTACGGCCTGATCACAGAGACATCTGTGGGCGCCTTGTATTTGGCGGCCATTGGCCCCAGCGTGTTGGTGGTCGTGTTGTTTTTGGCAGTGATTTTTTACTACAGCATCAAGCTCAAAATTTCGGCGGAAAACAGCACCACTTTGACGTTGTCGGCCAAGCTGTTGAGCTTGATTGACTTGTTCCCCACCTTGCTGCTCATTGGTTTGGTGCTCGGCACCATTTATGCCGGTTGGGCGACGCCCACCGAGTCAGCCGCCTTGGGGGTGGCGGGCAGCATTGTGCTGGCCCTGGTCGATCGCAAGCTCAGTTGGCAGATGTTGCGCGAGTCCATGGATTCGACGGCGCGCACCACCTCGATGATTGCTTTGATTTTGTTTGGCGCGTATTTGCTCAATTACATTTTGTCGTCGCTGGGCATTCCGCAAATGTTGGCCAAGTTCATGACCGGTTTGCCATTGCCGGGCTGGGCCATCATGTTGGTGATCATTGGGTTTTACTTGGCCCTGGGCACGTTCATGGAGGGCATCTCCATGGTCATCACCACCATTCCCTTGTTGTTCCCCGTGGTCATGGCGCTGGGCTATGACCCCATTTGGTTTGGTGTCGTCATCACCATGTTGGTGGAAATTGCCATGATCAGCCCGCCCGATGGAACCGTGTTGTATGTGTTGCAAGGCATGCGGCGACAACCCGGGCCCATCACCGATGTGTTTGTGGGCGTCATGCCATTCATGGTGGTGTACATGTTTGCCATCTTGGTGTTGATGGTGTTTCCGGCCATTGCCCTGTGGTTGCCCGCTCAATTGATGTAACCCTGGCCCTTTTGCACCATGAACCCTGCTTTGCACTTCACCATGGCCCCATTGGAAAACGCTGCTTCTGAGCCTGCCACCTTGTCGGTGGTGCCCGTCCAATTTGTGATTGCAGGGTGGACCGGTCGCAATGCCGAAGCGATTGAACACCACATCCAAGAGTTGGCGGCACTGGGCATTGCCCGCCCAAGCAAAGTGCCGCTGTACTACCGTGCCAGTGCGGCGCTGCTGACCACCGCCAGCACCATCGAAACCTTGGGCCTCACCGCCAGCGGTGAAGCTGAGCCCATGTTGCTCATGGCCCAAGGCCAATGGTGGCTGGGCCTGGGGTCGGACCACACCGACCGCGAGGTGGAGAGTTATTCGGTGGCCGTGTCCAAGCAAATGTGTGCCAAGCCCGTGGCACCCACCGTGTGGCGTTGGGCGGATGTACAAGGCCACCAAGACCAGTTGCAATTGCAGTCTGAGATTTGGGAGGGCGGCCAATGGGTCACCTACCAAAAGGGCTTGCTCAGCGCCATCCGCCCGCTGCAAAGCCTGCGCGATGGTTTTTGGCCTGCGGGCCAGGCCGCTGAAGGCAGTTTCATGTTGTGTGGCACCTTGGGGGCCATCCCGAATGCGCAGGGCAAGGGCATCCGCTGGGCTGAAAAAATGCGGCTCACCTTGCATGACCCGGTGTTGAACCGCCGAATCAGCCACACCTATGCCCAGCAAGCCTTGACTTGGTGAGCTGAGTGCGCGGCCAGCGGCTGCCAAAGACCTTCTGAAGGCCTTCCATCGTGCAAGAACTCCGCTCCATGGCCCCTTTGATCGATGCCTTGCCAGCGGATGCCCGCGTGGTTTTGCACAGCGGCCATGCGCAACCCCCCTTGTTGGCTGAGATGCTGGCCCAGCACGCCCCGGCGCTGCATGGCGTGCAGGTGTTGGCCACCATGCCCGTGGTGGACGCGCCCTATGCCAGTGCAGCGGCGCTGGCCCATTTGAAGGTGGAGAGCTTGATGCCCGGTTTGGGTTTGCGCCAAGCGGCCTTGGCCGATAGCCTGAACTTGCTGCGCCACACCGTGTTCGATTGGCCTGCACGGTTTGCCCATGGCGATTTGCGCGCCGATGTGTTGATGCTGCAAGTCTCGCCGGTGGATGCCGATGGCATGGTGTCTTTGGGGGTCAGCGTGGACTTCATGCATGCGGCTTTGGCGAGTGCGCGGTGTGTGGTGGCGGAGATCAACCCCCACATGCCCGACACCTGTGGCCACAGCCGGTTTTCTGCACAGCACATCGATTGGTTTGTGCCCACCAACCATGCCGTTCAAACCGCCAAGGTGGTGGCACCCGATGCGGTCGATCAGCGCATCGCAGAGCACGTGGCCGGGTTGTTGAGCGATGGGGCTGTGGTCCAAATTGGCATGGGCTCGCTGCCCGAGGGGGTGTTGGCCCGGCTGGGCCATTTGCGCCACCTGGGCTTGCACACCGGCATCTTCACCGACGGCATGCAAGCTTTGATGGAATCGGGGGTGGTGGACAACAGCACCAAGCGCTTCAAGCCGGGCGTGAGTGTGGCGACCATGGCCGGCGGATCGGCCGACTTGTACCGGTACATGCACCGCAACCACGCCGTGGAAATGCACCCCTGCGATGTCACCCATGGGCCACAGGTGTTGGCGCAGATGGATGGGTTTTGCGCCATCAACAGCGCCTTGCAGGTCGATTTGATGGGCCGCGTCAATGCCGAGTGGGTGGGCCCACGGCGCATGTCGTTGCCCGGGGGCTTGCCCAATTTTGCCCAAGGGGCGATGCAGGCCAAAAAAGGTTTGGCCATCATCGCCATGCGCTCGGTGCACGGCCCCGCGCAGCGCAGCAGCATGGTGTTTGAATTGGATGCGCATGGCCCACCCGCGTTGCGGGGGGAGGACTACCACTGCTTGGTCACCGAGCATGGCGTGGCCCATGTGCACGGCCTCAGCCCCCGCGAACGTGCCCAGGCCATCGCCCGCGTGGCGCACCCGATGTGGCGTGACGATTTGATGGCGCAGGCCCTCCACATGGACGCGTGATGACCATCTGTTTCAAGCCGACTGTTTTTTAACCCGGCGGCAGCCATCCTGCCGCCCCCACAGGAGACCCACCATGACTGACCCCTCCCGTTTGATGGCTTTGAGCGAAGGCTTTTTTTCAGTGCGAGACCAAATCCCGCCGGAGCGTTTGGCTTCGGTGGAAGGCGCGAAACCGCAAGGCAATATTGAAGTGCGCCGCATGATGGTGGGCAACGAAATTTTGATGCTGCACGTGTTTCGCGAAAAGGGCTTGATCGACCCGGTGCACAAACACATGGACCACGAAACCGTGGCCTACCTCATCCGTGGCCGCTTGCGCTTGGTCATTGGCGGTGAGGAGTTCATCGCCGAAGCCGGCACCTCTTGGATCCACCCCCCTGGGGTCGATCACTTCAGCGAGGCCTTGGAGGATTGCGAGCAGTTGGAGGTCAAGTCTCCGCCGCGCAAAACCTGGCAAACCTTGGCCTGAGTTCAAACGCTCAAGGGGTGCGCACCAGGCATTGGGTCAAGTCACTCACGTCGGCCACCGATTCCAAACCGTCAATCAGCTTGAGCAGCGCATCGCCTTGAGAAGCTGGCATGTCGGCGATGCCCCAACACTGGCGAAATTTGGTCTCGCAGGCGGCATCGCTCATGGGGTTTTTGGGGTGACCAATGGGGGTGTGGATTTCTTTCTCCCACACCCGGCCATCGTGGAGTTCGATGCGAATTTGCTGTGGCCACAAGGCATTCACATCGGGGTTGGTGTTCAGGCTGACTTGCACCCGGCTGGCCAAGGCATGCAAGCCGGGGTCGGACAGGTGCTGCGGGGCAAATGAGGCGGGTGTGCACGTGCCGTGCGACAACGTGGCGGCCACCACATAGGGGATGCACAAGCGCGCATAGTTGGGCTTGGGGTTGGGGATGTCGGGGCGGCCCACCAAGCGGTAAGTCAGGGGCGGCGCGCCCACATGCATGGCCTTGAGATCGTTCGGGCCAAAGTTCAGGGCGGCCACGGCTTGTTGCACAGCGTCCACCGCCGCATGGGTCAGGCGACCACTGGGAAAGGGCTTGTGCGACAACTCGGTGATGTGCCATTGTTGGCCCAGTTGCGGCCACCAATGCGCGATGTCGTGCTCGGTTTCAAACAGCGTGTAATAGCCATACGGGCCGGTGAGGATGTCTTGGGGGCCGGTCATGCCAGCCATGGCCAAGTCCACCGATGTCAGGCCCGCACGGCCATTGAAGCCCACTTGCAAGCCCAGCAGCATGGAGCCTTCCACGTGGGCTTGCATGGTGCCCGAGGTTTGACCGTACTGGATGCCAAAGGCGTTCATCACCGTGGCCTCGTCCAAGCTGGCCAACACACCCAAACCCGCCACCACGCCAAACCCGCCGCAGGTGGCGGGGCGAAAAAAACGCATCACCGATTTGGACGCTGCACCCAAGGTGGCTGCAATCTCCACACCCATGCTCATGGCCAGCAAAAACTGTTTGCCGCTGACAGGCCGCCCGGCGGCAGCGCTGCGCTCTGAAAAAGCGAACAAGGCGGGCAACAGCGTGGCCATCGGGTGAACCACAGCGGGTTCGTGCACGCAGTCCCACTCGAGGGCATGGATGCGGTAGCCATTGATCACCGCCGCTTGCGCCGCTGGCGCGCGCAGGTGGGAGCCCCACACCACGGCTTCGTCACCCTGGCCCCATTGCTGGGCGGCCAGCGCCAACTCGTGGGCATGGGGGCCGGTGCGTCCGGCCACACCGCAGGCCAGGGTGTCCATCAAAAACACCTTGGCTTTGGCCACGGCCAGTGGGCTGAGGTTTTCAAAGCGCGAGCGGCACACCAGTTGCGCCCAGGCGGTCAAGGGGTTGTCGGTCGGGGGGATGGCGTGGGGGTTCATGGCAGGCTCCAGCAAATGCGTTCAAGGGGTGGGCGTCAAGCCCATGCGCAGGTAAAAATATTTCATCACCGATGGCAAAACAAACAACTGAATTTGGGCCATCACCAGCATCAACTGCAAATCGGGGGTCACATGGCCCAGCACCAGGCCGAGCAACACGGCCACATTGCGAAAGCCGCTGATCAAACTCACACTCATGGCCGCTTGCACCGTCAGGCGCTTGAACACCTGCCAGCCCGCCCACTGCCATGCCAAGTTGAACAGCGCCGTCAAGGCCAGCAGTTGCAACACCAGGGCAGGGTCCTGGGTGATTTGTGCCGTCAAGCCATGGGTCACGCCCAGAGCGATAAAAACCATCAACAGCACCATGCACAAGGTCCAGGCAGAGGCGTTTTGTTCGATGCGTGCGGGCGTGGCCCACACCCGCAAGGCAAAGCCGCCACCGAGTGAAATGCCCACCACCCACATCAAATTCATCAGCATGCCGCCGGG
>CANFPJ010000053.1 GCA_947448885.1 Comamonadaceae bacterium
GTCGGCGTCGCGCTTGAAGCCCAACAACACCTCGGCCAAGCCTTTGACCATGGGCTGGACCAAGATTTCAAAGTCCGCTGGCAGCGGCGCGTGGCGGGCGACATTGGTTTTCACTTGCTCCATGGCCACGCGCAAGCCCTGCGCGTCGGTCACGCCCAACACCACGCCGCCATGCTCGCTTTTGTGTGCCAGCTGCGCCGAGCAAGCCTTCACCGCCACCGGGTAAGCAAACGGCAGGGGCAAGGGCACCGGCCCTTCGGCAGACACCGCCACCGACGCTGCTGAAGGCACACCCAAGGCCGCCAGCCAAGCGTGCGATTGGCGCTCGGACCAAGTGCGCAAGGGTGTGGGCACCGGCACATGGGCCTGCCACCAAGTGCCTGTTGGGGCCGTTGGGCCGGGTGCGGCCAAGGCCGCGCGCACCGCAGGGGCGCGGCGCGACACCAAGGCGGCGATCACATCGGCGCAGCACTCGGGCGTGCGAAAGCACGGCACCTGGGCGGCGGTGAGCTGGGCGATGGCTTGGGGCGCGTCGGGGACGATCATGGCCGCCAGGGGCTTGCTGTGCGCGGCGCTGTCGATGATGGGCTGCACCGCCAACTGCGGCTGAAACCGCGCCGATGAGCCCACCACCGCGACCACCGCGTCAAATTCGGGGGCTGCCAGCATCACGTCCAAGGCGGCTTTCATCACGGCGTAGCGGGTGCCGGCCAAGGTCAGGTCCAGCACCCGGCCTGGGTTCACAGCCACGCCCAGGGCGTGCAAGCGTTGCAAGGTCTCGGCGCTGGCCGCCTCGACCACCACACCGCGAATGCCGAGTTGATCGACCAACATGGCCGCACCACCGCCCGTGGTGGTGACCACGCCAACACGGCGCAAGGGCTGCACCGCGTTCAACAAGGGCCAGCGCACCGCCAAGGCCTGGGCTTCGAGCAAGGATTCCAAAATGTCCACCCGCGCCATGCCGCTGTCTTTGAAATAGGCGTCGGCGATGTCGTCCTCACCGGCCAAGGCGCCGGTGTGGCTTTGCACCATGTCAGCCGCCACGCTGGAGCGGCCCAATTTGTAGACCACCACTGGCTTGGCACGCTCGGCCGCGGCCAAAGCAAATGCGCGCAAGGCCTGGCCGTGGTGCAAGCTCTCCAAGAACAGCACATAACCCTTGATCTGCGGGTCGTCCAAGGTGGCGGCACAGATTTCGCCCACGCTCAAATCGACCTCGTTGCCCACCGAGACCAAGCTGGCAAAACCCACACCCCGGGCGCGGCCGCGCGAGACCAGGGCACCGATCATGCTGCCGCTGTGCGACACCACCATCACCTCGCCCACCGGCATGTCGGGCTCGGCAAATGCGGCGTTGGCGGTCAGGGGCATGCGCGCACGCGGGTTGACCACGCCCAAGCTGCTGGGCCCGATGAGGCGGATACCGCTTTCGCGGCAGATGTCGCGCAAGGCCTGCTCACGCGCCAAGCCCTCGGCACCCGCTTCGGAAAACCCACTGGCCAGCACCGTGACCAAGCGCACACCCAAACGCGCACATTCGCGCACCGTGTCGATCACGGTGTCTGTGGGGGTGATGACAAACACATGCTCGGGCACTTCGGGCAGGCTGGCCAAGTCGGGCCAAGCGGTTTCGCCCTGCACCTGGGCACGGCGCGGATTGACCGGGTAAATGCGCCCCGCAAAACCGGCTTGGCGCAAAAATGTCAGCGGGCGGCCCGATGTTTTGCTGGCGTCGTCCGACGCCCCCACCACCGCCACGCTGTGGGGCGACAACAGCACCCGCGCCAACTCGGCGCCTTGCAATCGGGGCTGAACGGGTCCCGTCTTTGGTGGGGCGGCACTCATGCGGCTTTGGGCGGGCGTTGCGAAAACGAGCGCTCAAACACGCCTTCGGCGATGCGGTTTTTGAGCATCTCGATGGAGCCCCCCGCGATCATCCAACCCCGGGTGCGGCGCACGCAGTACTCCACCAAGGTCTCTTGGCTGTAACCCGTGGCACCCATGACCTGCATGGCCTCGTTGGCCACCGCCCAGCCCGCTTGGTTGCACGCCAGCTTGGCCATGGCCGTGCTGTGGGCGCTGGGCAGGGCACCGCCCTCGCCCTCCATCGCGGCTTTGTAGAGCATCAACTGCGCGCTCTCCAACTGCAAGGCCATGTCGGCAAACTTCCATTGCAAACCTTGGAACTCGCACAAAGGGCGGCCAAACTGCTTGCGGATCAAGGCATGTTCACGCGCCACATTGAAGCAGTAGCGCCCCAATGCCAGCGAGCGCGAGGCATTGCCCAAGCGCTCCACATTGAAGCCGGCGATTTGCTTTTTGAACCCGCCAATGCCCAACAACACCTGGCTGGCCGGGATGCGGCAGTTTTCAAAATACAACTGGCTCCACTGCTCGCCACTCATGAAGTTGGACGGCTCGCCAATGGAGAACCCAGGCGTGCCGCGCTCCACCAGCACCGAGCCAATGCCGTCCACCCCGGGGCCAAAGCGCACATAAATCAAAAACAAAGACGCATGCGGGCTGTGGGTGGAAAACACCTTGCTGCCGTTGATGACCACCTCGTCGCCCTCCAGGGTGGCGCTGGTGACCAACTCGGTCACCGCCGAGCCGGCTTCGGGCTCGCTCATGCCCAGGCAGATCACTTGCTCGCCCTTGAGCAAGCCCGGCAAGTAACGCGCTTTTTGGATCTGGCTGGCGTATTCCACAAAGGTGCGAATGGGGCCAAAGTTGCCCGCTTGCACGATGTCTGCGCTTTTGGGGCACGCCAGGGCCACCTCTTGGATGGCCAACACCGCGTGCATCAAGCTGCCGCCTTGGCCACCGTCGCGCTCGTCAAAGGCAATGCCAAGCAAACCTTGGCGGGCCAAGGCCTTGGCCACATCGGTGGGGTAGGCCGCTGAATGGGCGCGCGCCAATGCGCCAGGTGCCAGTTCGTTTTGCGCGAAGCGCCGCACCGCTTGGGCAAAACTGTCGTGCTCTTCTTTTAAGTTGAAATCCATGCCAAATTCCTGTGGTCAAGCGGGCGATTCTGACAAGGTTTTGGCGCAGGCCCTGTGCCCCGCCCACACGACCCCGCCCCAGGCCCACCCGGGGCTGTCGCTCGCGGGACGCTTGGGCTTGTTAAGCTGTGCCTTGAGCTCGGGCCTGCCCAGCAACCTGGCCGCCCAAACCCCACCCCACTTCCACTTCCCCACCCTTGCCATGACCATCATCGAATCGCTGGCCACTTATGGCGCTCAGTTGTCCACCGCGCCCCTGTCCCCCGAGGTGCTGCACCATGCCAAGCGCGCCGTCATCGACTGGTATGCCGCCTTGCTGCCCGGCGCGGTGTGCGAGCCGCCCACCCTGCTGGAGCAGGCCTTGGCCGACGACTTGGACCATGGCCGCGCCCGCTTGGCGCTGGGCCGCGCTGCCTCCACCCGCACCGCTGCCTTGATCAATGGCACCGCCGCCCACACGGTGGAGTTTGACGACATTTACCGCGAAGCCATTTACCACCCGGGTGCGCCCACCATTGCCGCCGCTTGGGCGGTGGCCCAAGAGACCCATGCCTCGGGCCTGGACTTGCTGCGCGCAGTGGTGGCGGGCTACGAAATTTCCACCCGCATCGGCGCCACCTTGGGCCGCGCCCATTACAAGCATTGGCACAACACCGGCACCGTGGGCAGCTTTGGCGCGGCCGCAGCGGCCGCCACCTTGTACCGCTTGCCGCCCAACGCCTATGCCCACGCGATGGCCACGGTGGGCACTTTTGCGGCTGGTTTGCAGCAGGCCTTTCGCATGGACTCGATGTCCAAGCCCCTGCATGCGGGCCGCGCCGCCGAGGCCGGTGTGTTGGCCGCGCAAGCCGCCCGCGCCGGTGTGACCGGCTCGCTGGACATTTTGGAAGGCGAGGCCGGCATGGGCGTGGCCATGGGCAGTGGCCCCAACTGGATGCCGATGCTGGGCGACTTGGGGCAGGTGTTCAACATCCAACACATGACTTTTAAAAACCATGCCTGCTGTGGCCACACCTTTGCCGCTATCGACGGCGCGCTGGCCTTGCAACAGCGCATGGGGGTTGACGCCAAAGATTTGGCCGAGGTGCACATCGAAACCTATCAACCCGCGCTGGACGTGGCGGGCAACCCCAACCCCCAAACCGCCGCCGAAGCGCGCTTTAGCCTGCCGTTTGTGGTGGCCAGCGCCTTGGTGCATGGCAGCGTGCGCTTGGCCGCCTTCACCCCCGAGCGTTTGGCCGACGCACAGGTGCGCGGCTTGATGCAGCGCTTGAGCCTGCGCGCGGACGCGCAAATCGACGCGGGCTTTCCTGGGCAACGCGCGGCGCGGGTGCGCTTGGTCACGCGCGATGGGCGCGAGGATGTGTTCTTCCAACCCAACCGCAAGGGCGACCCCGAAGACCCGCTGACCGATGCCGATTTGGACGGCAAATTCATCGAGCTGGCCGCGCCGGTGATTGGTGACGCGCCAGCGCGCCAACTGCTGCAACAACTGTGGCAACTCGAGCAAACCGCCCAACTGCCCTGAACCGAAAGCCCGCCCATGGAATTTGACTTCTCCACCATGCCCCCGAGCCAGTGCTACAAGCTGCTGGTCAGTGTGGTGGTGCCGCGCCCGATCGCCTTGGTCACCAGTTTGAACGAGGCAGGCGTGGTGAATGCCGCGCCCTTCAGCTTTTTCAACCTGATGGGCGACGACCCGCCGATTTTGATTTTGAGCATCGAGCGCAAGCCCGGCGGTGCGGCCAAAGACACGGCGCACAACATCGCCTTGCAGCGCGAGTTTGTGGTCAACCTGGTGGACGAAGCCACGGCCGAGCGCATGCACGCGTGTTCGCGCGACTTTCCCAGCGATGAGAGCGAGGCCACTGCTGTGGGCTTCACCACCCTGCCCTCGCGCGCGGTGGCGGCACCGCGCATCGCTGAGTCGCCGGTGGCGCTCGAGTGCAAGCTGTACCAAACCATCGACATCAGCCCGCTGCGCCAACTCATCATTGGCCAAGTGGTGTGGCTGCACAGCCACGAAGGCGTGTTTGACCCCGAAACCTTGCGGGTCAACATGGATCACTACTTTCCGGTGGGCCGCTTGTATGCCGACCGCTACGTCACCACCCGCGATCAGTTTGTTGCCGAGGGCAGCCCCGAGTACTTGGCCGCCATTCGCAGCCAAGGCCGGCTGTAAGCCCGCGCGCTTTCAGCGCAGGTGGTCGCGCAAGGGGTAGTGCGGCACCAACACCGACTCGGCCCACAGGGCCGCGCCCAGCAGGGCCACGTCGCTGCCCAGCGGCCCAATCAACTGCACCCCCAAAGGCAAGCCTTGCGGTCCCGCCGCCGTGGGCAGGTGCACACAGGGCAAACCCAATGACGTCCAATTGCGGTTGAACACCGAGTCGCCGGTGCTGTGCAAACCCTCGGGGGCTTCGCCCGGCGCGCTCAAACTGAGCAGCACATCGCAGTGTTGCCAGGTGGCCTCCAGCTGGGCGCTGCAATGGCGTGTCAAGGCCAGTGCCTCCAGGTATTGGCTGTGCGGCGTGGCCATGCCTTGCTCCAAGCGCCGCAAAAATTCGCCGCTCAATTGGCTGCGCCGGTGCGCCATTTCCCAGGCGGTGGCGCGGGCGGTCTCGCAGCGCATCACCACGCCTTGGGCTTCGTACAAGGTGGTGAAGTCACCATCCAAGCTGACATCGCTGACGCTGGCCCCGGCCGCTTGCAAACGCTGGGCGGCGTCGAGCAAGGCCTGCTGGGCGCTGTCACTGGCCTGGCCCCACAGGGCGGTGCGGTGCAAGCCCACGCGCAGTGGCGCCACTGGCAAGGCGGCGGGGGCTTGGCCGATCAAGGCCTGGGCCCACAAAGCCACATCTTCCACATGGCGCGCCAACAAACCAATGGTATCGAGCGACTCGGCAGAGAACTTCAGCCCAGCGCGGTTGATGCGGTTGAAGCTGGGCTTGTAGCCCACCACGCCACAAAACGCGGCCGGTCGAATGGTCGATCCTGCAGTTTGGGTGGCAAAGGCCAGGGGCACCTGAAAGTCGGCCACGGCAGCGGCCGACCCGCTGGAAGACCCACCCGGTGTGTGGCCCGCGCGGTGTGGGTTGACCGTGGGTGCGGGGTGGATGCTGGCGAACTCGGTGGTGTGGGTTTTGCCCATCACCAGACCCCCAGCGGCGCGGGTTTGGGCCACGCACGCGGCATCGGCCAGCGGTTGGTGTTGGGCGTAAATGGGCGAGCCATAGCGGCTGGGCAGGTCGGCGGTGTCCAAGATGTCTTTGACCGCCACCGGCACCCCGTGCAACACACCTTTGGGCGTGGTTTGGGCGTCCAGCGCACGCGCTTGCGCGATCACCGCCTCCGGCGCCAAATGGGCCCAGGCATGCAGTTGGGCCTCGTGCGCAGTGGCCCGCGCCACACAGGCTTCGGCCAAGGCTTGGGCGCTGAGCTCGCCCCGGGCGATGCGCCGCACGGCTTCGGCCGCGCCCAGGTGGGCAGCGTCGCCCCGCTGCGCGCCGCTCATGGCGCGCCCGGCACGGTGCCGGCGGGCAAGGATTCAATGTGGTCGCAAATCTCGCCCGGGCGGGTGAGCCAAATTTGATCGCGGTGCTTCAAGATGTGCTCCACCACCCGGCGAAATTGGCGCAACCGATAGGGCTGGCCCATGATGAAGCTGTGCAAGACGATGGGCATCACCAGCGGGCGGCGCTCGGATTCGTGCAGCATTTCGTCGAATTGGTCGACCAGGTTTTCGCAAAACAATTGCGACGGCGTGCGCCGCGAGACGCATTCGAGCGAATCGTTCAGGTCGTGGGCATACGGCACCGACAAAATCGGCCCGTGCTGGGTGCGAAACCACACCGGCTGGTCGTCCAGTGACCAATCCATCATGTAACGAAACCCGGCTTCTTTGAGCAGGTCCAACGAATCAACGGTTTGCGAAATATAGGGCGCCAGCCAGCCTTTGGGGCGCACGCCTTCATGGTCGAATATTTTTTGCGACACCTCTTGGATGCACGCGCGCTCCTGGTCCACCGACATGTCGATTTGGCGCTCGCCATTGGTGCGGCCGTGCCCGACGATTTCGTCGCCACGGGCGCTGAAGGCCTGAACCATCTCGGGGCAATAGTCGTACAACTCGGTGTTGGTGAGCAGGCCCAATGGCAGTTGGTAGGCGTCAGCCAACTCCAGCAAGCGCCACGCCCCAACCCGGTTGCCGTAATCGCGCCAGGCAAAGCTGCGCGTGTTGGGCTGGGGGTGTGGCACCGCGTAGTCGTTGCCCAGGCCTTCGCCAAAGGCAAAGTGCTCCACATTCAAGGCCAGGTGCACGGCCAGGCGCTTGCCGCCAGGCCAGCTGTAATCGGGGCGGCGCGAAATCGCCGAGTAGTCGTAGCGTCCGTGGGTTTTGAGCATCTTGATTTTCTCCTGGATACATCTTATCTGCCCATCAGCCCGCCAAATCGCACCGTGGGGCTGTGGCTATACTGATTTGTAGACCTGTTTGATGGAGCCCCCATGTTGTTGACCCCTGCCGCCCAAGGCGTTTTTCCGATCGCCCCCACCGCCTTTCATCCCGATGGCCGCATTGACACGGCGTCGATGGATCGGCTGACCGATTTTTATGTGGCTTGCGGCGCCACCGGCGTGACGGTGCTGGGGCAAATGGGCGAAGCGCCCAAGTTGTCGCACAGCGAGAGCGTGGCCATCACCACCCAAATGATCCGCCGCGCCCCGGGCTTGCCGGTGATTGTGGGCGTGTCTTCGCCGGGCTTTGCCTCCATGCATGCGCTCACCCAAGAGGTGATGGCGGCCGGTGCCGCCGCCGTGATGATTGGCCCACCCAACACCTTGCGCACCGATGACCAGGTGATCAACTACTACCGCCAAGCGGCCGACGCCTTGGGCCCGGATGTGCCCATCGTGGTGCAAGACTACCCGCTGTCGTTTGCGGTGCAAATGAGCCCCAGCGTGATCCGCACCATGGTGCAAGAGATACCTTCCATCGTGATGCTCAAGCACGAAGACTGGCCGGGGCTGGAAAAAATCAGCACCTTGCGCCGTTTTGAAGCGGACAACAGCATGCGCCACATCGCCATCTTGTGTGGCAATGGCGGTTTGTTTCTGGACTTTGAAATGTCGCGCGGCGCCGATGGCGCCAACACCGGGTACTGCTTCCCCGACATGCTGTGTGACGTGGTGCGCTTGTCCCAAGCGGGACAGCGCGATCAAGCCCACGACTTGTTTGACGCCCACCTGCCTTTGCTGCGCTATGAACAACAACAAGGCGCTGGCCTGGCGGTGCGCAAGTACGTGATGCAGCGGCGCGGTTTGCTGGCCAGCGACGCGCAACGCAAACCGGCGGCCATGCTCAGCGCCACCGCCCGCCAAGAAGTGGAGTATTTGCTCACGCGACTGGCACGCCACGACCCACGCGCCCAACTGCCGCCGGTATGAGCGGTGTCAACCGCCCCAAAGCCGTGCGATGGTCGCAGGCCCGATTCATGCTTACGCACACAATGGATGCATGGAACGCGTCGCTCGGCTGTGCCGTCGGCGCTTGACCCACAATGACCCCTTTTTCCATTTGCATCTCGAAGGTTTGTTTTGACAGAATTTGACTTGACCATCCGAAATGGCACTGTGGTGAATGCCGATGGGCGCATGCGCGCCGACATCGGTGTGCGCGACGGCCTCATCCACACCCTGGCACCGAGCCTGCCCGCGGGTCGCCAAGACATCGACGCCAGCGGCCATTGGGTGTTGCCCGGCGGCATCGACAGCCACTGCCATGTGGAGCAGATATCGAGCAACGGGGTGATGACCGCTGACGACTTTGACTCGGCCACGGTGGCCGCCGCTTTTGGGGGCAACACCACCATCATCCCGTTTGCCGCACAACATCGGGGCATGGCACTCCCCAAAGTGGTGAGCGATTACCACGCCTGTGCCGGCCCCAAAGCGGTGATCGACTACAGCTTTCACCTGATCGTCTCGGACCCCACGCCCCAGGCCTTGCAACACGACCTGCCCGATTTGATCCGCAAGGGCTACACCTCGTTCAAGGTCTACACCACCTACGACAAGCTCAAGCTCGATGACGGCCAAATGCTCGATGTGCTGCACACCGCCGGGCGCGAAGGCGCGCTGGTGATGGTGCATGCCGAAAACAACGACATCATCAAATGGATCGCCCAGCGGCTGCTCGACAACGGCCATGTGGCGCCCAAGTTCCATGCGGTGTCGCACGACCCGCTGGCCGAGAGCGAAGCCACCCACCGGGTGATTGCGCTGTCGCGCTTGCTCGATGTGCCGGTGTTGATCGTGCATGTGTCGGGCATCGAGGCGGTGCGCCACATTCGCCATGCCCAAACCCTGGGGGCGCGCATTTTTGCCGAGACCTGCCCGCAATATCTGTTCCTCACCGCAGACGACATTGACCGCCCGGGCTTGGAAGGCGCCATGTTTTGCTGCAGCCCGCCCCCGCGCGACGCCGCCTCGCAAGAAGCGGTGTGGGCTGGTTTGTTGGACGGCACGTTTCAGGTGTTCAGCTCCGACCATGCGCCCTACCGCTACGACGAATCGGGCAAGCTGCCCAAAGGCGAAAAGACCACTTTCAAAGACATGGCCAATGGCGTGCCCGGCATCGAGCTGCGCATGCCGCTGCTGTACTCCGAAGGGGTGCACACCGGTCGCATGACCCTGGAGAAGTTTGTCGCCTTGACATCCACCGACCACGCGCAGATGTATGGCCTGGCGCACCGCAAAGGCCGCATCGCGGTGGGCTTGGACGCCGACATCGCCATTTGGGACCCGCTGCGCCAAACCCAGGTCAGCACCCACATGCTGCACGACCGCGTGGGCTACACCCCTTACGAGGGCAAAAGCCTGACCGGCTGGCCGACCACGGTGATCAACCGTGGGCGGGTGGTGATCGCGCACAATGAATTGCAAGTGGCCCGTGGCAGCGGCGAGTTCATCGCCCGTGGCAAGCCCGGCCCCTTGGTCAACGCCCCCGCCAGCACTGGCTCGGCGGGTTTTCTCAAATCTTTGCTGCCCAAACTGTCATGAAACGCCCCTTCCCCCTGGCCGTCGCCCAACTCGGCCCCATCCACTTGCGCGACAGCAAGGCCGCCGTGGTGGCCCGCTTGATCGAATTGCTCAAAGAGGCCCACGCCCGCCACGCCCACTTTGTGGTGTTTCCCGAGTTGGCGCTGACCACGTTTTTCCCGCGCTACTGGATGACCGACGAGGCCGAGATCGACCGCTACTTTGAAGCGTCCATGCCCAATGCCGATGTGCAACCGCTGTTTGATTTGGCGCGCCAATATGGCATTGGCTTTTACCTGGGCTACGCCGAACTGACCCCTGAGCGCGAGCGCTTCAACACGTCCATCATCGTGGACCGCCAAGGCCACATCGTCGGTCGCTACCGCAAGGTGCACCTGCCCGGCCACGACGACCACAAACCGGCCGCGCCGTTTCAACACCTGGAGAAAAAGTATTTCCAAGTGGGCAACGAAGGCTTCAAGGTGTGGGACACCATGGACACCCGCATGGGCATGTGCATTTGCAACGACCGCCGCTGGCCCGAGACCTTTCGCGTCATGGGCTTGCAAAGCGCCGAGGTGGTGGTGTTGGGCTACAACACCCCTTCGCACAACATCCACTGGAGCGAGCCGCCGCACCTGCGGATGTTCCACCACCTGTTGCTGCTGCAAGCCCATGCGCACGAAAACGCCTTGTGGGTGGGTGCTGCGGCCAAGTGCGGCGCCGAAGACGGCTTTCACATGATTGCGGGCTCGGCCATTGTGTCGCCCACCGGTGAGGTGGTGGCACAAAGCGCCAGCGAAGAAGACGAACTCATCTTCCACCACTGCGACCTGGCCTTGGGCGACACCTTCCGCCAGCACGTGTTCAACTTTGCCAAGCACCGCCGCCCCGAGCACTACCAACTCATCGTTGACCGCGTGGGTGCGGGCAAGCCGCTGGGCTGATCGTTTTATTTTTTAACCACCAAAGGAGTGTCTGCATGAAAACCAAACTCACAGGACTGGCCCTGGCCTTGTCCGCCGTGTTCAGCGGTGCCGCCATGGCGCAAACCATCCAAACCGCCGTCGACGCCACTTTTGCGCCCCATGCCATGCGCAAGTTGGACGGCACCATTGAGGGCTTCAACGTCGACATGGCGATGGAAATTGGCAAGCGCCTCAAGCGCCCGGTCAACGTCGAAGGCACCCAGTTTTCGGGCCTGATCCCCGGCTTGAACGCCAAGAAATACGACTGGATCGCCGCCCCCACCACCGTGACCCCCCAGCGCGCTGAACAAATGCTGTTCACCGAGGGTTACCTGGACACCGACTTCCAGTTTTTGGTGAAAAAGTCGGACGCTGAAATCACCAGCTTGGAGGAACTCAAGGGCAAGACCATTTCGGTCAACAAAGGCTCGGCCTACGAAACCTGGGCCAAAGACAACATGGCCAAGTACGGCTTCAAGTACGACATTTACGACACCAATGCCGATGCCGTGCAAGCCGTTTTGTCGGGCCGCGCCCAAACCAATTTGGCCGGCAACACCGTGGTGGCCTGGGCGGCCAAGCAAAACCCACTGGTCAAAACCACTTACACCATCAAAACCGGTTTGGTCTGGGCCATTCCGCTGCGCCTCGACGACAAGGCCGGCCGCGCTGTGCTGTCCAACGCCGTCAAATGCATGAAGATGGACGGCACCTTTGCCCGTTTGCACGAGAAGTGGTTTGGCAGCAAGCCCGCCGCTGATTCGGCCGCCGTCAAGGTCTCTCCAGGTCATGGCGTGGTCGGCATGCCCGGCTATGACGCCACCCCCGTCACGCCGCAATGCTCTTGATGGGCACGGTTTGGTTGGCACAGGGCCTGGCATGAGGCCCGCCCTGGAGTTGCGCGAACTGCGCAAAGCCTACGGCCCCCTGGCCGTGCTGCACGGGGTGGACCTGGTCGTCCCCACGGGCAAGCTGGTGTTCATCATCGGGCCTTCGGGCTCGGGGAAAAGCACCTTGCTGCGCTGCTGCAATTTGCTCGAGGTGCCGCAGTCGGGGTCGGTGTGGGTCGATGGCCAAGACATCACCTTGTCGGGTGTCAACCTGAACGACTTGCGCCAACAAGTGGGCATGGTGTTTCAGTCGTTCAACCTGTACCCGCACATGACGGCACTGGGCAATGTCACCCTGGCCTTGCGCAAGGTGCAAAAAATGGGCAAGGCCCAAGCCGAAGCCGAGGGCCTGCAAGCCCTGGCCCGGGTGGGCTTGACCGACAAAGCCGCGTCCTACCCCGGCCAGCTCTCGGGCGGCCAGCAACAGCGCGTGGGCATTGCCCGCTCGCTGGCGCTCAAGCCCAAGATTTTGTTGTTCGATGAGCCCACCAGCGCGCTCGACCCCGAATTGGTGGGCAGTGTGCTGCAGGTGATGCGCGAGTTGCGCGAGTCGGGCATGACCATGGTGGTGGTCAGCCACGAAATGGGCTTTGCCCGCGCGGCGGCCGACCATGTGGTGTTCATGGACCAGGGTCAAATCGTCGAGCAGGGCAGCCCGCAAGCGATTTTTGACACACCCCAACACCCGCGCTTGCGCGAGTTTTTGACCTCCCTGGGCCAACGCTAGCGCCCATGAACAGCACCGCCCCCCTGTCCTCGCTGGACCGTTTTTTATCCAGCTTCTTCAATGCCGAGGTGGCGGCGCGCTATGTCGCGCCCATGCTCGATGGCATGTTGCTCACCGTTGGCCTGGGCCTGTGCGTCATTGCCACGGGCTTGGTGCTGGGTTTGGCCTTGGCGGTGCTGCGCATCCAGCATGTGCGGTTTGTCAATGCCTTCATCGTCGCCTTTGCCGACATCTTTCGCGCCTTGCCGCCGCTGGTGGTGATTATTTTGTTGTTTTTTGCCTTTCCCTACATCGAGCTGTCGATGAGCGCCTTCACCGCCACTTGGCTGGCGCTGTCCTTGGTGCTGGCGGCGTTCACCGAAGAAATTTTTTGGGCTGGCATGCTGGCCATCCCCAAAGGCCAATGGGAAGCCGCCCGCTCCACCGGCTTGGGCGCCTGGGCCACCTTGGTCCATGTGATCTTGCCGCAAGCCGTGCGCATGACCGTGCCGCCGCTGACCAACCGCACCATTGCCATCACCAAGGGCACAGCGCTGGGCTCGGTGGTGGCGCTGCACGAGGTGCTCAATGTGTCATCGGCCGCGTCCAGCGAGGCCGGCAACGCCACGCCTTTGGTGATGGGCGCGGTGGCGTATTTGATTTTGTTCATCCCCTTTGTGGTGTTGGGCCGCTGGGTCGAAACACGCTTCAACTGGAAGCGCTGAGCCATGGACAACTTGATCAACGTTTTCTTCAACCCCGACATCATCGAAAAGGTGTGGCCGTTTTTGCTGCAGGGCCTGTGGATGACGCTGCTGCTGTCGCTCACCGTGGTGCCCATGGGCCTGGCCGGGGGTTTGGCGGTGGCCTTGGCCGGCAACCAAGGGCCGCGCTGGTTGCGCTGGACGACGGTGGTGTATGTGGACTTTTTCCGCGCCTTCCCGCCGCTGGTGCTGCTGATATTGATTTACTTTGGCATCCCGTTTTTGGGCATTGACCTGCCCAAATTTGTCGCCGTGGCCTTGGGCTTTTTGCTCAACACCTCGAGCTACTACGGCGAGGTGTTTCGCGCGGGGCTGGAGAGCGTGCCACGGGGCCAAATGGAGGCGGCGCGCTCGACCGGCTTGAACCGCGCCCAAGCGCTGTGGCATGTGATCATCCCGCAAGCCACCCGCAATGTGCTGCCCGAGTTGATCAGCAACACCCTGGAGGTGATCAAACTCACCGCCTTGGCCAGCGTGGTGGCCCTGCCCGAGCTGCTCAACAACGCCCGCCAAGCCCAGGCCCTGACCTACAACCCCACACCAATCGTGCTGGCCGCGCTGATGTACCTGGTGCTGCTGTGGCCGGTGGTGCGCTTGCTCAGCCGCTTGGAGCACCAAAGCACCGCCGTGCGCTGAACGCGGCGCTACCCTGGCGCGCCATGCAGCGCCAGGTCCATCAGGTCAGGTGAAAGGCGACCACCGCCACCAGCGTGGGTGGCAAGGCCGCCAACAGCAGCCACAAGGGGTGCACCGTTTCATCCCGAAAGTGCCCGCGCAAGATGGCGATGCCCGCCGGGTTGGGCGCATTGGCAATGATGGTCAAGCCGCCACCGGTGACCGCACCGGCAACCAATGCGTATTTGAAAGCGTCCGAGAGCCCATCGACCAGGCTGCCCAAATAGGTCAACGCCGCGTTGTCGGTGAACGCCGTCAACACCACCGCCCCCCAAAACACCGCATCGCTGTCCAGCCCCAGCAGCACGGGCTGCAACCACCATTGCTGCTGCCCACCCAAGACCACCAAGCCGGCCAGGAAAAACGCGACCAACAAAGCTTCGCGCAGCATCAGCCGATCTTGGTGGCGCTCGTAGGCATGCGCCACCCCCATGAAGAACAAAAACAAACCCATGAACATCGGTGGGTGGTGGGCAAACACCACCACACCCGCCAAAAACAAAAAATGCACCCCGCACAACACCCCTGGTACTGGCTTGGCCTGGGTCGTGTCGGCCATGGGCGGCAGGGCGGCCAAGTCTTGGCGAAACACCACCGCCACGGCCACCGCATTGACCAGCACCGCCAGGGCTGCCTTGGCGCCAAAGTGGCTGAGCATGAAGGGCAAGTCCCAGCCCCAAGTGGACGCCACCATCAACACGGGCGGTGCGGCAAACGGCGTCAAGGTGCCGCCAATGGACACATTGACCAGCAGCACACCCAAGGTGGCATATTTCAAGCGCACTGAAATGCCGCGGGCAAAAAACCGCTCCGACAGCATCAAGGCCCCCAAGGTCATGGCAGCGGGTTCGGTGATGAACGAGCCCAGCAACGGCACGAAAAACAAAATCACCACATAGTCGCCCATGCTGCCTGGCAAAGGCAATCGGCGCGCCAGCCCGTTGACCACCGCAGAGCTGGTTTGCAACACGGGCCGCGTGCCCGCGATCACCATGATGGCAAAGACAAACATGGGTTCGGTGAAATCACGCGAGTCGATGTAACGCGTGGTGGCCTCCGTGCCCTGCAACACCATCATGGTGATGGTCAGCACCAAGGCCCAAAAGCCAAACACCACTTCAACCTCGGCGAGCAAGTGCCACAGCCCAGCATGCCTTGGGCGCTGGTGCGCCAAGCGTTCAAAGTAGCTGGTGGAAAAGGTGTGCGCGATGGCCAGCGCAAACAAGAGGGCAGCGGCCCATTGGACAGGGGTGGTCATGGTGGTGGGCATGCCGCTTGACTCAGTTCACGCCCGCCTAATCGGTGGCGATGTTGGAAGCCTTGACCACCCGCGCCCATTTGTCGTGCTCGCTGGCGATGTATTTGTCGGCTTGAGCGGGCGTGCTTTTTTGCAGGGTCAGGCCCTGGGCTTCAAGCTTTTGGCGCAGCTTGGGGTTGTCCAAGGCCTTGACCAAGTCCGCATTCATTTTGTCCATCACCGCCTTGGGCGTTTCTTTGGGGGCCACGATGACAAACCAGGTGGCGGCTTCAAAGCCTGGAACACCGCTTTCGGCCAGGGTGGGGATGTCGGGCGCGGTGGGGTTGCGCAACAAACTGGAAATGGCCAACGCCTGCAACTTGCCGCCCTTGACCAGGGGCATGGCCGCAGGGAGGTTGGAGAACATCCACTGCACTTGGTTGCCCATCACATCGGTCAAGGCGGGTTGCTCGCCTTTGTAAGCCACGTGGGTCATTTGGATGCCGGTGCTGAGTTCGAGCAAGGCGCCCGCCATGTGGGGTGTGGTGCCGATGCCGCCTGAGCCGTAGTTGATTTGCCCCGGCTGTGCCTTGGCGCGGGCAATCAAGTCGGTCACCGATTTGGCCGGAAAGCTCGGGTGTGCCACCAACAACATGGGCGAAAAACCCAGTTGGCCCACACCGGCAAAAGCGGTCAACGGGTTGAAAGCCGCCGACTTGCTCAGCAGCGGGGCCACGGCCAAAGTGGTTTGGGTGCCCATCAACAAGGTGTGTCCATCGGGGTTGGCTTGCGCCACCGAGCGCGCACCCACCAAACCGCCCGCGCCGACCCGGTTTTCCACCACCACCGGGTGGGGCAAGGCCTCTGACATTTGCGCAGCCACGGCACGGGCCACGTTGTCCACCCCACCACCGGGGGCAAACGGCACCACCAAAGTGACGGTTTTGAGCGGCCAGGCGTCGGCCGCCCAACCCAGGCTGGCGCAGGCCACAGCGAGGCCCCCCAAAAGCGCTTGAACGAGTTGGCGTTTGTGCATGTCTGGCTCCTGGGTTGACGTCGGTTAACGGTGGGTGCGGTGGGGTTGATGGGGTTGCCGACAGGCTCAAACCTTGGGCCTGGGGCCGTCCCGGTTCAGCGCAATTCGATCACGTTCATGGTGTGCAAGTCGTCGCCAAAAAAGGCCTGGACGGCGGCTTGGCGGTGCTGGATGTATTGGGTTTGGCCGTGGGACTGGGTCATGGGTATGTCGTGGCCGGGCACCACCACGCTGTGGGGTTTGCGCTGCCACAAGGCCCAAATGCTTTGGATGGTTTCCCCCGAAGCCTGCGCGTCCAAGCTGGCCTCGCCTTGCCCGGCCATCAGCTCTGCACGCGACTTGGCGGCGTCACCGGTGAAGATCACATCGCGGTCATGGTCTTGCAACACAAACATCACATGCCCTGGTGTGTGTCCAGGGGCGGCGTGCACGAGCAGGTGGGGCAGCACCGACTCACCCACGGCCATGCGGTGCACGTGCGGCCATTGGTTGAGTTCACGCATGTACAGCTCAGGCACCGGGGTCTCGCCCCATGGCACGCCCAAAGACCAGCGCAGTTCTTCGGCGCCAATGGCGATGCGCGCTTGGGGAAACATCGTCCAATTGATCGAGTGGTCGTGGTGCGAGTGGGTCAACAACACATCGGTCACATCGGCGGGGATCAGTCCATGGCTTTTCAGCCGGTCTTTGAGCAAGCGGCGCATGCCCATGGGTCCGGTGTCGATCAAGGCCACCCGGCCATGGCCACGCAGCAATGCAATGGTGCTCCAACCCAGCCCGCCGTGGCACACGGTCTTGCCCGGGAAACCCACCACCAACCAATCGATGTCATAACCGGCAACGTTCATCACCGCACCCTCAGCCCAAGGCTTGCTGGGCCAACACCCGGCCCATGGCCAAGGCCACGCCGGCCTGGGTGGGGTCGATGACCGGCACTTTTAAAAAATCCTCTAACCGCTGGCGGTAGCGCGCCATGCCGGCACAACCCATGATGACCACGCCCGCGCCGTGCTCGTGCACCAAGCGTTGGCCCACATCGCGCATGCGGGTGAAGGTGAGCAACTCGTCGCCCAGGTTCACCACATTGACCTCGATGGGCAAGTCACGCGCCAACTTGTGGTCCAAGCCCAGCAGGCGGATTTGGCGCAAGTGGCGCGGCACGGCCCGCGCCAAGATGGAGATGACGCCAAACTTGTCGGCCATGGCGCTGGCCGCGTGATATGACGCTTCGGCGCAACCTATCACTGGGCACGGCAAGACCTCGCGCATGGCCACCAAACCGGGGTCTGAAAAACAAGCCAACACCCAAGCATCGACCTCGCGATAGGTCGGGTTTTCTTCCAACCAGCGCAACAGCTTGTCGCTGATGCTGTCCACATGCGCCTGGCTTTCAATGCCAGGTGGGCCGCTGCGCAGGGTTTGGCAATCGAGTTGGGGGCCGCCTGCAAAGCGAAAGGGCTGCAAGGCCAAGCTGATGTGGTCGGTGACCGCTTGGGTGCTGTTGGGGTTGATGATCAAAATTTTCGACATGGGTTCACTCCAGCTTGATGCCACTGCTGCGAATGGTCTCGCTCCAGCGGCGGGTGTCTTCGCGCACGAAGCGGGCAAATTCTTCAGTGGTCAGGGTGGCCGGTTCGGCACCCTGGGCGGCGAGTTTGTCGCGCACGTCGGGGGCGGTGAGGGCGCGGGCCACGTCTTCGCGCAGGGTTTGGATGAATTCGTTGGGCGTGCCCTTGGGCACGGCAAAACCAAACCAATTGGTGGTGATGAATTCGGGCACGCCCGCTTCGGCCGCCGTGGGCACGCCAGGCAAGGCGCTCGAGCGCTTGGCGGTGGTCACGGCCAGGGCGCGCAACTTGCCGCCCTTGACCGGCCCCATGGCGGTGGGTGAGGCGGCAATCACCACATCGAGCGAGCCCGATTGCAGCGCCAAGCTGGCCTCGCTCATCCCGCGAAACGGGATGTGCGCCAGATTGACCTTGGCGTCGGCCTTGAAGCGCTCCGTCACGATGTGGTTGGTGCTGCCCATGCCGGCCGAGCCGTAATTGAGCTTGCCCGGTTGCGCCTTGGCCTGGGCCAATAAATCGGCCAAGCTCGCGATCTTGGACTCGGTTTGCACCATCACCACAAACGGCGTTTGGGTGATCATGGCGGCCGGCACCAAATCGGTGTTGACGTCCCAGGGCAGGTTGTTGAACAAGCCAGGCAGCATGGCGTAGGTGGCATCGATGAGCACCACCACCGAGCCGTCGGCCGGGGCCTTGGCGGCATGGTCAAACGCAATGCGCCCGCCTGCACCGGTGCGGTTTTCAACAATGATGTTTTTGCCGGTTTGCTCGGTGATTTTTTGCGCCACCAAGCGCGTGTAGGTGTCGCTGGCGCCCCCCACGGCAAAGGGCACGATGATGCGCGTGGGTTTGGCTTGGGCGTGTGCCAGCCAAGGCATGGCCGCCAGACACAAGGCCAACAACGGGGTGAACCAAGATTGCATGGCGCGTCTCCTGTGGGGGTTATGGATGGGGGACCAGGGGCCAGTCGGTGACTTGGAAGTCGTCGGGCATCACAACGTGGAAGAAGCCGCGCACATCGCGCAAGGACCGGGTGATGTGGCCGCTGCCTTCAAAATCTTCGGTGAACAAGATGTCGCCGGGTCGGCAAATCCAGCGTTGGCCGGTGCTGGTCTCAAGCTCGAGCAAACCCGAGGTGATGAAGATCAGTTGCCGACGGGGCGCGTTGTGGAAGTCTTGCACATGGCCCTGCGGTGTTTCGCGAAAAAACACATGATCGGCGGCATAGGTGGGCGACATGGGTCGCGCGCTGTCGGACAGCGGCACCTCGCGCAACTCGATGGCCGAGTCGCCAGAGGGCAAGGTGAAGATGCGGTGGATGCGCATGGTGCAGGGATTTCAAATGACAGGGTTGAGCGCGCCGTCCATGGCGACCAGGGCGCCAGTGACGTAACTGGACTGAGCGGCACACATGAAGACCACCAAGTTGGCGATCTCGCTGGGCTCGGAGAAACGCCCCATGGGCAGGTCTGCGGTGTGGCGCTGTTGGGCTTGTTCCGGGGTGATGTTTTCTTGTTTGGCCAGGGCTTGCATGCGCCCTTGCAAGCGACCGGTCAAGGTTTGCCCGGGGTTGATGCCATTCACCCGCACACCTCGCCGGGCATAGGCATTGGCCCAGCCCGTGGTGGCCAGCATCAAGGCGGCATTCGCAGCACCCCCAGCCAAGTGGATGGGGCTGGCGACTTTGCCGCCGTTGCCAATGATGTTGACGATGCTGCCTTTGCCGCGCTGGCCCATGCGCTTGATGCACGGGTCGGTCATGTGCACATAGCTGAAGAACTTGGCCTGCATGGCGTCGTGCCAGGCCTGGGGCGTGAGGTCGTCCACCGGCACCCGCTGCGCGGCACCGGCGCTGTTGACCAGCACCTGCACCGGACCGGCTTGGGCCTCGGCTTTGTCCAGCGCTTGCAAAGCGGCGTTGGCATCGCGCAAATCGGCGGCCACGGTGTGCACCTGATCGGCGCTGGCGCCCTCCGAGATGAGTTGGTCGCGGGCCTTGGCCAAGGTCTCGGTGTTGCGCGCCACCAAGGTGACCCGCGCGCCTTGCGCCACAAACGCCTGGGCGCAGGCAAAGCCAATGCCTTGGCTGCCCCCCGTGATCAAAACATGCTCGCCTTTGAGTCCCAAGTCCATGTGGAGTTCCTTGTAGTGATAGGCGCGCATTGTCGCTCTTTACGCTGCCAGATGTTGTCGCTTGGGGCGCTGAGCTGTGATGCCATATCGGGGTTTGCGTGGCATTGAACCCCACCTCTCAAACCGCCATCTCGGGGTATGCAAGCCTCCTCCGGTCGCTTCGCTCCAACGTCGTCGGCCCGCACACCCACTCGTGTCGGTTTCTGGGTTGCTTATTTGGATGCGTGGCTATGGACTACCCCTATAAAACCGCCATCTCGGGGTATGCGCGCCTCCTCCGGTCGCTGCGCTCCAACGTCGTCAGCCCGCACACCCACTCGTGCCGGTTTCTATGGGATGTTCGGAAGCAGGTTGTTGGCGCGTAAAAGCATTTGCCATTCACCACCA
>CANFPJ010000054.1 GCA_947448885.1 Comamonadaceae bacterium
AACCACCGGACACCTTGTAACTGTTTTGGTTGAACTTGCCGCCCGCGTGCAATTCGGTGAGGGCTATTTCAGAGGCACTGCGCTTGGGCTCGTGCTTGTCGTCCATCTTCACGCCGGTCGGGATGCCGCGACCGTTGTCGGTCACGCTGATGGAGTTGTCCGAGTGGATGGTGACCACGATGTCATCGCAATGACCGGCCAAGGCCTCATCGATGGAGTTGTCCACCACCTCAAACACCAGGTGGTGCAAACCGGTGCCGTCCGATGTGTCGCCGATGTACATGCCAGGGCGCTTGCGCACCGCTTCCAAGCCCTCCAAAATTTGAATAGACCCCTCGCCATAGGCATCCTTGGCGGTCAGGTCAATGGGTTCAGGGCTGGTGGGTTCAACAGAATCGGTCATGCAGGCATTCGGCCCTGGATGGGCCGCTCAAATAAAAATAAGAAAAGTTCAAATGGTGTTCAGATGCGCATGGGCATCACAACGTATTTAAATTGGTTGTCTTCCGGTATGGTGATCAGGGCCGAGCTGTTGCTGTCGGTCACTTCGATCTTGACCATTTCTTGGTCCATATTGGTCAAGGCATCGATCAGATAGCTGATGTTGAAACCAATTTCAACGGTATCGCCGTCGTAGTCAATTTCAATTTCGTCGGTGGCTTCTTCTTGTTCGGTGTTGTTGCACACCACCCGCAAAGCGCCTGGCTCCAGGGTCAAACGCACACCCTTGAACTTTTCACTGGTCAAAATGGCCGTGCGTTGCAAGCTGGCCAACAAAGGAGCACGCCCCAACACCACAGCGTTTTTGTGGCCTTTGGGAATGACGCGGTTGTAGTCAGGGAATTTGCCCTCCACCAATTTGGTGACAAATTCCATGTGATCAAACCGGAACCGCGCCTGGTTGTTGGCAAATTGCAACTCCAAGGAGCCTTCTTTGTCGCTGAGCAAACGCTGCAACTCCAACACCGTTTTGCGCGGCAAGATCACCTCTTGGCGCGGCACTTCGTTGTCCAAGGTGGAGGAGGCAAACGCCAAACGATGGCCATCGGTGGCCACCAAGCTCAACTGTTTGCCATCGGCCACAAACAAAATGCCGTTGAGGTAGTAGCGGATGTCGTGCACCGCCATGGCAAACGACACCTGCTGCAGCAATTCTTTCAAGGTGCGCTGAGGCAAGCTAAACGCCGGCCCAAACTGAGCCGACTCTTGCACCAAGGGGAAGTCTTCTGCCGCCATGGTTTGCAAGCTGAAGCGGCTTTTGCCGCCCTTGAAGAGCAGTTTGTTTTGGTTCGACTCCAAGACCACCGTTTGATCGCTGGGCATGGAGCGCAAGATGTCGATCAACTTGCGCGCCGCCACCGTGGTGGCAAAGTCGCCTGCGTCCCCATCCAATTCCACATTCGTGCGGATTTGAATTTCCAAATCGCTGGTGGTGAATTGCAATTGGGAACCGGTTTTGCGAACCAGCACGTTGGCCAAAATGGGCAGCGTTTGTCGCCGCTCCACGATGCCTGCAACCGATTGCAGCGCTGAGAGCACCTTGTCTTGAGAAGATTTGAAGACGATCATGTCAACCTCTTGATGAATTAATAAAGAGTAGTAGGTAGTAGTAGAGAAGGCGCTTTTTTGTGGAGAACCGCATTTTCTCTTGTTTGTTCAAGCACTTGTGTCCCTGTAAACCATGTGTGCAAGCCGGCACAGTTCAACAAGTCAAATGGGGATAACTTATTGAAAAGGGCTTTGCCTGTGGACAACTGTGGGGTTATGCGCCAACCATCCACAGGGAAAAAAGGCCTAAAGCTGCTAAGAATGATCATTTTCAGGTCAGCCTTTGAGTGTTTGTTCCAACACATGCAATTGTTGGTTGAGTTCATTGTCTTGGTGGCGTTCACCAGAAATTTTGCGCACCGCATGCAATACCGTGGTGTGGTCGCGGCCGCCAAACAGCTCGCCAATTTCGGGCAGGCTTTTTTGGGTCAGCTCTTTGGCCAGGTACATGGCGATTTGGCGTGGACGGGCAATCGAGGTGGGGCGCTTCTTGGAATACATGTCCGCGACCTTGATTTTGTAATAGTCGGCCACGGTTTTTTGGATGTTTTCCACCGAGATTTGTCGGTTTTGGATGGACAACAGGTCGCGCAAGGCTTCGCGGGCCAAGGGAATGGAGATGTCTTTTTGATTGAAGCGCGAATAGGCCAAGATTTTGCGCAGCGCGCCTTCGAGCTCGCGCACGTTGGAGCGAACGTTCTTGGCCGCGAAAAAGGCCACTTCTTCGGGCATTTCGACCCCTTCGTGGCGCGCTTTGCTGATCAAAATGGCCACCCGCATTTCCAATTCGGGGGGTTCGATGGCCACGGTGAGGCCTGAATCAAAGCGCGACACCAAACGCTCGTGGATATCGGTCAAACCCTTGGGATAGGTGTCGCTGGTCATCACCAAGTGCGATTTTTTAGCCAATAAGGCCTCAAAAGCGTTGAAAAATTCTTCTTGGGTGCGCTCTTTGTTGGCAAAAAACTGAACATCATCGATCAGCAGCAAGTCCAATGAGTGATAACGGGTTTTGAACTCATCAAAGGTTTTGCGCTGATAGGCCTTGACCACATCCGATACAAATTGCTCTGCATGGATGTAAAGCACCTTGGCGTCTGGGCGGTCTTGCAATAACTTGTTGCCCACGGCGTGGACCAAATGGGTTTTGCCCAAGCCCACACCACCGTAGATGAACAAAGGGTTGTAAAGCTGGCCCGGGATGGTGGCCACGTGCATGGCGGCGGCGCGGGCCATGCGGTTGGCAGAGCCTTCCACCAGCGAGTCAAAGGTCAACGCGCTGTTGAGGCGGGTTTTGAAGCCGTTGACGGGCTCAAGGTCGGCCAGGGGCTCGGCCATGGCAAAGGATTCGGGCTGCGGCTGAAAGGCGCTGGGCTTGGGTGGCGCCTCTCGGGGAGACAGCGCCAACTCCAAGGTGATGGGGTGGCCTTGGATTTGTTGCAAGATGGCGCTCAACCGCTGGGCGTATTGGGTGCGCACCCAATCCAACTTGAAGCGGTTGCCAACCAAAATGGTGATTTTGGTTTGGTCTTCCGACACCCGGGCTTGCAGCGGCTTGATCCAAGTGTTGAATTGCTGCTCGGGCAGCTCTTGGGCCAAGGTTTCCACGCACTCGACCCACAACTGTTCACCGGAACCAGAGGGGTGGGGGGTGGAATCAAAGCTTGTCATAAAAATCTGTGGACAGATGCCCGATTATCCATGCAAAAAATGACGTTATTAAAAATTTATCCACAGGCCCACAGAAACCAAAGGCCCTTCACTGAGAAGTTGCGCTAATTTCTGTGAAAGGCTCACAAGCCGCTGGTTTTTTTGGGATAATCATGGGTTTCCCCGATGGATCGGGGTATCTGATTGGAATGACATGAAACGCACTTACCAACCCTCCAAAACCCGCCGCGCCCGTACCCATGGGTTCTTGGTGCGCATGAAAACCCGCGGTGGCCGTGCCGTGATCAACGCTCGCCGCGCCAAAGGCCGCAAACGTTTGGCCGTTTGACGAGCGCTGAATCCCCATTCTGCCCATCACGGCGGTGGACATGCAGCCATTGAAGCGCATCAAAGCGTGGGCGCAATTTCAACAGCTCATGAAAACCCCGCCAGTGGCGCGCAGCCAGCATTTTGTGGTGCACAGGGCAATAGATCCGGCAGGGGTGTTGGCTGAAAAGCTTCCAGCCACAACGGTTTCGCGCCAAGTGACGGGTTTGTGCCTGGCCGCTTTGTTGCCCAAGCGGTGGGCCAAGCGAGCGGTCACCCGAAATGCACTTCGCCGCCAAATCTATTCGGCGTTTGCCCAGCAGCAAGCGCATTTGGCGCCCGTGCCGCATTTGGTGCGCTTGCGCGCCGCCATGGACCCCGCTTTGTTCACCAGCGCCTGCTCGGACCCGTTGAAAACAGCCGTGCGCCAAGAAATTGACCAGCTGTTAACGCATTTGAGCGCAGCATGAAGGCCTTGTTGGTGTTGGCCATCAAGGCGTATCGCTTGCTGCTCAGCCCTTGGTTGGGTGGCGCGTGTCGGTTTTATCCCACCTGTTCCGCATACGCATTGCAAGCCTTGGACGACCATGGCTTGATCAAAGGCAGTTACCTCAGCGTGCACCGGTTTTGTCGTTGCCAGCCCTTTTGCCAGGGTGGACTCGACCCCGTGCCACCGAACCAGCGCGACGCCATCCCGCCGCGCTTTTCTTTCACCGACCATCCAAAAAAGAATCACCCATGAACGATATCCGGCGCACCATTTTGTGGGCGGCTTTTGCTTTTTCTCTGGTTTTGTTGTGGGACCAATGGCAATTGCACAACGGCAAACCCGCCACCTTTTTCCCGGCACCCGTCAAAACGGTGGAAAGCGCCAACAAGCCTGTGGGCAAGCCCGCCGAGGCGGTCAAAGCCAATGATGTGCCATCCACCAGCATGGCTGTCGCGGGCGAGGTGCCCCAACAAGGGGCGCCGTCCCAGCTCAGCGATCGGCGCCGCGTGGACGTTGAAACCGACTTGCTCAAGCTGAGCTTTGACACCGAGGGCGCCAGCCTGGTGAAAACCGAATTGCTGCATTACAGCGATGCAGAAAAACCCGATCAACCGGTGGTTTTGCTGGACCAAAGCAATGCCCGCTTGTACCTGTCCCAATCCGGCTTGATCTCGGCCCAAGGCGCCATGCCCACGCACAAAACCGGCTTCAAGTGGCAAGCCGCAAGCACCCAACTCAAAGAAGGCGAGAAAGAGATCACGGTCCGATTTGTGTCTGAGCCGATCAACCAGGTTCAGCTCATCAAGACCTACACCATAGAGCGCCACAGCTATGCCATGCAAGTCGAGCATGAGGTGATCAACCAAGGCGGTCAGCCCATCACACCACAGCTGTATGTGCAATTGTTGCGTGACGGCAACCCACCGCCCGGCGAGTCTTCGTTTTATTCCACGTTCACCGGGCCTGCGGTGTACACACCCACCCAAAAATATCAAAAGGTGGATTTCTCAGAGATTGAAAAAAACAAAGCCACCTTTGAGAAAAAAGCCGATCAAGGCTATGTGGCGATGGTGCAGCACTACTTCGCCGCTGCGTGGATCTTGCCCAATGACATGGCCAGAGACTTTTTCGCCCGCAAAGTCGACAACAACCTATACGCCGTCGGCATGATTGCCACCTTGAAAGAAGTGGCACCCGGCCAAAGCCAAAAAGTCAAAGCCCAGTTTTATGTCGGCCCGCAGGAAGAAAAGAAACTCGAAGCCCTTTACCCCGGGTTGGAGCTGGTGAAGGACTATGGTTGGTTGACCATTTTGGCCAAGCCCTTGTATTGGCTGCTCGACAACCTCAACAACCTGTTGCACAACTGGGGTTGGTCGATTGTGGCCTTGGTGCTGTTGCTCAAAATCGCTTTTTATTGGCTCAATGCCCAGGCCTATCGCAGCATGGCCAAGATGAAGGCCGTCAACCCCAGGGTGATGGAAATGCGCGAGCGGCTCAAAGACAACCCGCAGCAAATGCAAATGGAGATGATGAAGATTTACCGCGAAGAAAAGGTAAACCCGTTGGGCGGGTGTTTTCCCATTGCGATCCAAATCCCGGTCTTCATCGCTTTGTATTGGGTGCTGTTGTCCACCGTGGAAATGCGCAATGCGCCGTGGATTTTGTGGGTCCATGACTTGTCGGCCAAAGACCCGTTTTACATCCTGCCCTTGCTGATGACAGGGACCACGTTGTTGCAAACCTGGCTCAACCCCACACCGCCAGACCCGGTTCAGGCCAAGCTGATGTGGATCATGCCCCTGGCCTTCAGCGTGATGTTTTTTGTCTTCCCGGCGGGCCTGGTGCTGTATTGGTTGACCAACAACATTTTGTCCATCGCCCAGCAGTGGCTGATCAACAAACAAATGGGCGTGTTGGGCAAATGACGCCCGCTGCGCAGCCCCGCTCAAAGGTGGCGCGCACCGCTGGCGCAGGTTGTGGAGCATGCTGAGCGCATGGGCTGACCCCATCGTGGCGGTGGCCACGGCACCCGGGCGCGGCGCGGTCGGCATTGTGCGCATCAGCGGCAAAGGGCTACAGCGCTGGTCGCAAGCCCTGTTGGGGCGCGAGTTGGTGCCCCGCATGGCCACCTTGACCCCCGTGGGCGACAGCCAAGGGCACCTGATTGACCAGGTCATTGCCCTGTGGTTTCCGGCGCCACACAGTTACACCGGCGAAGATGTGCTGGAGTTGCAAGGCCATGGTGGTGCGGTGGTCATGCAAATGCTGATCCGACGTTGTTTGGACGTGGCCCACGCCATGCCAAGCCATGGCGATGACCACGCGCCCCGCATGCGTTTGGCACGCCCCGGTGAGTTCACCGAGCGCGCTTATTTGAACCACAAATTGGACTTGGCCCAAGCCGAGGCGGTGGCTGACCTGATCGACGCCAGCTCAGAGGCCGCGGTGCGCAGCGCAACGCGTTCCATGGCCGGTGCGTTTTCCAATGAGGTTCATGGCTTGGCGCAAGCCCTCACGCGCCTGCGCATGTTGGTCGAGGCGACGCTGGACTTTCCCGAAGAAGAAATCGACTTTTTGCAGCAGGCCGATGCCTTGGGGCAGTTGGCACAGTTGATGACGCGCAGCGAAACCTTGCGTGAGCGTTCGCGCCAAGGGGTGTTGTTGCGTGAAGGTTTGCAGTTGGTGATCGTGGGCCAGCCCAATGTGGGTAAAAGCGCCTTGCTCAACGCCTTGTCGGGCAAAGACACGGCCATCGTCACCCACATCCCCGGCACCACCCGAGATGTGCTGGCGCAAACCATTCACATCGACGACGTGCCGATCCATGTGGTGGACACGGCGGGTCTGCGCGACCCGCAAGCCGACGCGATCGACCTGGTGGAAACCATCGGCATTGAGCGCGCATGGCAACATTTGGAAAAAGCCGATGCCGTGTTGTTTTTGCATGACCTGTCGCGCCAGGATCAGCCCGCCTATTGCCAGCGCGATGCGCAGCTGCACGTGTTGATCCAACAGCGCTTGAGCCCGCAACAGCGGTGTTTACAGGTCTGGAACAAAACCGATTTGATCGACACCCCCGCCGCCAGCGAGAGGGGCGATGGGGATCTGTGGATCTCGGCCCAAACGGGTGCGGGTTTGGCCGAGCTCAAGCAAGAAATTTTGGCCACCGTTGGGCGCCAAGCCAGCGCAGACCAGGGCGAATTCAGTGGCCGTGAACGACACCTTCAAGCCTTGCAGGCCTTTCACGCTCATTTGACCAATGCCCAGCAAGGCTTGATGGAAAAGCCGTTGAAGTTGGAGTTGGTGGCGGAAGAATTGCGCTTGGCACAACAAGCGATGGGCACGATCACCGGGGGCATCACGGCCGATGACTTATTGGGTGAAATTTTTTCCCGTTTTTGCATTGGCAAATGAGGCGAATGCCGCACGCGATGGCCTCGGCCAGGCCAAGCGGCATCGATAGAATGAACCAATGGCCCATTCCCTATCTGATTCCAGCACCCCCAGCAGCCGACAGCATCGGCTGGTCGCCTTGACCCCCCACATCTTGGACCCAGAAGCACAGCGCATCATTGGTTTGGCCCACAACACCTTGGACATCGAGTCCCAGGCCATCTTGGGGATGAAAAATACCATCGGGCGCTCGTTTGTGTTGGCGGTGCGCATTCTGTTGCAAGCCACGGGTCGTGTGGTGGTGATGGGCATGGGCAAAAGCGGTCACATTGGGCGCAAGATTGCCGCCACCCTGGCGTCCACCGGAACGGTCGCAATGTTTGTCCACCCAGCCGAAGCCAGCCACGGCGATTTGGGCATGATCAAAGACACGGATGTGGCCTTGGTCTTGTCCAACAGCGGCGAGAGCGAAGAAATCATTGTCCTGCTGCCGCTGTTGCAGCGGCAAGGCGTGCCGATTGTGGCGATCACCGCTGGGGCCGACTCCACCTTGGCCAAGCATGCGCTGGCGGTGTTGGATTGCAGCGTGGAAAAAGAGGCCTGCCCGCTCAATTTGGCGCCCACAGCCAGCACCGCAGCACAGCTGGCGATGGGCGACGCACTGGCCATGGCGTTGCTGGATGCGCGCGGCTTTCAGGCCGAGGACTTTGCCCGCTCGCACCCGGGTGGCGCATTGGGGCGCAAGTTGCTCACCCACCTCAAAGACGTGATGCGCACGGGCCAGCAATTGCCCACGGTATCGCACCAAGCGGGTTTGACCGAGTTGATGCGTGAAATGAGCCAAAAGGGCCTGGGCGCTGCGGTGGTCACCGACGACAACGGCGCGATTTTGGGTGTCTTCACCGATGGCGACTTGCGCCGTTTGGTGGAGCGCGGTCAAGACCTGCGCCCTTTGCGTGCCGCCGAGGTCATGAAGCCCAACCCGCGCACCATTTCTGTCCATGCCCTGGCGGCCCAAGCGGCACAAATCATGGAAGAGCAGCGCATCACCAGCTTGCTGGTGGTGGACGATCAACATCGGCTGTGTGGGTTTATCAACACCAATGACTTGATGCGTGCCAAGGTGATTTGATGCAAGCCACGCAAACATTCCCCACCGAACTGCTGCTCAAAGCCCAAGACGTCCGCGTGGCATTCTTGGATGTCGATGGCGTCTTCACCGACGGCGGCCTTTACTTGGACGGCCAAGGCGAATCGATCAAGCGCTTTCACACCTTGGATGGCATGGGCCTGCAATTGCTGAAAGAGGCGGGCGTCACGGTGGTGGTGATCACGGGCCGCGACAGCGCGCCCTTGCGCCACCGTTTGAACGCCTTGGGGCTGGAGCGGGCATTTTTTGGCATCAAAGACAAGTGTGTGGTGGCCGAACAAGTGCTCAAGGAATTGGGCTTGGAATGGGGCCAAGCCGCCGCCATGGGCGACGACTGGCCGGATTTGCCCATGATGTTGCGCAGCGCCATGAGTTGTGCACCACCCGGCGCCCACACCGAGGTGTTGGCGGTGGCGCACCACGTGACGCGTGCGGCGGCGGGCCACGGCGCACTGCGTGAGTTTTGCGATGTGTTGTTGATCGCCAAAGGCGATTACGTGCGGCAATTGCGCATTTGGAGCCAGGTGTGAATGGCCCCCAGGCCTTGCGCCGAACCGCTCAAAAAGCGCTCCACGTGTGCTTGGACCTGGGCAACTGGTTGGTCTTGTATTTACCGGTTTTGTTGATGGGGGTGCTGGCTTTTTTGACCTACGGCTTGTTGCGCAACACCCCACAAAACGAAGCCCCACCCCCGGAGTTGGCCCCGCGCCATGAACCCGACTACACCATGGGCCGTGTGGTGTTGCAGCAATTCCAAGTCGACGGCAAGCCCCGTGCGCGTCTCCAAGCCTGGGAGGTGCGCCACTATCCAGACACCCAGACGCTGCATTTTGAAAAACCGGTGTTGCTTTGGCACACCCCGCAAGGCAGTACAACTTCTGCCAAAGCGGTTCAAGGGGAGAGCAATGCCGATGGCAGTGAGGTGCGCTTGTGGGGCGATGTGCGCATTGAGCGATGGGCCGGCGCGCAAGGCAAAGACCCTGCGGGCCCCAGTTTGGTGGTGCTGACCCAATCGCTTTTATTGGACGCACGCCGCGAGCGCATGAGCAGCGATCAAGCGGTGCAGTTGCAGCGGGGCAAAGACCGCATGGAGGGCCAACGCCTGCTGTATGACCACCTGAGCCAGCAATTGGACTTGAGTGGCAAGGTGCGCGTGGCCATCACGCCCAAAGGCCGTTGAGCGGCCACCTCCCACTGCCGTGTACTTTTAAAGGCCCATGAAAAAAGCCCCTTGCGGGGCTTTTCAGGTTGGGTTGAGTGAGAACTCAATAACCTTGGTTGTTGTCGTTGCGACCTGCGCCACGGGGGCCAGAGCCGTAAGGACTGCGGAACCCACCATCGGGGCCAGCACTGTCGCGACGACCGCCGCCGCCGTAGCCGCCGCCGCCTTCGCGACGACCACCACCACCGCCGCCGCCGTAGCCACCGCCACCACCGCCGCCGTAACCACCACCGCCGCCACCACCACCACCGTAGCCGCCACCACCGCCAGTGCGGGGAGGACGTGCTTCCATGGGACGGGCTTCATTGACGACCAAACTGCGTCCGCCCAAAGGCTGACCGTTCATGCCGGCAATGGCGGCTTGCGCCTCGGCATCGCTGCCCATTTCGACGAAACCAAAGCCTTTGGATCGACCCGTGTCGCGCTCCATCATGACTTTGGCGCTGGTGACGGTACCGAACTGACCAAAAGATTGCTCGAGATCGCCATCGCGCACCGTGTACGGCAAATTGCCAACGTACAGTTTATTGCCCATGCAAGGGACTCCTAAAAAACACTAAAAAACAAGCGATGGGGTCCCGAAAGCACAACACAAAGGAAGCGGAGGCGCGAAACTGACCGATCACCCAAACCACTTTTGTCTTATTGAAAGACATAAGCGAACCCATTATGTGGGACAGGAAGATGAAAAGCGCAAACTATTTATGCGCATTTGCCCCAAAAGCACCCAAAAAAACCACACTCTGGGGCAAATCATCACCAAGAAGATTCTCTTTCGGGGCTGGCGCTGATGTGGTGGATGCTCAGATCAGCCCCCTCAAACTCTTCTTCGGGACTCATTCGCAAGCCGACGGCCATTTTGAGCAAGCCATACACCACGGTGCCAGCCACCAAGGCCCACACCACCCCCAACACGGTGCCCAAAACCTGGGCTTGCCAGTTCACCCCACCCAAGCCGCCCAAGGCGGGCACACCAAAAATGCCTGCCGCAACGCCTCCCCAAGTGCCACACAAACCGTGCAAAGGCCAAACGCCCAGCACATCGTCGATCTTCCAGCGGTTTTGGGTCAGGGTGAACATGCTGACAAAGATGAAACCAGCTACCGCTCCGACCACCAAGGCCCCCATGGGGTGCATGACGTCAGAGCCGGCGCACACGGCGACCAAGCCGGCCAAGGGGCCGTTGTGGACGAAGCCCGGGTCGTTTTTGCCCATCGCCAATGCGGCCAAGGTACCGCCGACCATCGCCATCAAAGAGTTGACCGCCACCAAGCCGGACATTTTGTCCAGGGTTTGGGCGCTCATCACGTTAAAGCCAAACCAACCCACGATCAAAATCCAGGCACCCAAGGCCAAAAAAGGAATGCTGGATGGCGGATGTGCCGATATGGCACCGTCTTTGCGATAACGGTTGCTGCGTGCGCCCAACAAGATCACCGCGGGCAAGGCCAACCAGCCGCCCATGGCATGCACCACCACCGAGCCCGCAAAGTCATGGAACTCCGCGCCGGTGTGGGCCAGCAACCAAGCCTGGATACCCCATTGCTGGTTCCAAGCCACGCCCTCATACAAGGGGTAGACCACGCCCACCAAAACCGCGGTGGCGATCAGTTGCGGCCAAAACTTGGCGCGCTCGGCAATGCCACCGGAGATGATGGCGGGAATGGCGGCCGCAAAGGTCAATAAAAAGAAAAACTTCACCAATTCGTAGCCGTTTTGGGCCACCAAGGTCTCGGCCGATACCCAAAACCCTGTGCCATAGGCCACGCCAAAACCGACCGCAAAATAAGCCAGGGCAGAGACACAAAAATCCACCAAGATTTTGACCAGGGCATTGACCTGGTTCTTTTTGCGCACCGTGCCCAGCTCTAAAAAGGCAAATCCGGCATGCATGGCCAAAACCATGATGGCGCCCAAGAGAATAAACAGTGCATCAGCGCTCGTTTTTGGTGCGTCCATGCGCAAACCCCCATTCATCTGCTTTATTTAGGTGCGGTTTTCGGGCTGAAAACCGCATCGCACCAAACGTAAGCAAAAATCACACCAAAATGGTGTGATTGGCGGTCACCGTTCGGTCATGGCGCCTTGGAAGGCTTTGAAAATCGGCTTGATCAGGTATTGCATTACCGTGCGTTCGCCGGTGCGGATGTCCAGGCTGGTGGTCATGCCCGATTTGATGACGATGTCTTGCGCGCGGGGGTTGTGTGACTGGTCGGCATCCAGGCGCACCTGGATGCGGTAGAACACATTGGTCTCGCCGCGGCTGCCCTGTTCGCTCAGGGTGTCGGGGCTGATGTGGGTCAGCCGCCCTTTGAGGGTGCCGTAAATGGAATAGTCAAACGAATCCACCCGCACCGTCACGGGCAGACCCAGTTTGAGGCTGCCCACGTCACTCGGGGTGACGCGGCCTTCGACAAAAAAGCCGCCATCGGTGGGGGCGATTTGCATCAACTCGTCACCGGGGCGCAACACCCCACCAATGGTGTTGACGCGCAGGTATTTCACCACCCCGCCCACCGGTGAAACCATGTCGGTGTGGTCCAAGATGCTTTGGCGTTCATTGAGTTTTTGCTGGGTGGTCGCCAACTCCTCTTCGGCTTTGCTGGCATCTTGCCGCGCCTCTTGCATGTAGCGGTTGCGGGTGGCGCTGATGCGGCCAGCCAAATCGGTGACCTGGCGCTCAGAACGCAACAGGTCGAGCCGGCTGGTGTCGCCAGTTTTCATCAGCTTGAGGTTCATGTCCAACTCTTCCTTGGCGTTGGCCAAGGCTTCTTGCAAGTAACCCATCTCCTCATCGAGCGTTTTCTTGCGCTGCATGTACAAGCCCGCTTGCGCGGTGGTGAACTCTGGAAAAGCCGCACTTTGCCGGTTGAACACCAAAGACTGTTGTGAAATTTCGGCTTGGGTGCGGTCCAAGATGGCGCGCAAAGAGGCCACCCGTGCGACGATTTCTTTGAAACCGGCTTGGGCCCGTTCTTTCTCCAGCACCGCCAGGGTTTGACCGGCTTTCACCGCCTGGCCTTCTTGCACCCGCAACTCAAACAGCACGCCGCCATCGGCGGCTTGGATGATTTGCGTGCGAGCATCGGGAATGACTTGACCGGTGGCGCGCACCAATTGGTCCAGCTCCGATTGGGAAGCCCAAAAAGCCAAGGCGGCAAAGCCGGCTGACAAGATGGAAATCATCGGCCAGCTTTTGTGTTGGTCGGCATAACTCATGCGGGCGCTCCTTGGGTCGCTGGGGTGTTGGATTGCAAGCGCCGCAGCACCTCGTCGCGTGGCCCGTCCAGGGCCACCTTGCCTTGCGCCACGATCAGCAAACGCTGAACCAACACCAACAACTCCGGTTTGTGGGTGACCAAAATCAACGTGTCGGTGGGCTTGAGGGTCTCGGCCAACATTTGGATGATGCGCTGCTCGGTGGCCTTGTCCACATTCGAGGTGGGTTCATCGAGCAACCAAATGGTGGGTTCGCGCAAGAGGACACGGGTTAAATTGACCAGTTGCTTTTGACCACCCGACAAACCCAAGCCCCCTTCGGAAATTTTTTGTTGCAAGCCTTCGGGATGCGATTGAATGACCGACTGCAACAAGCCTGTGCGTTCGGCGGCGGCCAAGATGCGCGAGTCATCGGGCACCACCAATCCCAAGGTGAGGTTTTCGCGCAAGCTGCCGGCAAACAGCCGACCGTCTTGCTGCAAATAACCAATGTGCTCGGACAACACGCCCTTGTGAACATGGCCCAAATCCAGGTCGTCTAAAAAAATGCGCCCTTGTTGCGGTGCGTACATGCCGCTGAGCAATCGCAACAGCGTGGTTTTGCCTGCACCAATTGGTCCCAGGATACCGATTTTTTCGCCGGCACGGATTTGCAATTGGGCACAAGAAAAAGCCAACCGAGAGCCCCCATAACTGGAGGTCACATTCTCAAACCGATAGGCGCCGTGGATGGTGTCGGGCATCACTGGGGTGTCCACGCCATGGTGGTCGTCTTGCAGGCTCCACAAAGAGTTGAGCATCTTCACCGACACCTTGGTGCTGGACCATTGCAAGTACAGGGCAGGCAGGCCGGCGATGGGGGTGAGCACGCGGCCCGACAAAATGCTGCACGCGATCAAGCCGCCCATGGTCACCTCGCCACGGCTGACCATCAACGCGCCGGTGGCCACCAGCAAGGCATAAGACACCTGTTGAAAAGCCGCGGTGATGTGTTGCGCGTTTTCCGTGACGGTGCGCATTTCCAACTCGCTGGTGCGCGCTTCGTCGGTGGAGTTCATCCAGCGCTGCAACATGCGCCAGCCCGATTGACCCGACTTGATGGTCTCCGCACCCTCGATGCTTTCGACCAACAAGCCGGTTTTGAAGTTGCTGGCCTGATAAACCACCTCAGCCAGCCGATCGGACTTGCGCTTGAAATAAAAACCCATGGCCAAGGACAAAAACAAAAAAGCCAGCGGAATGGCCGCCAACCAAGGCCCGCCCAAAACGCCGATCAGGATCAGAAAGACAATGGCGAAAGGGGCGTCCACGGCCATTTGGGTGGTGATGGCGGTGAGAAAAGAGCGGATCGACTCATAGCCCCGCAGCTGCGAGGCCAAGCTGCCCACACTGCGCGGCAGTTGGTCCAAGCGAATTTGTAAAAACCGCATGTAGGTGGCGCGCGCCAAGCGCTGATCCACGCTGTCGATCAAGGCCTTGTAAAAATGGCTGCGCAAGTGCTTGAGTAGGAGCTCAAACAAAATGGCGATCATCAAGCCCATGGTCAGCGCCAGCAAGGTTTGAACCGCACCGGTGGGCACCACCCGGTCGTAAACCTGCATGCTGAAAAAAGAACTGGCCAGGGCAATCAAGTTGATGACGATGCTGCCAATGAAGATTTCAGCAAAGATCGATTTAGACCGCCACAGCTCATTGGTGATGATGCGAAACACCGGGCTGCGGTGGGCTTCAAACGGCTTGGCGGCCAGCCCCCGGAAAAAGCGCCCCTGGGGCTTGCCCTCGAGCACCTCTTCGGCCCACTTTTTTTGTTCGTCGTCAAAGCGCTCGATCACCCATTGCTGGCGCGCATTGAGCCCGCGAACCAGGGCAAACCCTTTTTCTGCATCGTGGACCAGTACCGGCATGGCGGCGGGGTCCAGCTGGCGCACCGACTGGAAGCGCGGTGCTTGCAGGTGCGCGCTGATGGTGTTGAGCAGGCGTTGGGGGTCCAGCTCGGCATCGCTGGCGGTGGTCACCGATTTGTAGGCCGAATCAACCGCCTCCACCAGGGCCAAGCGATCGCTGGCGGTGTTTTGCAATGCGTTGATGCGCATCAAAGTCATGTAGAGGGTATTCATGGCGTGTGATTCTGAAGGGTTGCGTTAGCGAGTGGTGGCCGGCAGCCGAGGGCCGCCATCGGCCAAGATGGTCACGCGCCAGCTCAGCTGCATTTGGTTGGTTTGGGCCTCGATCAATTGGCTTTCGGCTTGCTGAATTTCGCGCACCGCGTTCATCACCTCCAGCCAGCTTTTGCGCCCCGCCAAGAACTGGCGCTCCCAGGCCTCTTGAATTTGACGCGTTGATTGCAGCGATGCGCTCAGTGAAGGAATGCGCACCGACAAATTGCGGTACAGGGTCAAGTCGTTGCGCACTTGCTCGCTGAGGTTTTGACGCTCCGTTTCCACCTCGGTTTGCGCCGCGGTCAAGCGCATTTGTGCCGACTGTTGCTGGGTGAAAGTGGACAAACCCGCACCCACTTGGGAGGAAACGCTGAGATACACCCGGTCCACCGTGCCGTAGTTCAGGTAAGTGAAGCTGCCGTTTTGGCGCTCAAAGCGCAAACTCAGCTGCGGAAACATGTCTGCACGGGCGGCAGTGACTTCGGCCTCGGTGGCCAAGGCCTGGGCTTGCAAGCGTTGGATCGCTGGGCTGTTGATTTGGGCTTTGCCCATCCAGGTGGTGTCGTCGCCCTCCAGGGGCAAAGCCGGGCTGGGTGCAGCGCTGAGCTCGGCACCCGTCACGGGTCGGGCCAACAACTCGCTCAAGCGCGCCAGGGCAGAGGCTTTTTGCGAATCGATGCCATACAAGTCGGCTTGGGTGGACTCGATGCGGCTTTTGGACAACAGCACATCGGCCTCGGTCGCGGCGCCAGCGACCAAGCGGCGCTCCACCTGCTCCAACAGTTTCTTTTGGGCTTGCAGGCTGTCTTCAAAGGCCTTGCCGCGCAAATGGGCCAATTGCCAATCGGTATAGGCTTGCAACACCCGCAAGGCCAGTTGCTGGCGGGCCTCTTGCACAGCCGCCTCTTTGCTTTGTTTGAGCTCGGTCGCCCGCGTCACATTGGCCCCGAGCTTGCCACCGGACCAAATCGGTTGGCTCAGGCGCAAGGTGGTGACGGGGTCATCGCGGTTGACCAAGGCCGGGTCGTTGGTCGAGTTGGCCCGCTCCACGCTCAGCGATGGGGTGGGAAAGTATTGCCAGCGCGCGCTGTCGATGTCAATGCCCGCGGCCGCTGCCAAGGCTTGTTGCATCCGCACTTGGGGATGGCGCGCCAATGCCTCGGCCATCAATGGCGGCAAGGCCCCTTGGTTGGGGAGGGCTTGGCCCCGGGCGAGGGGCATCCCAGCCACCCAGGCACTCAAACCGATCAGAACAAAGAGGCCAGGAGTCGTTAATTTCATAGAATCTATCAATTATGTAGCATTTTCTAAACCCAAATGAAAACATTTGGGCTCAAAATCGAATGCGGCTCACCTACCTGCCAACAGGTGCAGTATCCATCAGCCCCGTGCGATGACCAGCCCTGGTCGCGCATGCGAGGCGTCCATGGGGCACGAAGAATCTTACCTTTGCCCTTGGCTAGAATCACGTCAAGCGCCGATTTGCCAGAGATTGCGGGCGCGTCTATAAATTCAGCTAAAAACGGACTGCTTCGGGCGCCGTCAAGGCCGATCCAAACTGCTCCATGACCCTCATCGCCCACACCCAGACACAGACGTTCACCCAAGCCTTGGGCTTGAAGTGTGGCTTGACCCTGGGCTCGTACCAACTGGCCTATGAAACATATGGCCAACTCAACGCCCAGCGCAGCAATGCGGTGTTGATTTGTCACGCGCTCAACGCCTCGCACCACGTGGCGGGTGTGTATCCCGGCCAAGATAAGAGTGAAGGCTGGTGGGACAACATGGTGGGGCCGGGCAAGCCCTTGGACACCGACCGCTTTTTTGTGATCGGTGTGAACAATTTGGGTTCGTGTTTTGGGTCCACGGGGCCCATGCACGTCAACCCAGAGACCGGGCGCATTTATGGCGCCGATTTTCCGGTGGTCACCGTGGAAGACTGGGTTCACTCACAGGCGCGCTTGCTCGATGCGTTGGGGATTGACCAACTCGCGGCGGTGATGGGCGGCAGTTTGGGCGGCATGCAAGCCCTCAGCTGGACGCTGCAATACCCGGACAGGGTGCGCCACGCCCTGGTCATTGCCAGCTCGCCCAACTTGAATGCGGAAAACATTGCTTTCAACGAGGTGGCCCGGCGCGCCATCGTCACCGACCCGGACTTTCATGGCGGCCACTTTTACGCCCATGGCGTGGTGCCCAAACGCGGCTTGCGCATTGCCCGCATGCTGGGCCACATCACCTACCTGAGCGATGACGTGATGAACGAAAAATTTGGCCGGCGCTTGCAACGGGCGACCGATCAGGCCTACCAATATTCCACCCAAGACGTGGAGTTTCAGATCGAAAGCTATTTGCGCTACCAAGGCGACAAATTCAGCGAATACTTTGATGCCAACACCTATTTGCTGATCACCCGTGCTCTCGATTACTTTGATCCAGCGCGCGAATTTGGCGGCGACCTGAGCGCCGCGCTGGCGCGCGCCAAAGCCGCCTTTTTGTTGGTCAGCTTCAGCACCGATTGGCGCTTTTCCCCGGCGCGCAGCCGCGAGATGGTGCGCGCTTTGCTCAACAACCGCAGCACCGTGAGTTATGCCGAGATCGATGCCCCCCACGGGCACGATGCGTTTTTGCTCGATGACCCGCGCTACTTGGCCTTGGTGCGCAGCTACTTTGACCACATTTCTTTGACCGAGGCCACGGCATGAGCGACCCCTTGGTGATGCAAGCCTTGGCCAACTTGGTGCCACACGGCAGCCGTGTGCTCGACTTGGGCTGCGGCAACGGGGCGTTCCTGAGCCTGTTGCAATCGCAGCGCGGCTGCACCGGTTACGGGGTGGAGATTGATGACGCCAATGTTTTGGCCTGTGTGCAGCGCGGTGTGTCGGTGATCCAGCTCAACCTGGAACAGGGCTTGAGCATGTTTGACGACCAGTCGTTTGACGTGGTGCTGCAAATTGACACCTTGCAACACCTGCGCAATGCCGAAACCATGCTGCGCGAAACCGCCCGCGTGGGCCGCATGGGTGTGGTGGCGTTCCCCAACTTTGCCCATTGGCCCAACCGCTGGAGCGTTTTGACCGGTCGCATGCCGGTGACCAAGCGCCTGCCCTACCAGTGGTACGACACGCCCAACATCCGTGTGGGCACCTACAGCGACTTTGCGCTGCTCGCACAGAAAAATAATTTGCGCATCACCGACGCCTTTGGTTTGCACCAAGGGCGGGTGATTCGCCATTGGCCCAATTGGCGCGCAGCCACGGCGGTGTTCACGTTTCAGTGATGGGTGGCGGCTCGGATTGCGGTTGCCCGCAACACCGACCAAGACACAGTGACGGCCCAGGCACAATGAAACGCCAAGGCCTGTGCGCCCATCCATGGCCTATTTTCAGGAGATCTTCACCATGAACGCACCCCTGTCGGCGAAAGATTTGCAACCAGACCAGGCCCTGGCGCATGTGACCCACCGCTGGGACGCCAGCATCGTGGCGCAGTTGCAAGACTACATCGCCATGCCCGCCAAGTCCCCGGCATTTGACCCGCAGTGGGCGGCGCATGGCTGGTTGGACAAGGTGCTGTTGCACGCCGCCACGTGGATCGAAGCGCAAAAAATCCCGGGCTTGACGCTGGAGGTGGTGCGCTTGCCGGGTCGCACACCGGTGCTGATGTTTGAGGTGGCCGCCACCCGCGCCGCCAGCGCGGAAACCATTCTGCTGTATGGCCACATGGACAAGCAACCCGAGTTTGACGGTTGGCGCGCCGACTTGGGGCCGTGGACGCCCAAGATCGTGGGGGACAAGCTGTATGGCCGTGGCAGTGCCGACGATGGCTATGCGGTCTACGCCAGCATCGCGGCCATTGCGGCGCTCAAAGCGCAAAACATCCCCCACCCCCGCATGGTGGGGTTGATCGAAACCTGCGAGGAATCGGGCTCTGGTGACTTGCTGCCTTACATCGATGCCTTGCGCACGCGCTTGGGCGAGGTGGCCTTGGTGATTTGCCTGGACAGTGGCGCGGGCAACTACGACCAGCTGTGGTTGACCACCAGTTTGCGCGGCATGGCCAGTGGTGTGCTCAAGGTACAGGTGCTGACCGAAGGCGTGCATTCGGGGGACGCATCGGGCTTGGTGCCTTCGAGCTTTCGCATCATGCGCCAGTTGCTCGACCGGCTCGAAGACAGCCAGACGGGTCGCTTATTGCCACAGAGTTTTCACTGTGAAATTCCGTTGGAGCGGGTGGCCCAGGCCCAAGACACGGCGCGCATTTTGGGCCACTTGGTGCACCAGCGCTTTCCCTGGGCCCACCATGATTGCCATGGTTCGTCCACCTTCACCTTGCCCACCACCCAAGACCCCACCGAGGCCTTGCTCAACCGCACCTGGCGCCCCACCCTGAGCGTGACCGGCGCCGAGGGCTTGCCCGCCTTGCAAGACGCCGGCAATGTGTTGCGCCCTTACACGGCCTTCAAGCTCAGCTTGCGTTTGCCGCCCTTGGTCGATGCGGCACAGGCGGTGCAAGCCATGAAAACTTTGCTGGAAGACAACGCCCCGTACCAAGCGCGGGTG
>CANFPJ010000055.1 GCA_947448885.1 Comamonadaceae bacterium
TGGGGACCGAAAACCAAAGGCGTGCTGCTGGCCAGCCCCTCCAACCCCACCGGCACCTCCATCCACCCGGAAACCCTGCGTGACATCGACCAATGGGTGCAAGAACGTGGCGGCGTCACCATCGTCGATGAAATTTATTTGGGCTTGTCTTACGACAGCACTTACGGGCAAAGCGCTTTGCGGCTGGGGGAGCATGTGATCAGTGTCAACAGCTTCTCCAAATACTTCCACATGACCGGCTGGCGGCTGGGCTGGCTGGTGGTGCCGCCCTCACTGGTGCCGGTGATCGAGTCCTTGGCCCAACACTTGTTCATTTGCCCCAGCACCATTGCCCAGCGTGCCGCCTTGGCCTGCTTTGAACCGGAAAGCTTGGCCATTTACGAGCAACGCCGCAGCGAGTTTCAGTTGCGCCGCGACACCGTGGTGCCAGCCCTGAATGAAATGGGCCTGGCCGTCGACGTCATGCCCGATGGTGCTTTTTACGCTTGGGCCAATGTGGCCGCCATTTGTGCGCGCTCAGGGCTGGCCAACAGCTGGGATTTTTGCTTGGCTGCCATGCAGCATGCCCACGTGGCCATGACGCCTGGGCGCGACTTTGGCCTGCACGGCACTGAACACCACGTGCGTTTGTCCACCGCCAGCAGCCTGCCCGACTTGGTGGAGGCCATGCAACGTTTGAACCTCTGGTTGTCGCATGGCTGAATTGTTTGTTCACCCGATTCGGATTTATTGGGAAGACACCGATGCCGGCGGCATTGTCTTTTATGCCAATTACCTGAAGTTTTTTGAACGTGCCCGCACCGAATGGCTGCGCCATTTGGGTTTGGAGCAACAGCACTTGCGCGAAACCACCGGCGGCATGTTTGTCGTCACCCACACCAGCTTGCGCTACTTATTGCCTGCGCGGCTCGACGATGTCATCCACGTCAGCGCCCAACTGGAAGACAAAGGCCGCGCCAGCTTGAGCCTGATGCAGCAAGCCTCGCGCCAAGATGGGGCCACTTCGACCCTGCTGTGCGAAGGCAGCATCCGCATTGGTTGGGTCGATGCCGCCAGCATGCGCCCTGCGAGAATACCCACTTCCCTTCTGGACCTGTTGCCATGAACCAAGATTTTTCAATCATTCACCTCCTGCTCAATGCCAGCTGGGTGGTGCAAGCCGTGGTGCTGCTGCTGATGGGCGTATCGGTTGCGAGCTGGACCGCCATTTTTCGCAAAGCCATTGCGCTCAAACAAATCAAATCCCTGAACGAAAACTTCGAGCGTGACTTTTGGTCGGGCACCAGCCTCAATGATTTGTATGCCTCGGCCACCAGCAACGCCAAGTTGGCCGGACCCATGGAGCGCATTTTTGCCAGCGGCATGCGCGAATACCAAAAACTGCGCGAGCGCCGCATCAGCGACAGCGCAGTGTTGATGGACGGCGCGCGCCGCGCCATGCGGGCCAGCTACCAGCGCGAGATGGATGCCATCGAATCCCAACTGTCGTTTTTGGCCTCGGTCGGTTCGGTATCGCCTTATGTGGGCTTGTTTGGCACGGTGTGGGGCATCATGCACGCCTTCACCGGTTTGGCCAGCATGCAGCAAGTCACCCTGGCCAAAGTGGCGCCCGGCATTGCCGAGGCCTTGGTCGCCACCGCCATTGGCTTGTTTGCCGCCATCCCGGCCGTGTTGGCCTACAACCGGTTTAGCCGCGACATTGAACGCGTCGCCATCCGTTTGGACACCTTCATGGAAGAGTTCTCCAACATCTTGCAACGCAATGTGGGCAGCCAGTCCACATCGGGCCACTGAACGGGGGCGTTCCAGATGCCCTCTGCCTCACCCCGCAGCGCCCGTGGACGGCGGGCCATCAACGACATCAACATGGTGCCCTTCATCGACGTGATGTTGGTGCTGTTGATCATCTTCATGGTCACCGCTCCGCTGATTTCCCCCAGTGTCATCGACGTCCCCAGCGTGGGAAAAGCCGCCGCCCAACCCGAGCAAGTGATCGAGGTGTTGATCGACGCCAAAGAAAAAATAGAAGTCAAATCCACCGGCACCACCAGCACCCAAATGTCGGCCAGCCTGTCCTCTCTGCCCCAACAGGTGTTGCAATTGCAAGGCGGCAATGCCAACACGCCCGTGGTGATCAGCGCCGACAAAGGCATCAAATACGAAACCGTGGTCAAGGTCATGGACGGCTTGCAGCGCGCAGGGGTGCAACGCGTGGGCTTATCGGTGCAACTCCAGCCTTGATCTCGCACCCAAAGCCATGAGCACCGGCTCTCTGCACCTGGAACTCGCCCCGCCACCGGCCCAAGGCTTGGGCCGCTCTTTGGGTTTGGCCCTGGTGGTGCACTTGCTGTTGCTCATCGCCTTGACCTGGGGCATCCAGTGGCAACACATGGACAACACCCCAGCGGTGGAAGCCGAGCTGTGGTCAGCCCTGCCCAAAGCCGCTGCACCCCCACCCCCGCCCCCACCACCGGCGCCAGAACCCACGCCCGAGCCGCCGCCCCCGGCCCCGGCACCGAAAGTCAAGCCCACGCCACCAGCCCCCAGCCGAGACGCCGACATTGCCATTGCCAAACAAAAAAAGGCCGAGCAAGAGAAAAAGCTCGAGCAAGAACAGCTCAAACTCAAAAAACAGATTGAACAAAAAGAAAAAGAAAAAGCCCAGGAGCAGCAGCGCCAGCGCGAGAAAGAAAAGCTGGCCCAAGAGCAGCGCGATAAAAAAGAGCAGGCCCTGAAAGAGCAAAAAGAAAAAGACCGCAAGGACAAAGAACGCAAAGAGCAAGAAGCCAAGCGTGCCGCCCAAGACGATCGCAAGTTGCAAAAACTCCAAGAGGATGCCCGCAAAGACATGATGAGTCGCATGGCTGGCGCTGTAGGGGCCACGGGCAACCCCAGCGCCACGGGCGATGCCCTGCGGGCCTCTGGCCCCTCACCCAGCTACGGCGGGCGCATCATTGCCCGCGTCAAGCCCAATATCGTGTTCAACCCGGATGATGTCAGCGGCAACCCCGTGGCCGAGGTGGAAGTGCGCACCGCGCCTGACGGCAAGATCATGGCCCGCAAGCTCATCAAGTCGAGTGGCAACAAAGCCTGGGATGAAGCGGTGATCAAAGCCTTGGACAAAACCGACACCTTGCCCCGCGACACCGATGGCACCATCCCGACCATGATGGTGCTGGGGTTCAAGCCCCGCGACTGAGCTGAATTACTTTTTCGCTTTGAGCGCTTGCTCGCGGGTGACCACTTCTTTTTCTATCTGACCCAGCAGGGCCGCATTGGGGGCCGTCCATTTGCCACCCGAATGGTTCACCATGTGCACCAGGGCACCAGGGCACCGGCAAAATCTTTCAAAGCCAAATCCGGTTTACCGCCTTTGGCCGGCATGCCCCGGATGCCCACATATCCGTGGGCGGTCAGAATCACTTGGCCCTCGGCAATCAAAGGGGCCCACTTCTTGGTGTCTCCCACCTTGGGCGCACCCGCCACACCCGCGGCGTGGCAAACCGAGCAAACCTGCTGGTAGACAGCATCGGTGGCAGCCGCAGCGCCTGAAAAAGCCAAGGCAGCACACACCGACAAAAAGCCTTTGAAAGTCATGTCATTCTCCAGACAGAAGCGCCATTGTGCGCCTTTCGCGCAGCGCATTTGTGGCCCAACTTTTCAAAAAGTGCCATGGCTGGGGCTCTTGGCCAGGCTGAACCGCCATGCACAAAACAGCGCCCCTACGGCACTGACGGCCGACAGCTGAAACACCACTGCCATGCCCCAGGCTTGGCTGATGGCGCCACCCCCCAAGGCACCAAGCACGCCGGTCAGGCCATAGCCGACCACTGAATACAAGGCCTGGCCGCGGGCGCGCAATGGGCCGGCGAAAGCTTGGCTGATCCACTGCACACAAGCCGAGTGGTGGGCGGCAAATGTCCAAGCGTGCAAGGCTTGAGCCAGCGCCAACACCCACCACACATCGGCGGCTTGGGCAGTCAGGACCATGCGCAACACCGTCAAAGCGGCGGTGAGCAGCAACCAGTGGCCCAGCTTCAAGCGGTGCATCCAACGGCCTTGAAAATAAAACCAAAACACCTCGACCAACACCGACAAAGCCCAAAAGGCGCCGATCATGGTTTTGCTGTACCCCAAGCCGTCCAAATACAAAGACAAGAAAACATAAATGCTGGCGTGGGCCAAGATGTGAAAAAACAATGTGGCAAAAAACCAGCGCACCGGGGTTTGCTTCAACACAGGGCCCAATCGCCCCGCCAAGGTTTTCGCGGCGGGGGGATCCACCTGATGGGGCACCCACCAAACCGCCAAGTTGAGTACCACCAATGTGGCCACCGTCCAGTGGGGGAAATCGGCCATGCCATGGCGTTCAAACCAGGCACCGGCGGCAAAAACCGTGACCAAAAAGCCCATCGATCCCCACAAACGCACACGGCCATAACGCTGGGTGCTGAATTGCCCACCCACGCTCACGCGTTGGGCCATGGCCGCTTCACTCAGCGACATCAAGGGGCTGGTGTGGAGGAACAACAGCATCATCACCAGGCTCAACCACCACAACGCGTGGCTCAGGTAAAAACCCAGGGATGCGCACCCAGCGACCATGGCCCCCAGGCGCATCAAACGCACCCGCTGGCCGGTGTGGTCGCTCAGCCAAGCCCATAAAAAGGGCGCGAACAAGCGGGTCGCCGATTGCATGGCCGTCAGGGCCCCAATGGCCAACACGCCCAGCCCCAGGTCCTGCAACCATAAGGAAAAATAGGGGTTGAAGAACCCCATGTGCGTGAAATAGGCCGCGGACAAAAAGCCAAACGGCCACAAACCCTGGCGCAGCCCCATCGGCTTGAAAGACTTCAAGAACAAACGGGTACCTGGGATGGGACCTTCAATGAAGGGGGGCTAGGCGCCTGGCCCCCCAGCCCATCATTTGCGATAAGCGTCAATCAAAGCCTTGCCGTCTGCACCGGTAGCGGCCAACCACTCATCGGTCATGGTGTTGCCAATGGCGCGCAATTCTTTTTGCAGGCTGGCACTGGGCTGGATGATCTTCATGCCGTTTTGCACCAAGGTTTTGGGCGCGTCGGTGTTGAGCGCCTTGCTCATGTCCCAGCCGCGGGTTTCGGCGCGGGCAGCAGCGTCGAGCACAGCCTTTTGGGTGGCCGCAGGCAATTTGTTGAAGGCCTCTTCATTGACAAAGACCACGTTTTTAGACGCCCAAGCATTGGCATCGATGAAACGATCTGAAAACTCCCAGGCTTTGGAAGTCACGCCCGTGGTGGCAGAGGTATTCACCATTTGGATGATGCCGGTGGCAAAAGCCTGCGGAATTTCACCCGCTTGCACCGTGGTGGGCACGGTGCCCATCAGGGTGGCCAGTTTGGTGGTCATGGTGTTGTAGGAACGCTGCTTCAAGCCCTTCACATCGGCCAAGGTGTTGAAGTCTTTTTTCACAAAAAAACCTTGGAAAGGCCATGGCACACCGTACAACACGCGAATGCCTTGTTTTTTCAAACGCGCCTCGATGTAAGGTTTGGAGACACGCCACAGCTTCATGGCGTCGTCGTAGTTGGAGATCAAAAACGGCACCGCATCAATTTCAAAGATGCGGTCTTCCGAGCCCAAGTTGGAGATGTGAATTTCACCCGCTTGCACCTGACCGGCCTGCACGCCACGTTTGATGTTGGGGCCGGGGATGAGCGAGCCGGCTGAATGCACCACGATATCGAGTTCACCGTTGGTGGCTTTCTTGATGTCTTCGGCAAACATGCGGATGTTGCGGGTTTGAAACTCGGCGTCCGCATAAGGCGTGGCCAAATTCCATTTTTCGGATGCCAATGCCGCACCGCCTTGGAAAGCCAGTGCCAAGGCCACGGTTTTGAATAACAGTTTCGCTGTTGAGACTTTCATCAAACACTCCTTTAAAAAACAAAAACCGGTCGAACGGGTGGGGACTATCCGTTATTTGTTCATCAACACATCCGGCAACCAGGTGACGATGGGCGGATAAATGGTGATCAATGCGCAAGCCAAGACCATCATGAAGAAAAACGGCAATGAGGCCTGGGCCACAAACATGGAACTTTTGCCGCTCATGTTTTGCAGCACAAACAAATTGAATCCCACGGGCGGTGTGACCTCGGCAATTTCCACCAGCAACACAATGAAAATACCAAACCAGACCAAATCAAACCCGGCCTGCTGCACCATGGGCAGCACGATGGAGGTGGTCAGCACAATCATCGACACGCCATCCAGCGCCGCTCCCAGCAAGATGTAGATGATGCACAGCACGCCGATCAAGGTGTAGGGCGAGAGGTTCATCGCCCCGACCCATTCGGCCAAGGCCCGGGGCACACCGGTGAAACCCATGGTCACGGTTAAAAATGCCGATGCGGCCAAAATGAACATGATCATGCAGCTCAATCGGGTGGCCCCCATCAAGCTGTCCCAAAACGCTGCCTTGGTGAGGGAGCCGTCGGCCGCAGCCAACACCAATGAGCCCAACACCCCCAAGGCCGCCGCCTCGGTGGGGGTGGCATAGCCACCCAGCAACACGGCCACCACAAAAAAGATCAGCAACATGCAAGGGATGAGAAAACCTGTCGCCTTGATGCGGTCTTTCCAACCCATGGCGATTTGGGCGGGCGGCGTTTTGTCCGGGTTGAGCCACGACCACACCACAATGGCACCCGAGAACAGCGCCATCAGCAAAAAGCCCGGCATGATGCCGGCAATGAATACGCGCAAGATCGACACATCGGCCGCGACCGCATACACCACCATGATGATGGACGGTGGAATCAACAAGCCCAAGGTGCCCGAGCCGCACAGCGACCCCAAAGCCATTTTTTCGTCGTAACCGCGCTTGCGCAACTCGGGCAAGGCCACCCGCGCAATGGTGGCACAAGTGGCGGCCGACGAGCCCGACACCGAGCCAAAAATCCCGCATCCGATCACGTTGACGTGCATGAGCTTGCCGGGCAACCACTCCAACCATGGGGCCAAGCCGCTGAAAATTTGGCCTGAGAGGCGGGTGCGGAACAAAATCTCACCCATCCAAATGAACATGGGCAAGGCCGACAAGGTCCAACTGTCGGCTGAAGTCCACATCGATGTCACCAAGCTCAAGGCCGGGGGTGAAGAGGTGAAGAAGTACATGCCCGCCCAGGCCACCACGCCCAGGGTGATGGCGATCCACAAACCGCCAGCCAGCAACACCAACATGAGGCCCAACAAAATGGCGCCAATTTCAAGCGCGCCCATCACATGCCCTCCCCGCCACGGGCCTGCTCGGCATTGGCTTGCGCCGCCAAGCGGTAGGCGGGCACAGCCCCCCTGAGCAACTGGATCAAGTTGTCCAGCAAAGCCACGGCCAGCAAAGCCGAGCCCAATGCAAAAGTGGACTGCGGTATCCACAAGGGCAATGCCAAGGTACCGGACTGGGGCAGTTCGTTGGTCAAGTAACTCACCCGGGCATACATGGTGGCCGAGTGGCTGACATAGATGGAAAAAGCCAGCGCCATGCACAAGGCGCCACCCTCAAACCACTTGCGCTTGGCCTCTGACAATTGCTCTACGAGCAAACCCACTTGGACCATTTCGCCCTGTTGGAAGGTATGGGCCATGGCCAAAAAAGCCGCAGCGGCGCAAAACCAACTGGCCAGGTTGTCGGCGCCAGGGACCAAATAGCCCAATTCGCGGCCCACGACTTGGGCCACCACCACACCAAAGACAGCCAAGGTGCACAAGCCCGCCAACGCGCCGGAGTAGTGGTAGATCAAGTCGAGTATTTTTCTCATTGCGGTGAACTTCATTCTTGAAACAAGCCCGTTGGCCGATGGACCATTATTAACGATTGTGCGCGGGTCGCTTTGAAAGCCGTGAAAACGAACGCATCGATGGATGGATGAACGCATGCCCAGCGCATGGGCATGGCCCCAACGCCTGGTGTCAACGATGGGCTGCGATCGGGGGCAAGGCTGGCACCACATCGCCACACTGCGCACGGTGACGCAGCGCATGGTCCATCACCACCAGCGCCAAGAGCGCCTCGGCAATGGGTGTGGCGCGTATGCCCACGCAAGGGTCGTGGCGACCTTTGGTTTGCACCTCAACGGCATTGCCTGCGCTGTCGATGCTGTCGCGCGGCGTGAGGATGGAGCTGGTGGGCTTGATGGCGATGCTCACTTCCAAGTCCTGCCCCGTACTGATGCCGCCCAGCACGCCACCGGCGTTGTTGTTGGCGAAACCCTCGGGCGTCAAGCTGTCGCCGTGTGTCGAACCGCGCTGCGCCACGCTGGCAAAACCCGCGCCCATTTCCACGCCCTTGACCGCGTTCAGGCCCATCATGGCGTGGGCGATGTCGGCATCGAGCCGATCGTAAATCGGTTGACCCAAACCCACCGGCATGCCCCGCGCCACCACACGGATGCGGGCGCCGCAAGAGTCACCGGCTTTGCGCAGGCTGTCCATGTAGCTTTCCAAGTGCGCCACATCGGCGATGGGCGCGTAGAAAGGGTTGTTCGGCACATGGGCCCAATCTTCAAACGCGATGGGGTGGTCGCCCAATTGCGTCATGCAGCCAATGAACGTGGTGCCGTACTTTTCTTTCAGCCATTTTTTGGCGACCGCGCCAGCCGCGACGGTGGGCGCGGTCAAGCGGGCTGAAGAACGGCCACCACCGCGCGGGTCGCGCACACCGTATTTTTGGGTGTAGGTGTAGTCGGCGTGGCCGGGGCGAAAGGTTTGCAAGATGTCGCTGTAGTCTTTGCTGCGCTGGTCGGTGTTGTGAATCAGCAGGGCGATGGGTGTGCCGGTGGTCACGCCTTGGTAAACGCCGCTCAAGATTTGCACTTGGTCGGGCTCTTGGCGTTGTGTCACATGGCGACTGGTGCCGGGGCGGCGGCGGTCGAGGTCGTGCTGGATGTCGGCCTCGCTCAAAGCCATGCCCGGGGGGCAGCCATCAATCACGCAGCCAATGGCCGGGCCGTGGGATTCACCAAAGTTGGTGACTGCGAAAAGGGTGCCAAAGGTGTTGCCGCTCATGTGATCCATTATCCCTGAGCGCCAAGACGCTCACCCTGCCAGCCAGATTCATTTATGCTTGCCAACCTGTTGATCAAGGAAACTCAAAATGTCTGACGCCACCCCCTACACACCCCCCAAAGTCTGGACCTGGAACCAAGCCAATGGCGGCCAGTTTGCCAACATCAATCGGCCCGTGTCCGGCGCCACCCATGAAAAGGCCTTGCCCATTGGCAAACACCCGATGCAGTTGTATTCATTGGGCACGCCCAATGGGATCAAGGTCACCATCATGCTGGAGGAGTTGCTGGCCTTGGGCCACAGCGGGGCCGAATACGACGCTTGGTTGGTGCGCATCCGCGACGGCCATCAATTTGGCAGCGGTTTTGTTGAGGTCAACCCCAACTCCAAAATCCCAGCGCTCATGGACCGCAGCGGCCCGCAACCTGTGCGCGTTTTTGAGTCCGGCGCCATTTTGATGTACCTGGCCGAAAAGTTTGGCGCCTTTTTGCCCACCGACATGGCGCAACGCGCCGAATGCCTCTCTTGGTTGTTTTGGCAAATGGGCAGCGCGCCCTATCTGGGTGGGGGCTTTGGCCACTTCTACGCCTACGCACCTTTCAAAATCGAATACGCCATCGACCGCTTTGCCATGGAGGTCAAGCGCCAATTGGACGTGCTGAACCAGCGCTTGGCAGACCACCGCTTCATTGGTGGCGACACCTACACCATTGCCGACATGGCCATCTGGCCTTGGTATGGCGCCACCGCCAAAGGGCAAATGTACGAAGGTGGCGAGTTTTTGAGCGTGCACGAATACACCCATGTGCTGCGATGGACCGATGAAGTGGCCCAACGCCCCGCCGTGCAGCGCGGTCGCAAAGTCAACCGGGTCACCGGTCCCTTGGTAGACCAATTGCACGAGCGCCACGACGCCAGCGACTTTGACACCCAAACCCAGGACAAATTGAGCGCTGCCAAACCTGCAGGGTGATCGGTGTCCGTGGCAGCCCACGCGCTGCCACGCATTGAATCATTTGGAAAATCCCAAGATCCCTGCCTTTTGTGAACGGGGGTCGCGCAGCCCGTACCTGCCGGACATCACGGAAAAATAAAAGTCCATCACATGGCGGTTAAAGGTATCGGGATCTTCCAGATTGTTGGTGTGCCCTGCCCTGGGCAACACCACCAATGAGGCACTGGGGATGTGCCGCTTCATCAACAAGGCCGGCTCCAAGCAGGGGTCGTCTTCGTCGCCGGTGATGATCAAAGCCGGCACTTGGATCGACTTCATTTGCTCGACCAAGTCCCACAGCGAGGGCCGCATTTTTTGCACCCCCAGCAAGGTGTTGGCCGATCCCACCGGATCGTGCTCGGCCATTTGGGCGGCAAACTCGGCCCAACCCCGGGGGTCTTTGTTTTGAAACTGAACCCGCGTGGGACCCATGGTGTATTTGCGCGCCGCCTCCACCGGGCCCGCTTGGTGAAACATCGCCGCAGCGGCATCGGCCTCGGCCTGAAAAACCGCGCGTTGATCGGGCTCGGCCCCGTAACCACAACCGGCAATGACCAACGACAAGACCCGCTGGGCATGGTGAATCCCCATGTGCAAGCTGGCAAAGCCGCCCATGGACAAACCGACCACATGGGCTTGGGCAATGCCCAAATGGTCGAGCAGCGCGACGATGTCTTTCACCGCCCGCGCTTGCGAATAAGACGCTGGGTCAGCGGGCACGTCTGATGGCAAATACCCACGGGCCGAATAAGTGATGCAGCGGAAATAGCGCGAGAAGAACCGCATTTGCGGCTCCCAACTGCGCCAGTCGCCCGCAAACTCATGCACAAACACCAGGGCTTGCCCGCTGCCGGCCTCTTCAAAATACAGCTTCACGCCGTCGTCGGTGGTTGCAAATGCCATGTCATGCCTCCTGAAGTTTGCTGTTGATTTTGCGGTAACCCGTGACACCCACCGAGACCAACAGCATCAGCCCAAAAACCCAGGGCCACCATTGAATGGCTTGGGCAAAAACGGCCATGTCCTCGGCAGGCAAGCCCATGTCGCGGGCCAACCAAACCGTGTGCCAACCAAACAACAAGGTCATGCCGCCGTAGGCCAGGTTCATGCTCAAACCGCGAAAACTCAAGGCCGTGGCCCGCTGCTCGGACGGCACAATGGCATTCATGTAATGGGACAAAAAGAAGTGCAAAAACCGCATGCCCACAAACAAGGGCACCACCCCCAGCACACCCCACCAACCGGGTCTGGCGCTGGCCACACCCCACAAGCCCAACCACAGCAGCGCGCCCAAGCCCACAAAATTGGCCACGCCTCCCCAGCGCAAAGTGGCCCATTTCATGGATGACGCCAGCAACAAGCCCAACAAGGCAGTGGCGCTGCCAATCACACCAAACCACGCGTCTTCAATGCCGATCAAGCGGTAAAAATTGCTGTTCACCGTCATGAACACACGCACCAAGCTGTCAAACACCAAGCCCACCACGATCAAAGCAAAGGCGGCTTGTGAATGCCAAATCCAAGCACCGGTGCGCAAAATGTCACGCCATGTGGCACCGATGCTGTGCCACACATGAGCCTGCGTGGGTTTGGCCCAGGACTCGGTCATTCGCCAAGCGACCGCCAGGCAGGCCAGCGCACTGATCAAACACAGCACCACCGGCCATTTGGTCCATTGGGTGTACAGCCAAGCACCGCTGATCGAGGTGAAGACCACCGCCACCGCCGAATAGCGCATCAACTGGGCCATCACATGGGGCCACAAGGTGGTGCGCTCTGCGGGTGGCAATGAGTCATAGGCCAGGGCTTCGTCAGCGCCGCTGGCGCAGGCTTCGGCAGCGCCACTCAAAATGCGATTGACCACAAACAACCAAAACACCACCTCAGGCTGACCGGGTTGCATGGCACACAACACCAGCATTTCCAACACCATCAGCACACTGGCCGCGATGACCAAGGGGCGACGCCCAAACCGGTCGGCCAAGGCGCCGCTGGGCACCTCCAACAACACAATGGTCACGGCCCACACCACATTGAGCGCGGCAAATTCGCCCAGGGTCAGGCCCAAATCCAAAAACAAAATGGTGAAGATGGGGTAATAAAAGCGGGCATTGAACAACACCCGAAACCAAATGAACAACCGCGCGTTGGCAGACATGGGCAAGGAAGGATCAATCATGGGTTCCATCGGCAACACACTCGGCAGGGCGTGGGGCTGCGGTCAGGCTTGCGTCACAGCAAGAAAGTCGCTCGGGGAGCAAGGGGCGTGGGCTCAGGCCTTGGGGACTGGCGTGGACGAAGCGGGGTCTGTGGGCCAGTCACGGATATAGGCTTTGAGCATTTTGTTTTCGAAGTTTTGGCTGTCGACCACGGTTTTGGCCACATCGTAAAAACTGATCACGCCCATCAGCATGCGGCTGCTCATCACCGGCATGTAGCGGGCATGGCGCTCGAGCATCATGCGGCGCACTTCATCGAGCTCGGTCTCGGGGGAACAGGTCAAGGGGTGGTCGTCCATCGCGCCGCGCACCGTGGTGTCGCCCACCTGACCGCCGTTTTTCACAATGGCTTGGATCACCTCGCGAAAGGTCAGCATGCCGACCAAATCGCCATGGTCCATGACCACCAAAGAGCCCAGGTCTTTCTCGGCCATGATCTCCACCGCATGCATCAAAGGCTCCAGCGGCGCCATGGTGAACAGGGTGTTTCCCTTGACGCGCAAAATGTCGCTGACTTTCATGGAGATGCTCCTTGCTTGAAACCGTGGGGATCGATTTTTATGCAAGGAATATAGCCCACAATGGCGCCACAAAACCACCATCGCCACTGCGCTTGACGAGAGAACACCATGCCCGGTTACGCCGACCCCCACTTTGACACCCTGACCCTGCATGCGGGCGCGGGGCCAGACCCTGCCACCGGCGCCCGCGCCGTGCCCATCCACCTGAGCACTTCGTTTGTGTTCGAGTCCAGCGAGCACGCTGCGTCCCTCTTCAACCTGGAGCGCGCTGGCCACGTCTACAGCCGCATCAGCAACCCCACCACCGCGGTGTTCGAGCAACGCATCGCCGCTTTGGAGGGCGGCATCGGGGCGATTGCCACCGCCAGCGGCCAAGCCGCGCTGCACCTGAGCGTGGCCACGCTCATGGGTGCGGGTTCGCACATTGTGTCGAGCTCCGCTTTGTATGGCGGCTCGCACAATCTGCTGCACTACACGCTGCGCCGTTTTGGCATCGAAACCACCTTTGTCAAACCGGGTGATATCGATGCTTGGCGCGCTGCCATTCAGCCCAACACCAAATTGCTGTTTGGCGAAACCGTGGGCAACCCGGGCCTGGATGTGCTGGACATCCCCACCATCTCGCAAATGGCGCACGACAACGGCGTGCCACTGCTGGTGGACGCTACTTTGAGCACGCCTTATTTGATGAAACCGCTGTCCTTGGGGGCGGATTTGGTCTACCACTCGGCCACCAAATTTTTGAGCGGCCACGGCACGGTGATTGGCGGCGTGGTGGTGGATGGCGGTTCGTTTGATTGGGAAGCCAGCGGCAAGTTCCCCGAACTCTCCGCGCCCTACGCCGGTTTTCACAACATGGTGTTCACCGAGGAGAGCACAGTGGGCGCATTCTTGCTGCGTGCGCGGCGAGAGGGCTTGCGTGACTTTGGTGCGTGTTTAAGCCCGCATTCGGCTTGGTTGATTTTGCAAGGCATGGAGACTTTGCCGCTGCGCATGGAGCGCCACTTGGCCAACACCGAGAAAGTGGTGGCGTTTTTGGCGACCCACCCCATGGTGTCGCGGGTCGGTCACCCGCTGATGCCCGACCACCCCAGCCATGCATTGGCCGAAAAAGTCTTGCGTGGTGGCGCACGGGGGGCGGGTTCGGTGTTTAGCTTTGACATCAAAGGTTCACGCACCCAAGGCCGTGCGTTCATTGAGGCGCTGAAGATTTTCAGCCACTTGGCCAATGTGGGTGACAGCAAATCCCTGGTCATCCACCCTGCCAGCACCACGCATTTCCGCATGAGCGACGAGGCGCTGGCGCAAGCGGGCATTGGGGTTGGCACCATCCGTTTGTCAGTGGGTTTGGAAGACGCCGATGATTTGATCGACGACTTGAAGCGGGCTTTGAAAGCCGCCGAAAAAGCCGCTGACAAGCCCACCACCCCAAGCCAGGGGGCCGCATGAACATCGCTTGGCCCGGCTTTGATGTCTACGCCTACACCGGGGGCAAAGCTTTCAACGCCGCACAACCCACGGTGGTGTTCATCCACGGGGTACTGTGCGACCACAGTGTGTGGGTGCTGCAAAGCCGCTATTTGGCCCACCATGGCTGGAACGTCTTGGCCATTGACCTGCCAGGGCATGCCCGCAGCGCAGGGCCCGCAGCGGCCAGTGTGGAAGAGGCAGCCGATCAAATCCACGCCATGCTCGATGCCGCCGGTTTGGATCGGGTGGCTGTGGTGGGGCACAGCTGGGGCTCGCTGATCGCCTTGGAAGCCGCAGCACGCTTGAAGCAGCGCATCAGCCATTTGGCTTTGATCGGTACGGCATTTCCCATGCCGGTGGCGGCCCCCTTGTTGGCGGCATCGCTGGCCGAACCGGACAAAGCCATCGCCATGATCAATGTGTTTTCGCGCGCCACCTTGGCAGCACCGCCATCCGCCTTTGGGCCTGGCACTTGGGTGTACGGCGCCAGCACCGCTTTGAACCGGCGGGTATTGGCCGGCAACCGCGAGGTCAACTTGCTGCACCAAGGATTTACCGCCTGCAACAACTACACCCAAGGTTTGCAAGCCATGGCAGACCTGAGTTGCCCGGTGCTGTTCGTGAATGGCGCTTTGGATCAAATGACACCACCCAAAGCCACGCAGGCTTTGATCGAACAAGGCCAGCGATCAGGCAATAAAGTGCAGGTGGTCTCGGTGCCCATGGGCCACCACCAAATGAACGAGTCTCCCGAGGAAACTTTGCAAGCCTTGCGCCAGTTTTTGCGCTGACAACCCTGGCTACAAGGCATCGGCCAAGCGCAGGCCTTGCCACCGCGCCCACAGGGCTTGGTTGGCGGGCACATCGGCCAACAAGTAGCGGGACATCAATGGCGCCAAGGGCAGCTGGCTGGCATCGGCCAACCACACATAGCGCGGTGCTTGGGTTTCATCGCTGGGCACCAAGCGCCCAGCCCAATCGAAATCAAGCAAGGTGACCAACACCGATTCCACCTCGCGGGGGTCTGCTTGCAATTGCCTCGCCAATTCCAGCACCGTCATGCCATGGGGTACCGCACCGCGCTGCTGAATCAATTGGCGAATGACCTCCAAAGCCAGTTGAAACATCCACCCGGGTGAACTGCTGTCGCGCACCGCGCCACTCAGCCAGGCAGGCAAACTGGCCACAGCCACCGCACCGACCAAGACAATGACCCAGGTGGTGTAGATCCACACCAACAAGATCGGCACCGTGGCAAAGGCGCCATACACCGCAGCGAATGTGCCCACCTTGGCCAGGTACTGGGCCAGCGCCCATCGCGCCAACTCCAGCACCACAGCGGCCGACACACCACCCCACCATGCGTGACGCGCCGGCACATGGGTGTGAGGCACATATTTGTACAAAGCACCAATGCCCACTGCGGTGAGCCCAAACTCCAGCACATCCAATATCCAGCGCAACCACGCTTGGCCGGGCCCCCAGCTCTGCCCGGTCCAGGTGAGCGCAGTGGTCAGCATGAACAAACTGGTGGCCAGCGCCAAAGGGCCCAGCGTCAAAGCGGCCCAGTAGATCAGCACCCGCTGCCCCCACGGTCGCGCTTGGCGCACCCGCCAAATGGCATTCAAGGTGCGGTCGATGGTGAACACCAGCGCCACCGCAGAAAACAACAAGGCCACAAAACCCAATGAACCCAAGCGGCTGGCCTTGCTGGTGAACTGGGTCAAATAACCCAGCACCTGTCGCGCAATGCTGTCCGGGATCAGGCTTTCCACCAACCAGCGCTGCAACACGGTTTGAAACTGACCAAACAAGGGAAAGGCCGTGAGCACCGCCAAAGCCACGGTCAACAAAGGCACCAAGGCAATGGTGGTGGTGAAGGTCAAAGCACCCGCCGTTTGGCCCAGTCGGTCGTCCCTGAAGCGCTGGCGCAAGCCAGACAAGGCCACACGCCACGGAAACCGTTGCAAAGCTTCAAAACCCAATTTCAAATGCGAGACAATCATGCTGCGATCATGCCATCGCGCCCCACCTTGAGGCAAAACCCTTGACCCTTGCACCCACATCCCCCTTGGCACTCCCCGACGAAGCCGCCCACGTCACCTGGACACGGCGCATGGCGGTGCTGAGTTTGCTCGGGCTGATCGTGCTCGGACTGGCCTGGGAGCTGTGGCTGGCACCCTTGCGCGAGGGTGGCAGTTGGTGGGCCATCAAGGTCATCCCGCTGTGCTTTCCGCTGGCGGGTTTGCTGCGCAACCGCATGTACACCTACCGCTGGGTCAGCTTGCTGGTGTGGCTGTATTTCACCGAAGGCGTGGTGCGCGCCTATGGCGACGCGGGCTGGAGTGCCGCCTTGGCCCTGGGCCAAGTGCTCTTGTGCCTGGTCTTGTTTGTCGCTTGCGCCTTGCATGTGCGCTTGCGTTTTCGAGACGCGGCCCTGGCTGCCCCATCCACTGAAACCCCAACCCCCACGCCATGAATCCCTTGATCGAACAACTGCAACACATCCTGGGTGCTGCCCATGTGCTGAGCGACGGCAATTTGGAAGCCTATGAAAAAGACTGGCGTGGGCGCGTTCGCGGGCGCGCCCTGTGCGTGGTGCGCCCGGGCAGCACCGACGAAGTGGCTGCCGTGGTCAAAGCCTGTGCGCAAGCTGGCGTGTCCATCGTGCCCCAGGGCGGCAACACCGGCTTGGTGGTGGGCTCCATCCCTGACGAGACAGGCCAGCAAGTGTTGCTGAGCATGCAACGCATGAACCGCGTGCGCCACCTCGACCCAGCCAACCTCACCGTCACGGCCGAAGCCGGCTGTGTGTTGCAACGGTTGCAACAAAGCTGCGCTGAACAAGGCCTGCTGTACCCGCTGAGCTTGGGCTCGGAGGGCAGCTGCACCGTGGGTGGCAATTTGTCGACCAACGCCGGCGGCACCCAGGTGCTGCGCTATGGCAATGCGCGTGAACTGTGCTTGGGGCTGGAGGTGGTCACCGTGCAAGGCGATGTGTGGCATGGCCTGACTGGCCTGCGCAAAGACAACACCGGCTACGACCTGCGTGACCTGTACATCGGTAGCGAAGGAACGCTGGGCATCATCACCGCCGCCACCCTCAAGCTGTACCCGCAGCCCGCCGCGCAATTGACCGCTTGGGCGGCGGTGGCGTCGGTGGAAGCGGCCGTCCAATTGCTCGGCTTGGCCCAGCGCGAGCTCGGAGCGGGCTTGACCGGCTTTGAAATGATGGGTCAGTTTGCCCTGAGTTTGGTGGACAAACATTTCCCCGAAATGCAAGTGCCCCTGTGGCGCGACCACGCCTACTGCGTGTTGCTGGAAAACACCGACAACGAGTCGCAAGACCACGCCCGTGAGCGCTTTGAGCATGTGCTCGAGCAAGCGATCGAACAAGGCATCATCGGCGACGCCGTGGTCGCCGAGAGCGTGGCGCAAGCGCGCAAGCTGTGGCACATCCGCGAAAGCATCACCCTGGCCCAGGTGCAAGAGGGGCTCAACATCAAGCACGACATCTCACTGCCCATCTCATCCATCGCCGCCTTTGTGGCCCAGGCTGAGCACACCTTGGTCCAAGCCATCCCCGGCATGCGCTTGGTCAACTTTGGCCATTTGGGTGACGGCAATTTGCACTTCAATGTGCAAGCCCCAGAGGGCGTGGACCCAGCGGCTTTTTTACAAACCCACGAAGACGCCATCAACACCTTGGTGTACGACAGCGTCAAAGCCTTCGATGGCTCCATCAGCGCCGAACACGGCGTGGGCAGTTTGAAAGTGCACACCCTGCCCCATTACAAAGACCCGGTGGCGATGGCGCTGATGCGCCGGGTCAAAGATGCGTTGGACCCAGGTAATTTGATGAATCCGGGGCGGGTGTTAAGTTGAGATCATAAAAACACCGGCCGCCCTTTTAACCAAACCCTTGATTTACCAAATAAAAGGCCGCCAGGTGGTGAAACCTAGCGGCCTTTAAACCTTCATCTGGTGGAGCTGGGGGGATTTGAACCCCCGTCCACAAGCCTTCTTCGAGCAGTTCTACATGTGTAGTCGTCTGATTTGAGTCTTACCCGGTGCACCGCGCAGCGACACGCTGTGCACTTGGCCAGTACCCTTGAGTCTCGTCACGCACCAAGGTACCCGGTGTGAGACCAGCCAATATGGATTACCTTGCAGCCTGGACGCCTGAGGTGTTGCCACCCCAGACCCCCTTGCCCAGCCTATCGGCCAACTGTTGCAAGGCCCGCTGGATTAAGCAGCGAGTGCGAAACGTTCGTCGTTTGCAGTTAGTTTTTTTTCTGCGGATTAACGAGGTAACAGAACCTCGACATGCCCTGCCGCGCGTCCGAACCCATGTCGAAACCAGTGCAGCCCCTGAGCCAAGTAGTTTAGTCCAGTTCCAGGATTTTCAATAGCGCCAACGGAGAATGAATTTGGGCGTGGGCGCCCCAGTCGCTGGCCGGTGTACCCAGCCCCAAGTAGCCATAGTGGGCCGCCACCGTCCACATGCCGGCCGCATGACCCGCCACGATGTCGCGCTCGTCGTCGCCCACATACACGCAATGCGCCGGATCGACGCCCATGCGCTGGGCCGCCTCGAGCAAGGGCGCGGGATGTGGCTTGGGGTGCGGCGTGGTGTCGCCACAGACCACGGCACCCGCCGTTTCAAACAAGGGCATGCCTTGCACGATGGGGTGGGTGAAACGCTCCATTTTGTTGGTCACCACGCCCCAGCCGCGATGGTGGCGCAACAAGGCTTGGACCAACTCGGGCACGCCTTCAAAGGGATGGGTCAACACGGTGAGGGCCGCTTCGTAGTTGGCAAAAAATTCGTCGCGCAAATCGTTATAGGACGCGTCTTCGGGGGTGATGCCAAAGGCCAGATGCAACATGCCGCGCGCACCGGCGCCAGCCATGGGCCGGTAATGCACCAAGGGCAGCGATGGCAGCCCGCGGTCGGTGCGCATTTTGTCGGCGGCGGCACCCAAGTCGGGGGCGCTGTCGATCAAGGTGCCGTCCAGGTCGAACAGCACCGCTTGAATGGGGCGGGGCGGCGTCATGCGCTGGCCGGTGGCTTGCGGCACGCCACCATGTAGTTGACGCTGGTGTCGCCGTTCAACCAGTAGCGCCGGGTCAGCGGGTTGTATTGCAGGCCGCGTTGGCTGTGCCAGTCCAAACCCGCTTGGCGGCAGGCCTGGGCCAATTCGCTTGGGCGGATGAATTTGGCAAATTCGTGGGTGCCTTTGGGCAACAGGTTGAGGATGTACTCGGCCCCCACAATGGCAAATAAAA
>CANFPJ010000056.1 GCA_947448885.1 Comamonadaceae bacterium
GCCGAGGTGCTGCGCAAAATGAAGAAAACCGCCGAGGACTACCTGGGCGAAGAAGTCACCGAAGCGGTCATCACCGTGCCCGCTTATTTCAACGACAGCCAGCGCCAAGCCACCAAAGACGCCGGTCGCATTGCCGGCTTGGATGTCAAGCGCATCATCAACGAGCCTACCGCTGCCGCGCTGGCCTTTGGTTTGGACAAAACCGAAAAAGGCGACCGCAAAATTGCCGTGTATGACTTGGGTGGCGGCACGTTTGACGTGTCCATCATCGAGATTGCCGACGTCGATGGCGAAAAACAATTTGAAGTGTTGTCCACCAACGGCGACACCTTCTTGGGCGGCGAGGACTTTGACCAACGCATCATCGATTTCATCATCGGTGAGTTCAAAAAGGACCAAGGCGTTGACCTGTCCAAAGACGTGCTTGCCCTGCAACGCCTGAAAGAGTCGGCCGAAAAGGCCAAGATCGAGTTGTCCTCTTCGGCCAGCACCGATGTCAACTTGCCCTACATCACCGCCGACGCCACGGGCCCCAAACACCTGAACGTCAAACTCACCCGCTCCAAGCTCGAGCAATTGGTGGAAGAGTTGATCGAGCGCACCATCGCACCTTGCCGCACCGCCATCAAAGATGCTGGCGTGTCCGTGGGTGACATCGACGACGTGATCTTGGTTGGCGGCATGACCCGCATGCCCAAGGTGCAAGACAAGGTCAAAGAATTTTTCGGCAAAGAACCCCGCCGTGACGTCAACCCTGACGAAGCCGTGGCCGTGGGTGCCGCCATCCAAGGCCAAGTGCTCTCGGGTGACCGCAAAGACGTGCTGTTGTTGGACGTCACACCGTTGTCCTTAGGGATCGAAACCCTGGGCGGCGTGATGACCAAAATGATCGCCAAGAACACCACCATCCCCACCAAGTTTGCGCAGACCTTCTCGACCGCCGACGACAACCAACCTGCGGTGACCATCAAGGTTTACCAAGGCGAGCGCGAAATGGCGTCGGGCAACAAGTCGCTTGGCGAATTCAACTTGGAGGGCATCCCCCCTGCCGCCCGTGGCACGCCGCAAATCGAGGTGAGCTTTGACATCGATGCCAACGGCATCTTGCACGTGGGCGCCAAAGACAAAGCCACTGGCAAAGAAAACAAAATCACCATCAAAGCCAACTCGGGTTTGAGCGAAGCCGAAATTCAGCAAATGGTGAAAGACGCCGAACTCAACGCCGAAGAAGACAAGAAAAAGCTCGCCATGGTGCAAGCGCGCAACAGCGCCGAGGCCTCGGTGCACAGTGTGAAGAAGTCGCTCACCGAACACGGCGACAAGATCGACGCCAGCGACAAAGACAAGATCGAAGCGGCGGTGAAAGACTTGGAAGAAACGCTCAAAGGCGATGACACCGCAGCCATCGAAGCCAAAACCGAAGCGCTGATGACAGCCTCGCAAAAACTGGGCGAAAAAGTCTACGCCGACATGCAGGCCCAACAAGCCGCTGCGGGTGCATCCGCCGGTGCTGCGGGCGCCGAAGCGGCCAAGCCCGCCGACGACAATGTCGTGGACGCCGAAGTCAAAGAGGTCAAAAAAGGCTGAATGGCCGCCACTGCCCAGCCCGCCGCGCTGCCCCTGTGAAAACAGGTCAGCGCGGTTTATTTGTTTAACCGCACCCCCTAGAGCTGCACCACACCATGGCCACCAAACGCGACTACTACGAAGTTCTGGGTGTTCCCAAAAACGCCAGCGACGAAGAGATCAAAAAATCTTATCGCAAACTGGCGATGAAGTTTCACCCTGATCGCAACCAGGGGGACGCCAGCGCCGAGGTGAAATTCAAAGAGGCCAAAGAGGCCTACGAAATGCTGTCCGACGCGGAAAAGCGCGCCGCCTATGACCAATACGGCCATGCGGGTGTCGACCCGAATATGCGCGGCGGTGGGGGCTTTGGTGGGGCTGGCGGCGCGGGTTTTGCCGATGCCTTTGGCGATATCTTTGGCGATATCTTTGGCCAGGCCCGGCGCCAACAAGGTGGGCGCCAGGTGTTTCGGGGCAATGACCTCAGCTACGCCATGGACGTCACCCTGGAAGAAGCGGCATCGGGCAAGGACGCCCAAATCCGCATCCCCAGCTTTGACGAATGCGACACCTGCCACGGCAGCGGCGCCAAGCCCGGCACCTCGGCCAAAACCTGTGGCACCTGCCAAGGCAGTGGGCAGGTGCAAATGCGCCAAGGCTTTTTCAGCGTGCAACAAACCTGCCCGCATTGCCGGGGCACGGGCAAGATCATTCCCGACCCCTGCTCGCCATGCGGCGGCAACGGCAAGATCAAGACCCACAAAACCTTGGAAGTCAAAATCCCTGCGGGCATTGACAACGGCATGCGCATCCGCAGCACGGGCAATGGCGAACCCGGCACCAACGGCGGCCCACCCGGCGACTTGTACATCGAGATCCGCACCCAAAAACACGATATTTTTGAGCGCGATGGCGACGACCTGCACTGTGCCGTGCCCATCAGCATGACCACCGCGGCCTTGGGCGGCGAGATCGCTGTACCCACCTTGCAAGGCGAGGCGGCCATCGACCTGCCCGAAGGCACCCAAACCGGCAAGCAGTTTCGACTGCGCGGCAAGGGCATCAAAGGCTTGCGCTCGACCTTTCCGGGCGACTTGTATTGCCACATCACGGTGGAAACACCGGTCAAGCTCACCGAGCACCAGCGCAAACTGCTGAAAGACCTGGACGAGTCCCTGAAAAAGGGGGGCGACAAGCACTCGCCCAACGAAAAGGGTTGGGCCGATAAATTGCGCAGCTTCTTCAATTGACATCACACGCCATGGGGCACACACTCACCCCATGGCTGTGACCCTTCAATTCATCGGCGGCGCAGACAGCGTCACCGGCTCCAAATACCTGGTTCGCAGCGGCACGCAATCGCTGCTCGTGGACTGCGGCCTGTTCCAAGGCTTCAAGCAACTGCGCTTGCGCAACTGGGACGCGCTGCCTGTCACGCCTGACAGCGTGGACGCGGTCATCTTGACCCACGCCCACCTGGACCACAGTGGCTATGTGCCCAAGCTGCAGCGCGATGGTTTTGCGGGACGGGTGCATGTGAGCCCAGGCACGCGCGACCTGTGCAAAATTTTGTGGCCCGACAGCGGCCACTTGCAAGAAGAAGACGCGTTCTACGCCAACCGCCACGGCTTTAGCAAACACAGCCCGGCCGAGCCCTTGTACGACCGACAAGACGCGGTCAACAGCCTGGCTCAGTTGCAAAGCCACCCTTGGGGCGAGGCGTTTTCACCGATGCCAGGCTGGCGCGCCACCTTCAGTTCTGCCGGGCACATTTTGGGCGCCAGCAGTTTGTTGCTCGAAGTCGGCGAGCGGCGCATTTTGTTCAGCGGTGATTTGGGCCGCCCCGATGACCTGATCATGAAGCCGCCCCAAGACCCACCAGCGGCCGACACGGTGCTGATCGAATCCACCTATGGCAACCGGGTCCACCCGCACGAGGACGCCATGGCCGAGTTAGCCCCCGCTTTGCAGCGCGCGGCGGCCCGCTCGGGCGTGGTGGTGATCCCAGTGTTTGCGGTGGGCCGGGCTCAGGCCATCTTGCACGCCATCGCCACCCTGAAAGCGCAAGGCCTGGTGCCGCACCATTTGCCGGTTTACTTGGACAGCCCCATGGCCGTCCACACCACCGATTTGTTTCGCCATCACCCTGATGGGCACCGCTTGAGCCCCGCCCAAATGCAAGCCATGCAAGACGTGGCGGTGATGGTCGAGAGCGTGCAAGACTCCAAAGCCTTGGCCAAGCGCCATGGCCCCAAAGTGATTTTGTCGGCCAGTGGCATGGCCACCGGCGGGCGGGTGCTGCACCACCTGGGCCTGTACCTGCCCGATCACCGCAACATGGTCATCTTGACCGGCTACCAAGCCCCAGGCACACGCGGGGCGTCGCTGGCCTCGGGTCAAGTCAGCGTGCGCATCCATGGGCGCGATGTCGATGTGAAGGCCGAGGTGGTGTGCATGGCGTCGGCATCGGCCCACGCCGACAGCGTGCAGTTGCTGCAATGGCTCTCCCGCATGCCCAAGCCACCGGCCCAGGTGTATGTGGTCCACGGCGAAGCCGCGGCCAGCGATGCATTGCGCTGGAAGATTGAACACGAATTGGGCTGGCGCGCCCGGGTGCCCGATCACTTGAGCGTGTGGCCCTTGTAACCCACCCCGTCCGTTCATTGCGCGGCGGCGAAACCAGGCCTGAACGCTGGACCCCTGGTCGCGCAAACCATCAAAAGAAGCGGTCGAGCAATTTGCGCGAATGGCGATCGAGGCGCGACAAATCGCGGATCAGGTATTGCACGCCATGGCCATCGGCGACCAACCAGGTTTGGCTGCTCATGCGGCGAATGTCCTCTTCGCCCTTGAGCCACAACTGGGTCGGGCCGCGATTGGTTTGCACATGCCAGGTGCAAGGCGCAATGAAGCCGCTGACCTTGTCCAAGCGTTCAATTTCGGGCATGAATTCACGCTCGGCCACGGCTTGCAACAAGGCCTCACGCTCATGCGGCGCCAAGGCTTGAAGGTCGTCAACCCACACCAATTCATGGCCTTGGCGGTTGAGGATGGAAAAACCCGATTGGGGGTGCGAAATGGGAAAGGCCCGCACCACCACCACCTGTTCGTGCAGGGTCCCATCGGTGAGTTGCAACACCCACACCCCAAACGGGTCACGCCGCAGCACAAACGGCACGCGCGGGGCTTGTTCGGCCTGGGTCAAAGCGGGTTCGACATCGGCACCCGGCGTCACATGTGGGTTCATCGCATCTCCTGCGGGGCCAATGAAACCGCCATGGCCACGCGGTCGGCTTCGTGCTGGCGTGCCTGGGCCTCGTACAAACGGTAGTAAGCACCTTGGCGTTGCATCAAATCGGCGTGCGAGCCTTGCTCGACCAAGCGGCCGCGCTCGAGCACCACCAAGCGATCGGCTTGCTGCAAGGTGGACAGTCGGTGGGCGATGGCGATGGTGGTGCGCCCGCGCACCAGGTTGTCCAAGGCGCGCTGAATTTCTTGCTCGGTCTCGCTGTCCACCGATGAGGTGGCTTCGTCCAAAATCAAAATGCGCGGATCGATCAACAGGGCACGGGCGATCGAGATTCGCTGACGCTCGCCGCCGGACAAACCTTGGCCTCGCTCGCCCACCAAAGAGTCGTAGCCCTGAGGCAAACGCATGATGAATTCATGCGCATGCGCGGCGCGGGCGGCGGCCACAATGTCTTCGCGGCTGGCTTGGGGCAGGCCATAGGCGATGTTGTCGGCGATGGTGCCAAAAAACAAAAACGGCTCTTGCAACACCAGGCCGATGTGGCGGCGGTAATCGGTCAAACGCAGTTCGCGGATGTCCACGCCGTCGATGCGGATCGCCCCATCGCTGACATCATAAAAACGGCACAGCAAGTTGACCAAGGTGGTTTTGCCCGAACCGCTTTGCCCGACCAAACCAATCATTTCACCCGGGGCAATGTTCAGGCTCAAACCGCGCACCACCGCGCGGTTGCCGTAGCGGAAATTGATGTTGTCGATGTCAATTTGTCCCTTGACCACGGGCATGGATTTCGGGTCGGCCGCTTCGGGGACGCTGGAGACGTGGTCCAGGATTTCAAAAATGCGCTTGGCCCCGGCCGCTGCGCGCTGCACGTGGGCCACGATGCGGCTCATCGAATCCAGCCGCGTGTAAAAGCGCCCGATGTAGGCCAAAAACGCGGTCAACACGCCCAGGGTCACTTGGTGCTGTGCCACCAAGTAAATGCCAAACGCCCACACCACCAACAAACCAATTTCGGTGAGCAAGGTCACGGTGGGGGAAAACAAAGCCCAAACAAAATTGATGCGGTCGTTGACCATCAGGTTTTGGCGGTTGGCTTCGCGAAAGCGCTCGGCCTCGCGCTGCTCTTGAGCAAAGGCCTTGACCACCCGGATGCCGGGAATGGTGTCGGCCAGCACATTGGTCAACTCGGACCAGACGCGACCGACTTTTTCAAAACCGGTGCGCAATTTGTCGCGCACCACATGGATCAACCACACGATGAATGGCAAGGGCACCAAGGTGACCCAAGCCAGCATCGGGTCGATGGAAAAAAGAATGACCGCCGTCATCACAATCATCAGCACATCGGTGGCGAATTCCAGCAAATGCACCGATAAAAACAAACACAGGTTGTCGGTTTCACTGCCCACGCGGTTGAGCAAATCGCCTGTGCGCCGACCGCCAAAATACTCCAGCGAGAGCTTCATCAAATGCTCATAGGCGGTGGTGCGCAAATCTGCACCAATGCGCTCCGACACCAAACCCAACACGTAATTTTTGGCCCAACCCAAGGCCCAGGCCAGCAAGGCGGCACCCAACAAACCAGCCATGTAAAGCGGCACGATGCCCGGCTCGATCTCCTTGCCGTTTTGAAACGGCACCAAGACCTCGTCCATCAAGGGCATGGTCAGGTAGGGTGGCACCATGCTCGCCCCGGTGGCGGCCAGGGTCAGCAAAAAGCCCAGCAACAAATGCCCTTGGTAGGGTTTGGCAAAGCGCCACAAGCGCAACAGGCCCAAGGTGGATGGGGGGGCATCGGCCGTTTCGGCTTCCTCTTCCGTGGCCGACAAGTCTGCGTCATCGGGGTTGGGCGGCTCGTCCAAAGGCTTGTCATGGCCTTGCAATGCGGCCATGGCCTGCTCAAACAAGGCCAAAAGGCGCTCAGCATCTGGGTTGTGCGCCAGGGTAAAGCGCCACTGCGCCAGCCGGCCTTGGGCATCAAAAAGTTCCAAACTGCCCGCGCCCGCATGGTCGCTGTGCTGCAAGCGCAGCCTAGACCGAAGTGGCCACGTTGCCAAGCAGGGGTGGGGGGATGTGCCGGTGTCCAGAAGGCTCAGGCCTTGCGCCGACAAGACCAGGCATTGGCGCTGAAAAAACAATTGCGCGTTCAGGTCAACTTCCAGGCGGGCCCATGCGTTTTCAACTCGAAGCCCGTCCATTGAAAGATGCGGTAAATCTGTCAAACGGCTTGGCTCTGCAGCAGTTAAAGTTTTAAAAGAGGACTTCATGGTTCACCCATCAATGGCAATGAAATCTAAAGCATTGACCATTCGTACCCAAAAGACAACTGGCTTTTTCAGCCACTTGTTGCGGTCTGCATTCTAACGGCCCACCCTCTTCTCACCTTGTCTGGCACACCACACTTGTCCATTGATAGCAAAGTACTCATGACATTTCCAGACATTCAAATCCTCAGCGCGCGCCACCTGCGTGGCCCCAATGTGTGGACCTACCGTGCCGCTGTCGAAATGTGGGTCGACATTGGGCCCCTGGAAGACCATCCGTCCCATACTTTGCCCGGCTTCAACGATCGCTTGCAAGCTTGGTTGCCCGGCATGATCGAACACCGCTGCAGCGTGGGTGTGCGCGGTGGTTTTTTCCAACGCCTGATCAATGGCACTTGGGCCGCCCACATCATGGAACATGTGGCCATTGAGCTGCAAACCATGGCCGGTCTGGAGGTCGGTTTTGGCAAAGCCCGTGAAACTCATCAACGCGGCATCTACAAAGTGGTGGTGCGTGCCCGCCAATACGACGTGGCCCATGCCAGTTTGCTGGCCGCACGCGACTTGGTGATGGCCGCCATCAACGACACCGCATGCGACGTGACCGCCACCGTCAATCGCCTCAAGGCCATGGCCGATCGGCTGTGCCTGGGCCCGAGCACGGCCAGCATTGTGGATGCGGCTGCCCAACGCGGCATTCCATCCATCCGCTTGACCGACGGCAACTTGGTGCAACTCGGTCACGGCTCGCGCCAGCGCCGCATTTGGACGGCTGAGACCGACCGCACCAGTGCCGTGGCCGAAAGCATTTCTCGCGACAAAGACCTGACCAAACGGCTGCTGGCCCAGTGCGGCGTGCCCATCCCCGAAGGTCACATCGTTGACAGCCCTGAACACGCCTGGCAAGTGGCCCAAGACATGGGCTTGCCGGTGGTCATCAAGCCCAGCGATGGCAACCACGGGCGCGGTGTCGCCCTGGACTTGAACAGCCAAGCCGAAATCGAAGCCGCTTGGCGTGTGGCCGACGCAGAAGGCAGCCAAGTGATGGTCGAGCGCCATGTGCGCGGCGAAGAGCACCGTTTGTTGGTGGTCGGTGACAAAGTGGTGGCCGCCGCGCGCGGTGAACTGGCCTGCATCATGGGCGATGGCGTGAACACGGTGGAACGACTCATCGAGCAGCAAATCAACACCGACCCGCGCCGAGGCGAGGAAGAACATTTCCCGCTGGACACCATTCGCTTGCATGAGCATCCGCCTGCCGTCCTCGAACTCCAACGCCAAGGCTTGAGCGCCGACAGCATCCCCGCCTTGGGCCGGCGTGTCATTGTTCAGCGCAATGGCAACATGAGCAACGATGTGACCGACTTGGTCCACCCGGAGGTGGCCGAACTGGTCACCTTGGCGGCCCGTGTGATCGGTCTGGACATCGCTGGGATTGATTTGGTGGCACAAGACATCTCTCGCCCTTTGCACGAACAAGGGGCTGCGGTGGTCGAGGTCAACGCCGGCCCCAGCTTGCTCATGCATTTGAAACCCGCCAGTGGCCAAGCCCGCCCGGTGGGCCAAGCCATTGCCAACCATTTGTTTCCCGCCAAAGACAACGGGCGCATTCCCATCGTGGGCATCGTGGGTCAACGCCACACTGCGGGTTTGGCCCAGTTGGTGGCATGGCTGCTGCACCTGTCGGGCAGCCGGGTCGGCATGGCTTGCAGCTTGGGCCTGTTCATGGACCAGCGCCATGTGGACCACCAAGATGCACGCGGCCATGACATGGGCGAGCGGTTGCTGATCAACCGCAGCATCGATGCGGCGGTATTTGAAACCTCGCCGCGCGAAATTTTGCTCGAAGGCTTGCCCTACGACCGCTGCCATGTGGGCTTGGTGGCTGACATGCCGGCCTTCGAAGGTTTGCAGGACCTGGATGTGACCAGTGCGGACAACATGCGCCAAGTGGTGCGCACCCAGGTTGACGTGGTGCTGCGCGAGGGCGTGGCCGTTCTCAATGCCGACGTCAGCGCGGTGGCCGAACTCGAAGACCTGTGCGATGGTGAAGTGATGATGTATGGGCTCAACCCCGACAGCGCCATCCTCGGCGCACACCGCCGTCAAGGTCGCCGCTCTGTGTTTTGTCGCCAAGGCCATGTGACTTTGGCCCGCGGCGACCAAGAAACCACCTTGCTGCACCTCGACCTCGCCCCAGTGGCGCGCTTGCTCAAGCACGAGGACATGTCGGTCTCGCACCTGCTGGCAGCCGTGGCCTGCGCCTGGTCGCTGGGCGTCACCCCCACGCTGATGCGGGCGGGTTTGAAAAATTTCCGCCAAAAAACCGAATCCGAATCTCAAGAAAAAGCAAGGATGAAAGCCTGATGGACATCTCACGCATCCGCGCCCTGCGCGGCCCCAACCTGTGGACTCGCCACACCGCCATCGAAGCCATGGTCCTGTGCCAGGGCCAAGAGTGCGACCTGTCCACAGCGCCCGATTTTGAGCAGCGTTTGCGCCACCTGTTTCCGGGCTTGGGCCAATTGCGCACCACCCAACAAGGCGCTGTGCTCAGCATGGCCCACGCCATTGAAGACGCCACCTTGCACATGCAAATTGCAGCTGGTTGCCCAGTGACCTTCAGCCGCACCACCCTCACCCCCGAAGCGGGCCTGTACCAAGTGGTGGTCGAGTACACCGAAGAAGATGTGGGGCGTTTGGCCCTGCAACTGGCACAGTCCTTGTGCCAAGCCGCCTGGGACAACACGGCTTACGACATGGACGCTGCTCTGCAACAACTGAGCGCCTTGGATGAAGACATCCGTTTGGGCCCCTCCACCAACTCCATCGTCGACGCGGCTTTGGTGCGTGGCATTCCCTACCGCCGCCTCACCGAAGGCAGCATGGTGCAGTTTGGTTGGGGCAGCAAACAGCGCCGCATCCAAGCGGCAGAAACCGATTCCAGCAGCGCCATTGCCGAAGCCATTGCGCAAGACAAAGACCTGACCAAAAAACTGCTGCACGCCGCAGGCGTGCCGGTGCCCCAAGGTCGCCCGGTCCTGAACGCTGACGATGCCTGGCTGGCGGCACAAACCATTGGCACCCCTGTGGTGGTCAAACCGCGTGACGGCAACCAAGGCAAGGGCGTGACCGTCAACATCAGCACCCGCGAAGAAGTGCAAGCGGCCTTTCACAACGCCGCCAAGTTCCGCGACGAAGTGATGGTCGAGCGCTTTTTGCCCGGCAGCGATTACCGTTTGTTGGTGGTGGGTGACAAATTGGTCGCGGCGGCACGCCGCGAACCCCCGTTGGTGATTGGCGATGGTCAACACACCGTGCGTGAACTGGTCGAGCGGGTGAATGCCGACCCGCGTCGGGGCGAGGGTCACGCCACCTCGCTGACCAAAATTCGCTTTGACGACGTGGCGCTGGCACGCCTCAAAGATCAAGGTCTGGCGGCCGAATCAGTGCCCGGTAAAGGGATGAGGGTGATTTTGCGCAACAACGCCAACTTGTCCACTGGCGGCACCGCCACCGATGTGACCGATGACGTGCACCCCGATGTGGCTGCGCGCGCCATCGCCGCCGCCCAAATGGTGGGTTTGGATGTGTGTGGCGTGGACATTGTTTGCGAATCGGTGCTGCGCCCCTTGGAAGCCCAGTGCGGCGGTGTGGTCGAAGTCAACGCGGCCCCAGGCCTGCGCATGCATTTGCAGCCCTCTTACGGCAAGGGCCGCGACGTGGGCAAAGCCATCATGTCCATGCTGTATGCCCCCGGTGATGATGGCCGCATCCCGGTGATTGCCGTCACCGGCACCAACGGCAAAACCACCACCGTGCGGCTCACGGCGCACCTGCTGCGCACCCATGGCTTGCGCGTGGGCATGACCAACACCGATGGCGTGTACGTGCAAGGGCGCCAAATCGACAGCGGCGACTGCAGTGGCCCACGCAGTGCGCGCAACGTGCTCATGCACCCCCATGTGGACGCGGCGGTGCTGGAAACGGCGCGCGGTGGCATGCTGCGCGAAGGCTTGGCCTTCGACCGTTGCAGCGTGGCGGTGGTCACCAACATTGGCATGGGCGATCACTTGGGCCTGAACTACATCACCACGGTCGAAGACTTGGCAGTGCTCAAACGCATGATTGTGCAAAACGTGGCCAACAGTGGCATGGCGGTGCTCAATGCCGCCGACCCCATGGTCGCGGCCATGGCCAGCAGCTGCCCCGGACAAGTGACGTTTTTTGCACTCGACCCACACCAACCCACCTTAACCACCCACCGCGCCCAAGGCAAGCGGGTGCTGTTTGTCGAAGACGACCAACTCGTCGCCGCCGAAGGCAAGTTCGAAATTCGCATTCCTTTGTCGCAAATCCCCCTCACCCGCTCGGGCGCCATCGGTTTTCAAATTGAAAACGCCATGGCCTCGGTGGCCGCTGCCTGGGCCAGTGCGGTCCCCTGGGCCACCATTGCGCGCGGTTTGTCCACCTTTGTGAGCGATGCCATGGCCGTGCCAGGCCGCTTCAATGTGTTTGATTACAAAGGCGCCACCTTGATCGCCGACTATGGCCACAACCCAGACGCCATCAAAGCCCTGGTCCAGGCCGTGACCAATTTGCCCGCCAACCGACGCAGCGTGGTCATCTCGGGCGCTGGCGATCGGCGCGACGAGGACATTCGCCAACAAACCCGCATCATTGGTGAAGCCTTTGACGACGTGGTGTTGTTCCAAGACGCCTGCCAGCGCGGCCGCGCCGATGGCGAGGTCCTGGCCTTGCTGCGCCAAGGCTTGGATGGCGCGCGGCGCACCCGTCACATTGAAGAAATTCGCGGCGAATTCACCGCCATCGATGCCGCCATTGATCGCCTGACCCCCGGCGACCTGTGCTTGATATTGATCGACCAAATCGAAGAAGCCCTGGCGCACATCACCCGCCGCGTGCAAGAAAATCGCAGTGCCTTGAGCGAGCACTGATCAAGGCAATTGGTGGTGCCAATAGCGTGCCTGGGCGCTGCGCTCGCAATGCACTTGGTCGGGCTGCGTTGAACGCCACCGGCCAGCGCCGCAGCGCACACTCTCCAACACCGTGATGCCTTGCGCTTGGTAGCGCGCCATCACCGCCGCCGTTGGGTGGCCATAACGGTTGCGGTAACCGGCTTGCACCCAGGCCCAGCGCGGGGCGACTGCGGTTAAAAATTCAGCTGTCGAAGAGGTGTTGCTGCCGTGGTGGGGCACCAACAGCACATCGGCGCGCAACTGAGAAGCCCCATCAGCACCCACTGGCGCGCTGTCGATCAAGGCCTTTTCTTGCGCCGCCTCAATGTCCCCGGTCAGCAGCACCGAAGACCCGCGCGCTTGCACCTTGAGCACACAACTCAAGGTGTTGGGCTTGGCGCCCTCCTTGGGGTTGGCCTCCAAAGGGTGCAGAAATTCGAACCGCACCCCGTCCCAATCCCACCCCACACCGGCTTGGCAAGCCTGGCCCCGGCGCGACTGGTGCAAGGGGTGCGAGGGTGGCAGCGAGCCCCACCATGGGGTGGTGGGGTTCATTTGCAAAACCGCTGCGGCCCCACCTGTGTGGTCACTGTCTGAATGGCTGAGCACCAAGGCGTCCAAGCGCCATCCCCAAGCGCGCAACAAGGGCAGCAAAACGCGTTGGCCGGCATCGGTCTCGCGCGAGTAACGGGGTCCCGCGTCAAACAGCAAAGCATGCTCGGCGGTGCGCACCAGCACGGCATGGCCTTGGCCAATGTCAGGAAACCACACCTCCACCTCCCCAGGTGCGGGGCTTGGCACGCTCCACAGCAAGGCCGGGGCCATCAAAGGCACACCAATGGCGCGCACCACCCCAGGCAAACGCATCACCAGCAGCAAGCTGCCCAGTGTGGCCGATGCACTTGCCCAAGCGGCGGGGGCCGGTGTGCTCCACACGGCCCCCGGCCAGTCGGCCAAAAGGTGCAAAACCGCCACCAAGGCCTGCAAAGAAACCGCCGCAACATCCCAAGCCAGCGGGAACACCGCACCGAGCAAACACAAGGGCGTGACCCACAAGGTCACCCAAGGAATGGCCACCATGTTGGCCAGCAAACCCACCACCGACACCTGCTGAAACAACCACAAGCTCAAAGGTGCCAGGCACAAGGTGATGGCCAATTGTTCGCGCCACAAGCGCCACAAACGCTGTGACCATGGCGCACCTGCGCTGGTTGGGGCCGCACCCGCGCCGGTGGCAAACAGCACGCCCACCGCGACGAAACTCAGCCAAAACCCGGCTTGACCCCAGGCCAAAGGATCGGCCAACAGCACCCAAGCACAGGCCGTGAGCCAAATCTGGGGCCACGGCCAGCGCCGTCCGGTGGCGGCCAACACCGTGACCCAAGTGAGCATCCATATCGTTCGTTGCGCGGGAATCCCCCAGCCGCTGAACAACGCATACAGCACGGCCAGCCCCAGGCCCGCCCAGCGCGCGGCTTGGTCTGCGGGCAGCCACAAACACCATGAAGGCCCCCACCGATCGGTGCGCCGCCAAGCCCAGCGCACCAAGCCCGCGCACAGCCAAGCAAACATGGTCACATGCAAACCCGAAATGCTCACCAAGTGCGCCACGCCTGTGGCGCGAAACACATCCCAATCGGCCCGTTCAATGCTGGCTTGATCGCCCATCAGCAAGGCGCTGATCAGGCCCGCCCACTGGGGATCGGCGATGCGCGCTAGAACCCGATCGCGCATCCATTGCCGCCATTGCGCCACGGGGTATTGCCAAGTGGCTTCCAAACGAACAGGGGGCGGGTCATGGCGGCCCGCACGCACATAACCCGTGGCCCCCAATCCTTGCTCCCACATCCACCACTCAAAGTCAAAGCCATGGGGGTTGACTTGGCCATGCGGCTGCTTGAGCCGCACCACCATGCGCCAACGCTCACCGGCCCGCAAGGGGGGAATGCTGGCGTGATCTTGCTGGCCCCAACGCCCGGCATACCAACCCAAAAGAACTTCGGGCGGCAAGGTGACGCGCTGACCTTGCCATTGGGCCGACTCAATGGCCAAACGAAAGCGCAGGTTGTCTTCGGTGCGCTGGGGCAAGGCCGACACCACCCCCACCACGCTCAGGTCGCGCCCCTCCCCAAAGGGCGCCAGCACCGTTTCGGCATGCCACACAGCGCGCAGCCCCGCCGATGCAAACACCAGCCCCCACACGGCCACCCACACCTGCAACCATGTGGCGCCCGCGCCTTGCCGGCTCAGTCGCTTGCCCAGCAGCAGAACCGCCAGCGACAACACAGCGCACAGGGCATAAGCCCACAGGGGCCACAAGGGTTGGTGCCAAAAGTGAGCAACGCTGGCGGCGACACAGGCCAGTGCCGCTGGGGTGATGCGGTCGATGCCGCGGTTTGGGTTCATTCGCCCTCCCAACGGGGCCACATCAGCCCCGCGAGCGAACCAATTTACCTCTTTTTAGTTATTGGCAAACTTCTTTTTTCAACAAGGCCTGAAGCGAACCTGGTCGGATGGGGGTCTCACGCACCCGCCATTCGGTCTCGTCTTGGCTCGACAGCGGCGTGCCCTTGCCCTGGGGCTGCTCGTAAAAACTGATCGACAGACGGGCCACCATGTCGGAGATGCAATGCACCCGCCAGCGCGTGAGGGTGGATTTCACCTTGGGTGTGGCGACTGCGCCCGGTATCCCGGTGTTGGTCAACACATCGGACAGTTCGGTCATGGTCCAGGCATAGCGGGTGACATGCGCCGCTTTGACCGAGTCTTTGTCAAAAAAATGGGTCAATTGCTCGGTTTTTTCCAACTGGGCCCATTCGGCATGGGCCGTGCCCAAGCCCCAGACCGGGAATAAAAACAAAGCCCCAGCCCCAAGCGCTGAAACATGGCGGCTGGCCCACTGGGCAAAGGTGATCAAGGTGTTCATGGCAGGTGTATCGGCACCAGGCCGGGGTTTCTTGAGTCCACCGCACGCGATCAACCCTGCCAGGGCTGGCCCTTGGGCCGCTACACTGCAAAAAGGCCTGCCCTCGCCCCAATCACACCACCCCGGAGACCCACATGTCCGTCGCCCAACGCCTCGCCGAATTGAACATCAGCTTGCCCCCCGTGTCCACGCCTGCAGCGGCGTATGTGCCCTTTGCCATCACTGGAAATTTGGTTTTTTTGAGTGGTCATATTGCGCGCCGAGAGGGTAAGCCTTGGGTCGGCCAATTGGGGTTGAATGTGGACACCCCCACCGGTCAAGCTGCCGCGCGGTCCATTGCTGTCGACCTCATCGGCACCTTGCAAGCGGCCTGCCAATCGCAAGGCAAAACCTTGGAAGATGTGCAACGGATTGTCAAAGTGCTCAGCCTGGTCAACTCCACATCCACCTTCACCGAACAACACCTGGTGACCAATGGCTGCAGCGAACTGCTGGCCCAGGTGTTTGGCCCGCGCAGCGCCCACGCCCGCAGTGCCTTTGGCGTGGCCCAGTTGCCCATGGGCGCTTGCGTGGAAATCGAACTCATCGCCGAGTTGGGCTGAACACCGGCCCTGGTTCCGCTGGCCCCAAGCCTTTCGGGTGCCATGGGCGCGAGGCCAGGGGCGCACCAGACCAAGACCCTTTAAAGCACCCGCCGCACGGCATTGGGCTTGAAGCCCAAATCGGCCGCCTTGCCCTTGCGCCCGCGCACCAACATGGCGTTGTTGAGGCTTCGTATTTCCAGTGTTTCTTCACGGTCTTTGCCGCCGCGCCCCACGCCCATGATGCACACGCTGCGGGTATAGGCCGCGGCTCCAGCCAAGCTGTCTTTGTCTTCCAAGTCGATCAACATCAAACCCCTGCCGCCTTTTTCCATGGCCTTGAGTTCGGTGATGGCAAAGGTGAGGATGCGCCCGCCAGTGGAAGCACAGGCCACATGGGTGGCGATGGGCAGAGGTGTTTCGCCGTTGCCGCCGCCCACCAACGAGGGGCAGCAAACGGTTTCGCCCTCGCCCAAGCTGATGAAGGCCTTGCCGCCTTTGTTGCGGGAAATGAGGTTGTCGATGCAACACACAAAACCATAGCCGCCCGAGCCGCTGAGCAACAAGGTGGCGGCGCCCGGGCCAGCAAAGTAATGCACCAACTGGGTTGCGGCTTCCACGTCCACCAAGGTGGTGACGGGTTGGCCATCACCCCGCGCACCGGGCAGCTGCGCCACGGGCACCGAGTAGACCCGCCCGTTGGAGCCAAAAGCGATGAGCTGATCGACGGTGCGGCACTCGAAGGTGTCGTACAACTCGTCGCCCGCTTTGAAGGCAAAGCCCATCGGGTCGTGGCCGTGGCCGGTGCGGGCACGCACCCAACCTTTGGCGGACACCACCACAGTGACGGGTTCGTCAATCACCTTGACTTCAGCCACGGCTTTTTTCTCTTCTTGGATCAGGGTGCGACGCGCATCGGCAAAGGTTTTGGCGTCGGCTTCAATTTCTTTCACCATCAAGCGGCGCAGCGAGGTGGCGCTGCCCAAGATGTCTTCCAAACGGCCCTGCTCTTCGCGCAATTCTTTGAGCTCTTGCTCGATCTTGATGGCCTCCAAGCGCGCCAATTGGCGCAAGCGGATGTCCAAAATATCGTCGGCTTGGCGCTCGCTCAGCTTGAAGCGTTCGATGAGGGCAGGCTTGGGCTCGTCGCTGTGGCGGATGATGCGAATCACCTCGTCGATGTTGAGCAACACCAACTGGCGGCCTTCCAAGATGTGGATGCGCGCCAGCACCTTGTCCAAGCGGAATTGCGAACGCCGCTGCACCGTGGTTTGCCTGAAGGCAATCCACTCTTCTAACATTTGGCGCAGGGTTTTGGGCACGGGGCGCCCGTCCAAACCGACCATGGTCAGGTTGATGGAGGAGGAGCTTTCCAAACTGGTGTGGGCGAGCAAGGTGGTGATGAGTTCTTGATGCTCTATCGTGCGGGTTTTGGGCTCGAACACCAAACGCACCGGCGCGTCTTTGCTCGACTCGTCGCGCACCCCATCCAAGACCGCGAGGATGGTGGTTTTCAGTTGGGTTTGCTCTGGGCTCAGCGCTTTTTTGCCGGTCTTCACCTTGGGGTTGGTGAGCTCTTCAATCTCTTCCAACACCTTTTGGCTGCTCACACCCGGGGGCAATTCGGTCACCACCAACTGCCATTGGCCACGGGCCAAGTCTTCGATCACCCAACGCGCCCGCACCTTGAGCGAACCACGCCCTGTGGCGTAGGCGTCTGAAATATCGGCGGCGCTGCTGATGATTTGGCCACCGCCCGGGTAATCGGGGGCGGGCAAAATTTGCAACAACTCTTGGTGGCTCAGCTTGGGGTTTTTGATCAACGCGACACAGGCATCGGCCACCTCGCGCAGGTTGTGGCTGGGGATTTCGGTCGCCATGCCGACCGCAATGCCGCTGGCCCCATTGAGCAAGGCAAACGGCAAACGCGCTGGCAACTGCTTAGGCTCTTCGGTGGAGCCGTCGTAGTTGGGCTGAAAGTCCACCGTGCCTTCGTCGATTTCATCCAACAGCAAACTGGTGATACGGGCCAAACGCGCCTCGGTGTAGCGCATGGCCGCCGCGCCATCGCCGTCGCGTGAGCCAAAGTTGCCTTGGCCGTCAATCAGCGGGTAACGCTGGGAAAAATCTTGCGCCATGCGCACCAGCGCTTCATACGCCGCGCTGTCGCCATGCGGGTGGTAGCGGCCCAGCACATCACCCACCACACGGGCGCTCTTCACAGGCCGAGCGCCGACCGCGTTGTTGGGTCCGCCAAAGCCCAAACCCATGCGCGACATGGCATACAAAATGCGCCGCTGCACCGGTTTTTGGCCGTCGCACACATCGGGCAAGGCACGGCCCTTGACCACGCTCAAGGCGTATTCCAGGTAGGCGCGTTGGGCGTAGTGCCCTAAGGCGATGCCGTCGTCGGATTCGGACGAGGCGTTCAAGTCAACAACAGGTGTATCACTCATGGGTTTCAAACATCAATCTCGATGGTGTCGCCGTGCAACTCCATCAGTTCACGCCGCGCGGCGGCCTCGCCTTTGCCCATCAACTGGGTGATCAGGCCTTCGGTTTGGGCAAAGTCCAGCACGCCCAACTGCACCGGCAACAAGCGGCGGGTGTCGGGGTTCAAGGTGGTGTCCCACAGCTGCTCGGCGTTCATCTCGCCCAAGCCTTTGAAGCGGGAGATGCTGCATTTTTCGCGAGGCACGCCTTCTTTGGCGCTCTTGTCCAAAATGGCTGTCAGCTCACCTTCGTCCAAGGCATAGGCTTTGCTCGCCGGTTTTTTGCCACGCGCTGGCACATCCACCCTGAACAAAGGTGGGCGGGCCACATACACATGGCCGGCGTCGATGAGCTTGGGGAAGTGCCTGAAGA
>CANFPJ010000057.1 GCA_947448885.1 Comamonadaceae bacterium
AGCCACATAGACTTTGACGGGATGAACTGGTGCCAACAGAAAGGTTGGGTCTTCGGAGGCTCCACGCAACCTGTCTTCAACCTTGCCAGTGGTAAAACCGATTTTGTCTTGACCTTAAATTTAACACAAAGGTATTAATTTACTTCAGTTTTGACCCCAAAGAAGGTCAAAAGGAAATTATTCCACCGTCACCGACTTCGCCAAATTCCTCGGCTTGTCCACATCCGTGCCCCTGGCACAAGCGGTGTGATACGCCAGCAACTGCAAGGGCACCACGTGCAGCAGGGGTGACAAAGCGCCATAGTGCTCGGGCATGCGGATCACGTGCAAGCCCTCGCCCGATTCGATGCGGGTGTCGGCATCGGCCAGCACATACAGCACGCCGCCTCGGGCGCGCACTTCTTGCAAATTGCTTTTGAGTTTTTCCAGCAGCGCATCGTTGGGGGCGACGGTGACCACCGGCATGGCGCTGGTCACCAAGGCGAGTGGGCCGTGTTTGAGCTCGCCCGCCGGGTAGGCCTCGGCATGGATGTAGCTGATCTCTTTGAGCTTCAAGGCGCCTTCCAGGGCAATGGGGTAATGCAAGCCACGGCCCAAGAACAAGGCGTTTTCTTTGCTGGCAAAGTCTTGCGCCCACGCGATGAGTTGCGGCTCCAAGGCCAACACGCTTTGCAAAGCGACAGGCAAGTGGCGCATGGCTTTGAGGTGCTGCGCCTCATCAGCGGCACTCAAGCGCCCTTTGGCTTGCGCCAGCGCCAGGGTGAGCAAAAACAAACCCGCCAGTTGGGTGGTGAAGGCCTTGGTCGAGGCCACGCCAATTTCCACACCGGCGCGGGTGATGTAGGCCAGCGCGCATTCGCGCACCATGGCCGAGGTGGCGACATTGCAAATGGTGAGGGTGTGCTGCATCCCTAAGCTTTGCGCATGGCGCAGGGCGGCCAAGGTGTCGGCGGTTTCGCCCGACTGGCTGATGGTGACCACCAGGCAACGCGGGTTGGGCACCGAGTCGCGATAGCGGTATTCGCTGGCCACTTCCACCTGGGTGGGAATGTGGGCCATGCTCTCCAGCCAATATTTGGCGGTGCAACCGCTGTAATAACTGGTGCCACAGGCCAAGATGAGTACCGAGTCGATCTCTTGGAACACGCGGTGGGCGTTGTGCCCGGCTTGGGGCTGGGGGCCGTCAAACAACTCGGGCACGATGCCCTCGATGCCTTCCAAGGTGTCGGCAATGGCGCGCGGCTGCTCAAAAATTTCTTTTTGCATGTAGTGGCGATACGGGCCCAACTCGGCCGCGCCGCTGTGGGCGTGCACGGTGTGCACCTCGCGCTGCACCGCTTGGTGCTGGGCGTCCACGACCCAGTGCTTGCCCATTTGAACATCCACCACATCGCCCTCGGCCAAATACACAATTTGGTCGGTGACGCCTGCCAGGGCCATGGCGTCACTGGCCAAGAAGTTCTCGCCCTGGCCGACGCCCAAAATCAACGGAGAGCCTGCACGCGCGCCCACCACCCGGTGCGGTTCGTCTTTGGCCATGACAGCGATGGCATAGGCCCCGCGCAACTGGTGCACGGCAGCTTGCACCGCCTCGAACAAATCGCCCTGGTAGAGCGCATCGATCAAGTGGGCAATGACCTCGGTGTCGGTTTGGCTGGCAAAGGCATAGCCCTTGGCCTGCAACTGGGCGCGCAGTTCTTCGTGGTTTTCGATGATCCCGTTGTGCACCAAGCCGATGCGGCCTTTGCCCTCACCCGCCGGCACGCTGGGGCCGGGGCTGAAATGGGGGTGTGCGTTGTGCACCGCCGGTGCGCCGTGGGTGGCCCAGCGGGTGTGGGCAATGCCCGTTGTGCCTTGCAAGCCACCCGTGGGGGCATTGACCTGCGACACCAGCTCAGCCACCCGCTCGGTGCTGCGCGCCCGCTGCAAGCCCGCCGCTTGGCCCATTTGGCTTTGTGCCGCATTGACCGCCACGCCACAGGAGTCATAACCCCGGTATTCCAAGCGCTGCAGCCCTTGGACCAAGATGGGAACGATATTGCGGTGGGAAACCGCGCCGACGATGCCGCACATGGGGTGTCTCCTGTTGTTGCTGCGACTTTATCCCCATCGATGTGAAAAAATGGATTGATTAAACGCTTAAAATGAAATTTAATTTCAACAATCCCATGATTTATCGATTTATTTCAAAAAGTACCAATTCATGAAAGAAATTCAACTCGACGACATGGATTTGCGCTTGCTCGATTTGTTGCAGCGAGACGCGGCGCAAAGCAACCAAGCATTGGCAGCGCAACTGCACATGTCCGCACCCACTTGCCTGCGAAGAACCAAACGCCTGTGGGACTTGGGCCTGATCGAGGGCCAAGTGGCCTTGCTCAACCCCGAGCGTGTGGCCCAAGTGGTGGGGCATGGCTTGCAAGCGATTGTGGAAATCACCCTGGACCGCCAAGGCGACGAACACCTGCAAGCCTTTGAGCTACGCGTGGTGGCCGATGCCGAGGTGGCCATGTGTTGGCGTGTCGCCCCTGGGCCCGACTTTGTGCTGGTGGTGCATGTGCACGACATGCCCGCCTATCTGGCGCTGGTGCAGCGCTTGTTCACCCAAGACGCCAATGTGCGCAATGTGAAGGCGTTTTTTGCCACCAAGCGGGCGAAGTTCTCCAGCGCTTTCCCGCTGTCAACAAATTTATAAATCTGGATTGGCTATGTAGCCCTGGCGTGGATCATTGGCTTTAGGAAAAGCGCGCAACAATGCGCCTTGCTCAACAAGTGGATTCAAAATCCGTGTGCGCAAATCTTTCCCATCACGATCGCGCCTCTTCAATAATTCAGACAACACACGCAATCCAAGATAACGCCCTGCGCACAAGGCCAGCACCGTTTGTTTCACCAACTCTGGAGCGCTACGCTTGGCATCATTCACTGGCTTGGCCACTTGCTGCAAATGAGCCAGCTCTGCCTCTGTCAATTGAGCCAACTCCGAAATCACCTGCGGCCCCACAACTTGCCCCCATCCGCCTAACTCAGGGGCTAATGATCTGAGGTCAGGGGTTAAGGCTCTGAGGTCAGGGGTTAAGATCCCTAGCTCAGGGGTTAATGAAGAAACATCACCATCCTCAAAAGCCATCACTGCGCGACGGTCTTGCCAAGGTACAAAATAAACCATACCTCGGCCAAAACCGTCCGACACCAACAAGTCGTCCTTCACAAGACGGATCAACATTTTGGTGATATCAGAGGGGTGCTCCGTCGTGATTTCACGCAAACGTCTATGGTTTATCTTGCCCTCAGTCACAGCTATCACCAGAGCCAAATGCTCCAGAGGCGAAAGATTGTCGAATTTAGCCCCCAAACGCGACCTCAAATCAGTCACCGCGTGCTCTGGCAACAAGCTGACCATGCGCAATTCCATTAACGTTTGCTCAGGCTCATTCAGCTCGGACAAAACAGGACGCCGCCAGTGCTGCCCAGCCCAATTGTGATAAATCTTGGGTAAGCCTGAACCCGCGTGGTCACCATATCCAACCAGTTGAAACATCTTCTGCAACCGCCGATTCCGACAATCGCTGTGGCCACCGAGAACCGCCAATTCTGGCGGCACACGCATCAAACCAGGGTTGCGAAAGCCATACATGTCTGGCCGTTTCACCACCAAGACAGATACACGCCCTGAAAAATCAGCATGAATCAAGGTGTTAACCAACGCCTCACGCAGCGCCTCGTGCACAGGAGTGTCGTCAATTCGCTGCCCCGCCTTCAACTGAAAGGGCACTTTCAAGTCAACCGTTAACTTTTGGTAGACCTTGCGAAAAAAGTCATACACATTGCCAGACCAAGTGCCATCCGGCACCAATCGGTCAACCCAGCGTTTTTCAGCTTTTGCCTCAGGGCGTTCTTGGTAATCCACCATGTAATGAGGCCAAGCATCACAAATCACCTCGGCGCGGCCGAACATCAACAAGCCTGCCAACCTTAACCCTGTTGAACCGTCTTCACGATCTTTGCCAAATGCACCAATACGCTCTAAAAACTCAGGCAACGGGAGATCGCTCCACACATGCCCGGGCTTTACAGCAGCAAACCGATTACGGTAGGCCGCCACGGTATCCATATCAAGGTCATTGAAATCAAAACCTTTAAGCACCCGCTCATCGCGCGAATCCTCTACACGCTCGGCCAACATGCGGCGCACCACCTCGTCTTCAACAGGGTAGTCTCCCTCGTGCCGACGTAGATAAGTACCACCCAGCGGATTGGAACCTAAATGCACAGGTCTCGCCTGCCGTGAAGCCCTCGGCACACGAATGCGCAAAACAGTTTTACCTTCCACCACCACTGGTGCGACGTCGGATTCACTCAGTAAATTGATACTGATTTGCTTACGGTTGTGCAAATTGTCCCAAAGTGCTTTACGGACACGCTCGACATCCGACAAACCAACCACTTTGAAAATACCACGTGGACTTTCTTGGACGCCCAACAAAATGACACCACCATCCGTGTTCGCCATGGCACTGTAGGTTTTCCATACATCATCTGGCAATTCACCTCGGCCATCTCTGCCCAGCGACGCTTTGCATTCCAAGTCATACGACTCGGCCAAACTGCTGAAGTCCAAATCATCCATGCGATTGCAACTCTAATTATTTAGGATGCATTTTGCCCTATGACGGTTATTTCTTCTGCGGCCGCTTCCAGTTGGCAATGCTGGTCTGCTTGCCACGGGCCACGGTCAGCGCGCCGGGCGGGGTGTCTTTGGTGATGGTTGAGCCCCCGCCAATCGTGCCACCCGCGCCGATGGTGACCGGGGCCACCAACACACTGTTGCTGCCCACGTGCACATCGGCTTCAATCACCGTGCGGTGTTTGTTGACGCCGTCGTAATTGGCGGTGATGCTGCCCGCGCCGTAGTTGACCCGCTCGCCCACGGAGGCGTCACCCAAATACGCCAAGTGGTTGGCTTTTGAGCCTTGGGCCATGGTGGTGTTTTTCACTTCCACAAAGTTGCCGATGTGCACATCCTCGCCCAGCACCGCGCCCGGGCGCAAACGCGTAAAAGGGCCAACGCGGGCATGGCGGCCCACCGTGACGCCGGCTTTCTCACCGTCAATGTGGGTGAAGGGGTGGATCACCGCGCCGGCTTCAATCTGCGCGTTGGCAATCACACAATTGGCTCCCACGCGCACGCCCTCGCCCAAGGAAACAACACCATCAAAGACGCAATTGACATCGATTTCCACATCGGGACCACAGGTCAATTGGCCCCGCACATCCAAGCGCGCGGGGTCGGCTAAGCGCACGCCACTCAACATCAAGGCCTGGGCTTGCCGCGCTTGGTGGGCCCGCTCGAGTTCGGCCAACTGGACGGGGTTGTTGACGCCGGCCACCTCTGCCGCATCGGCGATCAAGTGCGCCGCCACCGTTTGCCCATCGGCGCGGGCAAACTTGACCACATCGGTCAGGTAGTACTCTTGCTGGGCGTTGTGGTTGTCCAAGCGCGCCAACCATGCGCGCAGCCACCGCGTGGGCACGGCCATGATGCCGCTGTAAATTTCGGTGATGGCGCGCTGATCGGGTGTGGCGTCTTTTTCTTCCACGATGGCTTGCACCTCGCCAGCGGCGTTGCGCACGATGCGACCATAACCCGTGGGTTGAGTTGTTTGCAGGGTCAACAGCGCGAGTTGCGTGCCTTGGCTGGCTTGCAGCAAAGCTTGCAAGGTGTCTACTTGCGTGAGCGGCACGTCGCCCGACAACACCAAGGTCATCCCGTCATCATCCAACAAGGGCATGGCTTGCTGCACCGCATGGCCAGTGCCCAGTTGTGGCATTTGACGCGCAAAACGCAAACCCGCTTGATCCGCCAAAGCGGTCTCGACTTGCGCCGCCCCATGACCGGTGATGGCGATGATGTGGCGGGCTGATAATTGCCTGGCGCTGTCAATCACATGCTGAACCAAAGCCCTGCCACCGATTCGGTGCAAAACTTTGGGCATACTGCTCTTCATGCGCGTGCCTTTGCCCGCTGCCATGATCACCACATCGATTGCTGCCATGTTTTTTGCCTTTGTACGTTTGAGAATTATCGCCCAACGCCTGTTCTTGGCGCTGTGCGCATCCTGGCTTTTGGTCGGCTGCAGCACCTTGCAGTTTGCCTACAACTCGGCCCCCGAACTGACCTACTGGTGGTTGGACGGCTTCTTGGACTTCAACGCTGAACAAAAGCCCCAAGTGCGCGCGGATTTGCAAACGATGTATGCCTGGCACCGCAACCAGCAACTGGGCCTGTACATCACCTGGTTGGAACGGGCCCAAACCATGGCGGGGCGCAACATCACAACTGATGAAGTGTGCGCCTTGTTCGATGAAGCCTTGGACAGCTTGGACAACGTGGCCAAAGAGTTGGAACCCCGGGCCGTTCGCTTGCTGATGACCATGGACGCCAGCCAGGTCGAGCAATTGCAAAAGCACTTCAACAAGAAAAACCGTGAATGGCGCAAAGAGTGGCTGCAAGGCACGTCCGATGAATTGCTGGACAACCGCACCGACAAGGGCGTGGAGCAGGCCGAAAAGTTCTACGGCCGTTTGGACACCAACCAGAAGCAGTTGCTGCGCAACCTGGCGAAAAACTCAGGGTATGACCCGCGCATGAGCTATTTGTTGCGCCTGCGCCGTCAAGCCGATGGCGTGGACACCTTGCGCAAACTCAGTACCCAGCCCAAAGATGCCGAAGCCTTTGCCGTGGAGTGGCGTCAACTCATTGAGCGCACGCGGTTCACCCCCGACCCCATGCTGCGCCAATACAGCCAGGGTTTGAACAAAGCCAATTGCGCGGCGGTCGCCAGTTTGCACAACGCCACCACGCCCACACAACGCGAGCGAGCGGTCAAGCAACTGCAAAGTTATGGGCGTGATTTGCGCGCCTTGATGGAGCGCAAGCCCTGAAGGGCCACTTCAGGTTTGCAAGGACGCCCACATCTCTTGATCGCGCTCGGCGGTCCAAATGCGCGGGTTTTTGATGCCGCTGGCTTCGTCAAAAGCACGGCTCACATCAAACGGCAGGCAGTGCTCGTAGATGAACACATGGCCAAAAATCGGGTCCATGCGGGTGCGGGTGTGGGCCATGGCGCCTTTGAGGTCCAGCTTTTGGGCCACGGCCTCTTGACCACAGCGGTACAAGGTTTCCACCCAACGCTTGGTGTAGTCCAAGGCCTTGTCCACGTTGGCAGCACCCTTCATGGCTTCGCCGCGCCCCGGCACGATGGCGGTGGCTTTCAAAGCACGCAAGGCCTCCAAGGTGGCGGGCCACTCCTCGAGTTGGGCGTCACCGGTGTAAACGCCGGCCTCGTACTCCACCAAATCGCCACTGAACAACACCTGTTCTGACTCGACCCAGGCGATGGTGTCGCCCCGGGTGTGGCCGGAACCCGGGTGCCAAATTTCGACCACCACGCCGCCCAAATCAATTTTCAAATTTCCTTGGCGCCCCGGCTTGCCGTCACCCACGATCAGGGTCGGCCAAGTCAACCCCGGCACGCTGTCGGCACCGCGAAACAAGCGCGGAAAGCGCTCCATCTCGCTTTTCATGTCGGCGGCACCGCGCTCAACGATCAACTCGTGAGTACCCTGGCTGGCAATGATGTCGCTGGCGCCTTCTGCCTTGAAAGCGCTGGCACCCAGCACCCGAACCGCGTGGTAATGGGTCAGCAACACATACTGAATGGGCTTGTCGCTGACGGTGCGGATTTTGGCGATCAAGTCCCGCGCCATGGCCGGGGTGGCGGTGGCATCGCTGACCAAAATGCTGCGCTCGCCGATCACCACGCCGGAGTTGGGGTCGCCCTCGGCGGTATAAGCCCAGCAATGGGCACTGAGCTGCTCAAAGGTGATTTTTTTATCGGCCAAATCGGCTTGGCTGGCAAAGGCTTTGGACATGGTGTCTCCTGGTTTTGGTGTGTCGATGCAGATGCTGGTTGAAAATTGTAGCCAGCGCCATGCCCTCAAGCGCTGGGCGCGGGGCTTTCGAAGCCGTGCTCCAAAGTGGCAATCACTTCATTGGCAAAGTCCGCGTAGCTCATGGGCCCACCGGGGCGCAACCACGTGAAGGTCCAATTGATCATGCCAAACAACATCATGGTCAAAGCGGTTTGGTTGCGGGCGTTAATGCGTTGCGGATAAGCTCGTTTGATGAAACGGGTGAAGGCGGCCACCACATCGCGTTGGCGCCCCACAATGAGCGCGCGTTGCTCATCGCTCAAAAATTGGGTTTGGTTGACCAAGGCCACATGGCGAGTGGCTGAATTTTCATACTCTTGCAAAAAGCGCCGCACCAATTCGTGCAAAGCGGCACGTTCATCGAGGTTGCGCCGCTGGGCCACCGCTTCGGTCTCGCCAATCAGGCCCAATAAACGCAAGGTGTAGCGGTCCAGCAGGTCAAACAAAATGGCTTGCTTGCTGTCGTAATAGTGATAAAGCCGCGCCTTCGAAGTCCCACCGACCGTGGCAATGTCGTTCATGCTGGCCGCAGGGTAAGACGACTGGGCAAAGCACTGAGCGGCAATGTCCAAGATTTCCTCGCGCTTGAGGTCATGGGTGGCAGATTTGGGGCGGGCCATTGGCTGATTGTGACAGTGGGCACGCAGCCTGATGGCACAGCTGGTTGGTACCTCATCGGTAAGCGGGGTCCCATCTGAACAAAAGTTCGTCCCCTGCCCAGCGAGGCCACGCCTCCATCACCAGATGCCGCCCACCCGGCACCCACAAACTGTCTTGCGGGTAAAGCACCCAATCTGGCGTCATCATCTGTTTGGGAGAATCCAGGGTGACCCAAGCGCGACCAGCGCTGATCTGCAAGCGAGCTGCAACCAAGGGCTTGAGCGACAAAGCGCCGCCTGCGGCCAAGCGCCAACTGCCACACCTGGCCTCGGTGCGCCACAAAGAGGAGGGATCGCTTTTCATGGGGTGTTTCCTGTTCAGGTGAAACCTGTTGCCGATCTTGCGTTCACACCAACACCCAGTCCATTGATAAAAACAGTGTGCAGCCTTGCGCAAAACACAACAGTCAAATGGGATCGATGGGTTAATCTAGGTGGCCCATTCACCAGAACCAACTACCACCATGTGTGCGCTGCGTACCAGACCCATTGGCATGGGTCATTTGCGGGCTTTTGAAGCTGTCGCAAAGCATTTGAACTTTAGGCTGGCGGCCGATCAATTGGCGCTGACCACGTCGGCTGTCAGCCGACACATTCAGGGCCTGGAGTCCGAGGTGGGTACCGCCTTATTTGTGCGCCACCCCAGGTCGGTGGAGTTGACCGCGGCGGGGGCTCAATTTTTAGCCACCGTTCGCAAGTCTCTCAGTGATATTGATGGATGCGTTAAGCACCTGCGCAGCGGGCGCAGCAGGTCTGCCATAGCAGTGACAACTTTTGCTTCTTTTGCTTCCATGTGGTTGATACCCAAGTTGGAGGGGTTTCAGCAGCAGAACCCTGACATTGACATCCGCATCGATGCCAGCGATGCACCTGTCGATTTGGCCAGCTCAGACATCGATGTCGCCCTGCGCTACGGACCCGCACACAAAATGCCGCCGAATGCGATCCGCTTGTTTGGTGAGCAGCTGATTCCCGTGGCCAGCCCTTGGCTGCTACAAACGTTGCCACGCATAGAACAACCAACTGATTTGCGGTCGTGCCCCTTGATTGAGGCCAGCGATCCGCACCGTTCACATTTGGATTGGTTAACCTGGCGACATTGGTTATCCAGCCATGGCTTGGCCGATATGCAACCCCAGCGCTGGTTGTATTTCAACTACGCTTACCAAATGGTGCAAGCTGCGCTCAGTGGTCAAGGCGTGGTTCTGGCTCGACCGCCCCTGATTGCTGAAAATTTGGTCAATGGCGATTTGGTCGAGGTGCTGCCGGGCCATCGAACCGAATCACCGATGGCTTATTGGCTTTTGACGCAAGACCAAACGGCAGATCAACCTCATGTGAAAGACTTTGCGGCCTGGTTGATGTGCCAAGCCCAACTCACGCAAACCAAATTAAACATAGCCTGAAGCCCAAGGACGCCTCAACCCACGGGCCACACCACGCCGTTGTCGTTGAGGATGGCGTCAAGCGGCACATCGTGGTCTTCGGGTTCGAGGTCAGCCACAAAACCCTGGGTGAAGCCCAGGCCCACGGTGTGGGGCTTGGGTTGGAGTTGGGCCAAGGTGCGGTCGTAAAAGCCGCCGCCATAACCCAAGCGATAGCCCCCGGGGCCATAGCCCACGCAAGGCACAAACAACAAGGTGGGCACCACCACCTCGGTGTCTTTGGGCTTGGGGATGTTGTAGGCATCCTCTTCCATCGGGCAACCCGGGTACCAAGCGTGGAAGGTCAGGGTTTTGGTTTGCTTGTCGATCACTGGCAAACCAATGCGCCGAGGCTGGGGTTGGTCCAGCAGTTCACCATCTTCTTTCCAGCGGTGCAACGCCGGCAAGGGATCGAACTCCCCTTTGATGGGCCAATAAGCGCCAATCACCACGTCTGGACGCCCCACCAACCAAATCCGCATGACCTGCTGCAACATGTCACAGCGCAACAGCCGATCGGGCAAGTTCAAGCGTTGCTCAAGCAAGGTTTGGCGCAGAGATTTTTTGTCCATCGCATTGTGAGCAGCCCGCAAGCGGCAGGCCTTGCGCACAAGGTCTCTGCCGATTGCTCAAGCCACCGATAATCCAGGTATGTTCAAGACTTTCATTGTGTCATTGTTTGTGGGGCTGGCCCTGTCCACCCCATTCGTCCCCACCGTTCACGCCCAGTCTGGGTGGATCCATGAAGGCCCAGCGCAAACCGCCTTGCTGGAGATGGCCGACGCCTTCAAGCGCAATGACCGCAGACGCTTGACCACTTTGCTGCCCCAAGTGCGTGGACACCTGCTGGAGCCCTGGGCCGCGTATTGGGAACTGCGCGCCCGCTTGGACGACGCGTCCACCAGCGAGGTGCGCCAGTTTCTCAGCCGCTATGCCGGCACTTACCAGGAAGACCGCTTGCGCAATGATTGGTTGATGCTGTTGGGCAGCCGACGCGATTGGGCCACTTTTGAGACCGAACAAGTGCATTACCGCATGCGTGACGACCGCGAACTGCGCTGCTATGAGTTGGTGCTGAACCACCAAAAAAACCCCGCCGGTTTTGGCCCTGACAGCGTCAAAGAAGTTCTCAGCCTGTGGCGCTCAATGTTGCAAGCCGATGACGGCTGTACGCTGGCGGCAGAGCGTTTGTTGGAAGACCGCAAAATCAAACCGCTGGAGGTGTGGCGCAAAGCGCGCTTGGCTGTGGAGAACAACCGGCCTGTGACCGCTCGCAATGCGGTGCAATTGGTGGCCCCCAAGCTGTTGAACACCCTGAAAGACTTGCAGGCCCAGCCCGCCAAGTTTTTGAACCAACACAATGCACATCCGCGCAATGCGGTGCAAGAGTTGGTGGTGCTGGCTTTGGTGAAGTTGGCCAGCAGCGACCCCGACGAGGCCTACAAACAAATGCAGCGCACCTGGTCCATTCACCTCACCACCGAAGAACGCCACTGGGTGTGGGGGGCGATTGGTCGCCAATTGGCCATGCGCCTGGATGGCGATGCCCTCAAAGCTTATGAGCAGGCGCGCAGCGACCATGATTTGACCGATGACATGCTGGCCTGGAAGGTGCGCGCCGCGCTGCGTGCCGGTGCCACGCCAGCCTGGAAGGCGGTGGAGTCAGCCATCATGGCGATGGATGTGGCGCAACGCCAAGAGCCGGTGTGGGTGTATTGGTTGGGGCGCGCTTTGCAGGCCAGAGGGCATAAAGACCAGGCCCAAACCTTGTGGGAAGGGATTGCCAGCGCCAAAGGTTTTTACGAGCAACTGGCCCTGGAAGAGTTGGGCCGTTCCATCCAAATGCCCGCCCGCCCGTTACCGCCCACAGCCGAAGAAATGGCTCAAGCACGCGCCAATCCGTCCTTGCAACGCGCCGTGAAAGCCATTGGCATGGGCCTGCGCTCAGAGGGTGTTCGCGAATGGAACTACGCGACCAACTTGGTCAACGCCCAAGGACAGTCGGGGCGCATGACCGACCGCGAGTTGCTGGCCGCTGCCCATTGGGCCTGCGAGCTTGATATTTGGGACCGCTGCATCAACACCAGCGAGCGCACCAGCATGGCGCAAATGGACCCGGTGCTGCGCTTTCCCATGCCCTTTCAAGCCGCCGTGGTGCAACGGGCCCATGAAATCAACCTGGACCCCGCCTTTGTGTATGGCTTGATCCGCCAAGAAAGCCGCTTCATCATGGATGCCCGCTCGCATGTGGGGGCCTCTGGCTTGATGCAGGTGATGCCGGCCACGGCCCGGTGGACGGCCAAAAGAATAGGCATGAAAAATTTCAGTGTGGAACAACTCAACCAACGCGACACCAATATCGCCATTGGCACCGCCTATTTGAAGTTGGTGCTCGAGAGCATGGACAACTCCATGGCCATGGCCGCTGCGGCCTACAACGCGGGTCCCAGCCGCCCACGCCGTTGGCGTGCGCCCGATCAAGGGCGGGGGCCTGTGCTTGAAACCGCCATTTGGGCAGAGAACATCCCGTTCAACGAAACCCGCGACTATGTGAAAAAAGTCTTGTCCAACACCACCAATTACGCGGCCCTGATCAGCGGACAACCCCAGTCCCTCAAAGCGCGCTTGGGCAAAGTGGGACCGCGCGACGCCACAGCACCGCCAGAAGACACCGACTTGCCTTGAATCGGGCGCGCCCTGCTCCGAGCCGCCGCCTTGTCCAGCGCGACAGCGCCATTCAAGCGGCGCTTTGCTGCAAAGACCACATGCGCGCATAGTGGCCTTGCCGGGCCAGCAATTGGGCATGGGTGCCGCGCTCGACCACTTGCCCCGCGTCGAGCACCAAGATTTCATGCGCATCCACGACGGTGGACAAGCGATGCGCAATCACCAACGTGGTTTTGTTGTGGGCCACGCTTTGCAGCTCGGCTTGGATGGCGCGCTCATTGGCGCTGTCCAAGGCCGATGTCGCCTCGTCAAAAATCAAGATGGGGGGGTTTTTCAGCAAGGTGCGGGCAATGGCCACGCGCTGCTTTTCCCCCCCAGAAAGCTTCAAGCCGCGCTCGCCCACCATGGTCAGGTAGCCCTTGGGGGTGGCCGCAATGAAGTCGTGGATGCGGGCTTGGCGCGCCGCTTCTTCCACCTCGGCCTGGGTGGCCCCTGGGCGACCATAGGCGATGTTGTAGGCCACGGTGTCGTTGAACAACACCGTGTCTTGGGGCACGATGCCGATGGCGCGGCGCAAACTGGATTGGGTGACGCGGCGAATGTCGTGGCCGTCAATGGTGATGCGCCCATGCATGGCCAGATCGTTTGGCACATCGTAAAAGCGATACATCAAACGTGCCAAGGTGGATTTGCCTGCCCCCGAAGAACCCACCACCGCCACGGTCTTGCCCGCGGGTATTTCAAAACTCAAGCCTTGCAAAATGGGGCGATCTGCCTCGTAGGCAAAACGCACGTTCTCAAAACGCACCGTGGGCGAACCCGTGAGTTGCATATCGCTGGCATCGGGCAGGTCATCGACTTCACGCTCTTTTTCCAACAAGCGAAACATGCGGTCTAAATCGGTCAGGCTTTGCTTGATTTCGCGGTAAATCACCCCCAAAAAGTTCAACGGGATGTAGAGCTGGATCATGAAGGCATTGACCATCACCAAGTCACCCAGGGTCATGCGCCCCTCGACCACGCCTTGTGTGGCGCGCCACAACATGGCGATCAAGGCCACGGCAATGATCAGTTGCTGCCCGGTGTTGAGCAAGCTCAAACTGGTTTGCGCCTTCAAACGGGCGCGGCGCAATTGGTCCAAGCTGCGGTCATAGCGCTGGGCCTCAAAGCCCTCGTTGTTGAAGTACTTGACGGTTTCGTAATTCAGCAAGGAGTCCACCGCCTTGGTGTGGGCCGCTGAGTCAAATTCATTGGCCTGGCGGCGAAACTGGGTGCGCCACTCGGTCACAGACACGGTGAAGAAAATATAAATCGCCAATGCGGCCAAGGTGATGAGGGCGAACCACACATCAAAGGTCCACCCCAAGATGCACAGCACCAAGACCACTTCGATCAAGGTGGGGACGATGCTGTAGAGCGAATATGAAATCAGCGATTCGATGCCGCGCACACCGCGTTCGATGTCGCGCGTCATGCCACCGGTTTGTCGCTCCAGGTGAAAACGCAGGCTCAGGCTGTGCAGATGCTGGAAGGTTTGCAATGCAATTTGACGTGCCGCACCTTGGGTGGCTTTGGCAAACACCAACTCGCGCAGTTCGGTGAAAGCCGACACCGACAAGCGCAACACCCCATACACCACCAACAAGGCCACCGGGACCACCAGCAAGGTCTGCGGTTGGGCTGGGTTGGGCGTCATCGCGTCAATCAGGTGCTTGAGCAAAACCGGCACGCCCACATTGGCCAACTTGGCGGCCACCATGAACGCCAAGGCAGCCACCACACGCCATTTGTAGTGCCACAAATAAGGCAGCAATCGCCGCAGCGTGGTCCAGTCGCCGCGTGGGGCTTGGGGGTCGTGGGGAAGTTCAGGGGTGGCGTGGTGGCGCATTCAGGACAATCTTGTTTTTTCCGATTGTGCCCATGTCTCAAACCACACCCGCAAAAACTGTGCTTTTGCCCACCGATCAACACATCCCTGCGCTGCCTAAGGGCTTTGTTTCGGGTTTCCCCCCTGACGGCATCACCTGGAGATTGGGCATAGTTGCAGGCTTGGTAAAACCCTTGGGTCTGGCAGATCAACAACGTGCAATTCATTCAATTGGTCATCAGCGGTGTCGCGCAAGGTTGCATATACGGCCTGATTGCGTTGGGCTTTGTGCTGATCTACAAAGCCACTGAAACCGTGAGCTTTGCGCAGGGCGAGTTGATGATGCTCGGCGCCTTTGCGGGTTTGCTGGCGATGGGGTTTTGGGGCCTCCCATTTTGGGTCGCAGTGCTGGCGGCCGTGGTCGCCATGGCTGGCGTGGGCTATGTGATTGAACGCGCGGTGATTCAGCCCATCCTCGGGCAACCGGCGTTTTCTGTGGTCATGCTCACCATCGGCATCGGCTATGTGTTGCGTGGCTTGGTGACCATGATCCCCGGCATGGGCACCGACACCCACACCTTGGCGGTCCCGTACAAAGACCTGGGGTTTCAGTGGGGCGCCTTGATGATCAATGCCGAACAAGCGGTGGTGGTTGGGGCCACGGCCAGCTTGTGCTTGGTGCTGTATTTGCTGTTCAAGCACACCAAACTGGGCATTGCCATGCAAGCCATGTCGCAAAACCAACTGGCCGCTTATTACATGGGCATTCCGGTGAAGCGGCTCAACAGCATGGTGTGGGCCTTGGCCGCCATGGTGGCGGCCGTCGCCGGATTGCTGCTGGCGCCCATCACCTTTGTCCATGCCAACATGGGCTTCATTGGGCTCAAAGCCTTTCCCGCGGCGGTGGTGGGCGGATTCGGCAGCTTGCCTGGCGCCATTGTGGGGGGCTTGGTGATTGGTGTGGTCGAGTCTTTATCGGGCTTTTATTTGCCGGATGGCTTCAAAGACACGGCCGCCTACATCGTGGTGCTGGTCATGCTGATGGTGATGCCCAACGGATTGTTTGGCGAAACCACCCGCAAAAAGGTCTGACACCGTGCGCTTCATTTTCAAAACCAACCATGACCAAGACATTGACTTGGTCAAGCACAGCGGTCATGCGTTTTGGTATGGCCTGCTGATGCTGTTGCTGGTGCTGTCGCCTTGGCTGCTGCAAGAGTATTGGTTGGCCCAACTGACCTTTGTGCTGATCTACAGCATTGTCGGTTTGGGTTTGATGCTGTTGGCGGGCTTCACCGGTTTGTTCTCCATTGGCCATGCGGCATTTTTGGGGGTGGGTGCGTATACCCAAGCGGTGTGCACCCAAGCCGGCATGTCGTTTGTGCCAGCGCTCGTGTGTGCCACGGGTTTATCGGCGGCTGTGGGTGTGGTGGTGGGTTTGCCCGCCCTGCGCGTCAAGGGCATTTATCTGGGCATTGCCACCCTGTCCTTTGGATTCATTGTGGAAGAGGTGCTGGCCCGTTGGGAAAGCGTCACGGGTGGCAATGCTGGCATTCACCTCAAAGCCCCCGACCTGTGGGGCCAGTCGGTGAGCAGCGCCGAAGGCTTTTATTTCTTGTGTTTATTGCTCACGGTGTTGAGCACCTTGGGGGTGCTCAACTTGCTGCGCTCGCCCACCGGGCGCGCGTTTGTGGCGATTCGCGACTCGGAAATATCGGCCCAAAGCATGGGCATCCATTTGGCTCATTACAAAACCCTGTCGTTTGCCATTTCGGCCGCCTTGGCCGGTCTCGGCGGGGCTTTGTACGGTCACAAAATGCAGTTCATCTCGCCCGATCAATTCAGTGTGCTGCAATCGATTGATTTGCTGCTGATGATTGTGGTGGGCGGCCTGGGTTCGGTGCACGGCGCATTCTTGGGGGCGCTTTTTTTGATTGTGTTGCCGCAGTTGATTTCTTTGGTCAAGGACAGTTTGCCCGACGCGATTGCTTTGGCCCCCGGTCTTCAGTCTTTGGTTTACGGCTCGGTGTTGATCGCGTTTGTCCTGTTTGAACCCATGGGCATGTATGGGCGCTGGCTCAAGGTGCGCACCTATTTCCAGGTTTTTCCGTTTTACCGCCAGGGCATGTTCAAGCGGCAAAAGTCATTTCAAAAATCAGATCGGCTGCGCTGACCATGTCCGAAATCTTGTTGCAAGCCCATGATTTGAGTGTCCAGTTTGGCGGTGTTCGGGCCGTCAACCAAGTGAGTTTTGCCGTTCGCCAAGGCGAAGTTTTCACCTTGATTGGGCCCAACGGCGCAGGCAAAACCACGGTGTTCAACCTCATCAGCCGCATCTACAACCCCACCAGTGGCCATATTCGCTGGCACACCCCAACGGGCGAGCTGACCTTGACCGATTGCCCACCCCACCAGGTGGCCGCTTTGGGCATCGCCCGCACCTTTCAAAACATTGAGCTGTTTGAACATGCCAGTGTTTTGCAAAATTTGCTCATTGGCCGCCATGTGCACCAACAAACCGGGTTTTGGCAAAACCTGCTATTCACCCCTGCCGTGCGCCGCAGCGAGCGCGCCTTTCGACTGCGGGTCGAAGAGGTGATTGACCTGCTCGACTTGCAACACCACCGCGACACCCTGGTGGCCGGTTTGCCATACGGGGTGCGCAAAGTGGTTGAGTTGGCCCGCGCCTTGTGCACCGAGCCCCAATTGCTGCTGCTCGACGAGCCCTCATCCGGGCTGAACGCCGAGGAAACCGACGACATGGCCTACTGGATCCGCGACATCCAACACGAGTTGGGCATCACGGTGTTGATGGTGGAGCATGACATGCGCTTGGTCAGCATGGTCTCGGACCGGGTACTGGCCATGAACCAAGGCCAGGTGCTGGCCTTGGGCAGCCCGTCTGAGGTGCAGAGCCACCCCGATGTGGTCGAGGCCTATTTGGGCAGCGCCGAAGACTTGAGCCATTTGCGCCGGGTCCAGCCATGAGCGACGTGCCCACACCCCTGTTGCAACTGCTCAATGTGGAGAGCAGTTACGGGCCCATCAAAGCGATTCGCGGCGTGAGCTTGCAGGTGAATGCCGGTGAGATTGTCACTGTGCTGGGCTCCAATGGGGCCGGCAAAACGACCATTTTGAAAACCATCTCCGGCATCATGGAGCCGCGCAAAGGCAGTGTGCTGCACCGCGGGCAAGACATCACCGGCCAAGACCCCGCAGCCATCGTCAACCGTGGCGTTTCGCATGTGCCCGAGGGGCGCGAGGTGTTTCCCTTGCTGAGCGTGCACGACAACTTGCTCATGGGGGCCTACACGCGCCCAGACCGCGACGGCGTGGCCAGGGACATGGCCCAGGTGTATGCCTACTTTCCCATCTTGCTAGAGCGCTCTGGCCAACAGGCTGGCTTGTTGTCCGGTGGCCAACAACAAATGTTGGCCTTGTCACGGGCCTTGATGGCCGAGCCGGACATGATCTTGCTCGACGAGCCCAGCTTGGGCTTGAGCCCCAAGCTGACCTTGGAAATTTTCGAGATCGTGGTGCGCATCAACCGCGAGCGCGGCACCACGATTTTGCTGGTTGAACAAAACGCCCACATGGCCTTGAACGCGGCCGACCGGGGCTATGTGCTGGAGAACGGCCGCATCGTCATGGAAGACAGCTGCGAGTGCTTGCGCGAAAAGGACGATATCCGCGAGTTTTATTTGGGCATGAAAGACGACAGCGTTCGCACGGAGCGGCGCTGGAAGAAAAAGAAAACCTGGCGCTGAGCATGAGCAATTTATGGAACTTGC
>CANFPJ010000058.1 GCA_947448885.1 Comamonadaceae bacterium
AGGCCCTTGGCCACACCGGGGTTGCTTTGGGTGTCTTCGGAGGTGTAGCTGATCTTGCGGCCCAAGATGCCACCGGCGGCATTGATCTCTTTGATGGCCAGCTCCACGCCGTTTTTGAACATCACACCAGACGTGGTGCCCGGGCCCGACATCTCCACGATGTTGGCGAACTTGATGTCCTGGGCTTGCACAGCGCCAGCGGCCAGCGCAAACAGGGCCGACAAGGCCAGGTGAAGGGGGTGGCGTGGGTTCATGGTCATCTCCAATGGTGGTGGGCCCAAGGGCCGGTGGTTCATGTGGGCTGTGGTCGGTGGGCAGGTCATCGCCATGAACGGCCTGACCTGAACATCTGCCCGCACTGTAAATAAAGCCCTGCGCAAAGTGACGATGAAAAATCCATATTTGCGCGATTAACGAACAAACTGGAACGATAATCGCACCAAATCAGGGTATGTCCCAGATCCTTTGCCCTTCCATGAACACCCCCCATCCCCCCGAACCGCCGACCCTGGCTGCGCGCGATTGGATTGCCGGACTCGAACGCGGCTTGTCCATCATCGAAACCTTTGACGAAGCGCACCCGCGTTTGTCGGCCCAGCAAGCGGCCCAACGCTGCGGTTTGACGCGCACCGCCGCACGGCGTTACCTGCTCACCCTCACCCACCTGGGCTACATGGCCACCGATGGCAAATTGTTTTGGCTAACCCCCCGGGTGATGCGGTTGGGCCAGTCTTACCTGGAGTCGGCGCGACTGCCGCGCATCGTGCAACCGTTTTTGCAGCGCTTGACCGCCAGCACCCACGAGACCTCTTACCTCAGCGTGCTCGATGGCGACGAAATTGTGTATGTGGCGCGCAATGGCCCGGTGCGCCACATGAGCACCGGCTTTGTGCTCGGGGCGCGGGTGCCGGCCCAAGTCACGGCTGCAGGCATGTTGCTGATGGCCCTCAAAGGCCCTGCGGCGATCGATGCGTGGCTGCAAGCGCGCCATGGGCTGCAAACCTTCAGCGAACACACCATCACCGACCTGCCCGCCATGCGCGCACAACTGCACCAAGTGCGCCAACAAGACTGGGCCTTGTCAGAGCAGCAACTGGACTTGGACTACCGTGGCGTGGCCGTTCCGCTGCGCGATCGCATGGGCGAGACCGTGGGCGCTTTGAGCATCATCATGCCCATGCAGCACGAGGCTTCGACCGATGCACTGCGCCGGGTGCTGCCTTTGCTGAAAGAAACCGCGCAGTCGATGCGCAACCTGATCTGAGCGCGCCGCCAAGAAGGGGCCGACATTTCGGCCCTGGCGCTTGCGCGGGTTTCACCCCGCGTCAAGGGTGTTCAGACCACCGTCAACATGCGCTTGACCTGGCCGCGCTCGCCCCGATCGTCCACCCAGTCGATGGCGATTTCACCCGTCTGGGTGGCACGCAAAAAAAACTCGATGTAGGGATTGGCTGAGAGCCCCGACGAGGGTTCGATGCGAAACACCTCTTGGCCCAAATAGGTGCAGCGCAGGTCGTTGATCACATTGCGCGCAATGCGGCGATTGTTCAGGTCCAACAAGTAACCCGTCTCCATGGGGTGCTGAACCAGCAAGCGAAGCTTGAACACCTCGCCTGCGCGCACTTGATGGGGCATGTCAAATCGGGCTTGGGCCATGCTCAGCTGCCGTCCACGCAACCGGCTTCGGTCACGATCAAATCGGCCACTTGGTAACGAAACTCGCCCGAAGACAAACGCGCCAAAGCCACCAACTGCTGGCCGCCCGCCAAGCGAACACGGGTGCTGAATTCAGCCCGCCCCAGGTGCGGCCCCATGCGCATTTTGGCCATCACGGTCACCGGGTTGCGCTGCGACAGCAGCCACAAATCGGTGACATGGTCTTGCGCCGTCATGGGGCTGTCGACCCACACCCGAAACGGAACTGACAAACCGTTGTCGGCCAAGATCAATGTCTCGATGTGCACACCGCTGCGCACCACCGGTGCAGCTGCCACGATGGGGTCGAGCATGTCGCGCAAACTCAGCAATTTGCCCGAGACCATGCCCTGGGCTTGCGCCCGGGGCACGGTGGCCAAGCCCAGTGCTGCGCTACCCACCCAAGTGGCCAAAGCACCGCCCCAAGCCGTCCAGGCCGACGCGCCCAGACAAGCTTGCAGCCAATCCCGGCGCGGTGTCGCTGGGGTTGGCATCGACCTCAAGCCTTGAGCGACAGGCCGTGGTTTTTCAGCGGCAGAGAGCGCACCCGCTTGCCGCTGGCGGCCGCGATGGCGTTGCACAAGGCCGGGGCCAGCGGGGCTTGGGTGGGCTCGCCCACGCCGCCCCAAAAACCACCGGTGGGCGCGATCACGGTTTTCACCACGGGCATTTCGTTCAAGCGCATCAAGCGGTAGTCGTGGAAGTTGGACTGCTCGATGCGGCCGTCTTTGACCGTCATCTCGCCCCAGAAGATGGCGCTCAAACCATGCACCACGCTGCCCTGCAATTGGGCGTCGATGTTGTCTGGGTTGACCGCATAGCCCGGGTCGATGCCAATCACCACGCGGTGGATCTTGACCTCACCTTTGTCACTCACCGAGACCTCGCAGACGCACGCCGTGTAGCTGCCATAACCCTCGGTTTCGGCAATGCCACGGAACACCCCTTTGGGCAAAGGACCGCCCCAATCCGCGGCCTTGGCCACGGCTTGCAAGATGGCCACATCGCGGGGCGACTTTTGGCCCAAATTGGCCAATCGAAACGCCAATGGGTCTTTGCCTGCCGCCAACGCCATCTCGTCAATGAAGCACTCGCGCATATACGGGTTTTGCGAGTGACCCACGGTGCGCCAAAAGCCCACCGGCACATTGGTGTTGCGCTGGGCGTAATCGACCAAGCTGTTGGGGATGTCGTAAGGGTGGTCATTGAAACTGGCCACGGCTTGGCCGTCCACGCCTTTGGGCAGGGGCAAGCGCAGCAAGGTCGCCAAAATCGATGGCGCACTGACGCGGATGTGCAGGGCCTGCACCTTGCCATCGTTGTCCATGCCGCCTTTGAAGCGCACCAAGCTGGCGGGGCGGTACAAGTCGTGCTGAATGTCCTCCTCGCGGCTCCACACCATCTTGACCGGCGTGCCAGCCATGGCCTTGGCGATCATCACCCCTTGGCGGGTGAAATCTTGCGGGCTCTTGCGCCCCAAACCGCCGCCCAGCTGCATGGGGTGCACGGTGACCTTGTCTTGGGCCACGCCTGCCGTGGCCGCAGAGACGGCCAAGGTACCTTCGGGGTTTTGGGTCGATGTCCAAACGTCGAGTTTGTCGCCTTGCAACCAAGCGGTGCACACCATGGGCTCCATGGTGGCGTGGGCCAAATAAGGGGTGTAGTACTCGGCTTCGATCACTTTGGCCGCCGTGCCCAAGGCCTGCAGGGTGTTGCCATCGTCACGCGCCACCGCCAACTCGGCTTGGCCCATGCCCGCCTTGAAGCTGTTCATGATCGCCGCGCTGCTGAGTTGGCCGTTCTCGCCCGTTTCCCACTCAATGGCCACTTCGCGCAGCGCCTCTTTGGCTCGCCACCAATTGTTGGCCACGACGGCGACAAATTCGCCCAAGTTGAGCACTTTGACGATGCCTCGGCGGTTTTCCACCTTGGAGGCGTCCATCGTTTTGACCTTGCCATTGAACACCGGGCAGGCCGCCACAGCGGCGTACAACATGCCTGGCACCTGGGCATCGATGCCATAGCGGATCTTGCCCGTCACGATGTCAGGGATGTCGACCCGGGGCAGGGGCTTGCCAATGATTTTCCAGTCCTTGGGGTCTTTGAGCTTGACCTCTTTGGGCGCTTCGAGCTTGGCAGCAGCAGCGGCGAGCTTGCCGTAGGACAAGCTGCGTTTGCTGGCTGCGTGGTGCACCTTGCCCAAGGCAGCGGTGCATTCGCTGGCAGGCACACCCCACTGGGTGGCCGCAGCGGCGATCAGCATTTCACGCGCGGTGGCACCGGCTTTGCGCAAATACTCTTGCGAGTTGCGGATGGTGCGGCTGCCCACGGCGGCCATGTCGCCATAGGCGCGCTTGGTGCGCAGGTTTTCGTGCGCGGTGGCGTACTCGATGCGCACTTTTTTCCAGTCGGCTTCCAACTCGTCGGCCACCAACATGGGGGCCGAGGTGCGGCTGCCCTGGCCCATTTCAGCGCGGGCGTAACGAATGATCACCGTCTCATCCGACTGAATTTCAATCCAGGCATTGAGCTTGGGGGTTTCAGCAGCGCTACCTTGGGTGGGCCAGAAAAAGCCCAGCGACATGCCTGCGGCTGTGGTGGCCGACACTTTGAGGAAGTCGCGCCGGGCCAAGCCGGTGGTGGTTTGATCGGGGTGTGTCATGCGCGCACCCCTTTCTTGGCCACGGCGTGGATGGCGGTGCGAATGCGGGCATAGGTGCCGCAGCGGCAGATGTTGCCCATGGCGGCGTCAATGTCTTGGTCGGTGGGCTTGGGCTTTTTCTTGAGCAACGCCACCGCCACCAAAATTTGCCCGCCTTGGCAGTAACCGCATTGGGGCACTTGGTGGTCGATCCAAGCCTGTTGCACCGGGTGCAATTTGTCTTTTTGGGCCAAGCCCTCGATGGTCACCACTTTTTGGCCCACCGCCGCCGACACTGGGTAAGAGCATGACCGCACGGGCTCGCCGTTGAGCAGCACGGTGCAAGCACCACACTGGGCCACGCCACAGCCAAACTTGGGGCCTTTGACATCGAGTTCGTCACGCAAAGCCCACAGCAAGGGCATATCGGGTTCTACGTCCAGCTCCCGAACCTGTCGGTTCACATCGAGTTTCATGCGGATTCTCCTGCTTGGTTGGAAATGGTGGATGGCCCCAGCCCAGCGCTTGGCAAGGGTCCAAAACCCGCGCAGGTTATCACGCCTCGATCAAGCCCGGTTTTGGGGTGCTTGGCAAAACCCATTTGCGCTGGATCAAACCAGCCGAAAATTCATAAAATCATTGAAAATACAGCGAAATTCACACTTATCATGGGCCATGAACCGCTTTGCCTGCAATGCCATTCTCTGCTTGGCCTTGGCCTCCGGCAGCGCCTTGGCCACGGACACGGTGGCGCCCGGGCAATTGCCGGACGCATTGCAGGGCATGTGGCGCAATTACCAGCCCGACTTGGGTGAGTTGGGTCGCTGTGCGGTGGCCTATGACAGCCACACCGACCGCGACAAAATGGTGTTCACTTGCTCGGTGGGCATCCGCATCACCGCTGAAGGTGAGCGCCGCTCGCTGGCGCGCTGCGAGGAGATGCGCAGCGCCAAAAACATCCGCTCCGCTTGCCGCTTGGTTCGCCCTTGAAGGCGAGCCCAAGCCATCGCCGTGATGAAGACCGCGCCAAGGTCATCCAAGGCGCTTGAGCGACGTGACTCTCTCCAACTGGCCATCCACCAGCGCTGGATGGATCGAAAGCTGGCATGGCGCCAAGCCACCCCCCTCTCAAAGGACCAGCGCGCTCACATACAAAGCGATGGAACACAGCATGGCCACACCCCACACCACCGAGCGCCAACTGGCCTTGTCAGTGATGTAGCAATAAATGTAGGCCAGTCGCGCCAGCACAAACACAGCCGACAAGGCTTGGATGCGCGTGGCGTCCACCTGGGCCAGGCTGGCCACGATCACCCCGACCGCAAAAAAGGGAAAGGCCTCAAACGCATTGGCTTGCGCGGCATTGGCGCGCGCCCGCGCCCCGCTTTGTTGCGCCAACCACTGGCGCGGGTTGTGGTTGTCGTAATGGGCAAACCCCCACTTGGCCACGGCGGTGGCCAGCAAGGGCATCAAGCCGGCCATCAAGAGACAGGCAATGGCGGTGTGGGAGATCACGGTTGGCCTTTCGGATCAGGGTTCTGGGATGGGAGTGGGATGTGCGGCCAGGCGAAACTTTTAGGCCAATGCGGTTTCCACGGCCTTGGCCACACTCAACAATTCAGCATCTTCGCCATTGGCACGAGAAAGCATCAAACCCACCGGCAAATCACCGGGGGCTTGGCAAGGCAAGCTGATGGCGCAACCGTCCCAGTAATTCATGGCAAAGGTGTTGCGCAGCAACAGCCGATTGGCAGCAAAAAAAGCGGCATCGCTGGCGCAGGTTTCCGCGATGGGCGGTGCCACCATGGGCACGGTGGGGCAGATCACCGCATCAAAGCCTTGCAAAGCTTGATTGGCGCGGGCTATCCAAGCTTGGCGCTGATCGATCATGGTCAGGTAGTCGGCCGCGCTCACCCCCTGCCCCAGCGCCATGCGCTGGGCCACGCGCGGGTCGAAGAGATCGCCCCCAGCGGCCAAGCGGTGGCGGTGCGCGGCGTAGGCCTCGACCGGCGAAAAGCCCCCCGGGGCATTGAGGGTGGCAATCTCGCCCAAGCCGGACCAAGACACCTCTTCGATCAAGGCACCCGCCGCCGACAAGCGCGACAAGGCACGCGCCAAGGCCTTGGACACACCGGTGTCCATTTCGTCTTGCATCAAGGTGGTGGGCAAAGCCAGGCGCAGGCCTTTGACCGATCGCTCACGCAGGCTCAACGCTTGGCCACTGAGCACCGCGTCAAGCAGCCAAGCGTCGTCGACGCAGCGGGTGATGGCGCCCACGGTGTCGAGCGAGCGCGCCAACTCCATCGCCCCTTGACGCGTCACCCGCGATTGACTGCCTTTGAAACCCACCAGGCCACACAAAGCAGCGGGAATGCGCAGCGAGCCGCCGGTGTCCGAACCCAAACCGGCCACGGCCAAGCCCAGGCCCACCGACACGGCAGCCCCTGAAGAGGATCCACCGGGGATGCGCGCCACCGCCGCGTCCGCCGGGTTGGCGGGCGTGCCCCAATGCGGGTTGTAGCCCACCCCAGAAAAAGCAAACTCGCTCATATTGGTTTTGCCCATCAGGGCTGCACCGCTGGCGCGCAGCGAGGCCACGGGGGGTGCGTCTTGCGTGGCCGGGGCTTCGTTGGCGCACACCACGCTGCCCGAGGTGGTGGTCTCCCCAGCCACATCGAACAAGTCTTTGATGCTCATCGGCAAGCCTGCCAAAGGCCCCAAGCGCACACCGCTGCGCCGCTGCGCATCGGCGTGGCGCGCGCTGGCCAAGGCCGATTCGGCCCACAGGTGGGTGAACACATGGGCCGCCGCTGGCTGAGCGGCCAGGGACAAAGACTGCTCGACCCAAGCCTCGCAAGTGCTGTGGCCATTGGCCAAAGCCTGCTGCAAGTGGGTCACATCGGATGATCTGGACGGTGGTTGGGCCATGGTTTTCTCAATGGGTTAGAAAGACACAAAATCACAAGGCGTTGATGCGCTGGGCCAAATCGAAATCGCGCTGGGTCACACCGCCGGCATCGTGCGAACGCAAGCGCATCGACACCCGGTTGTACGACTGCGACCAGTCGGGGTGGTGGTCCATGGCCTGGGCCAACAGAGCGACTTGGGTGACAAAACCAAAGGCCTGAACGAAGTCGGCGAACTGCCAATCGCGGGCCAAACAGGGTTCTGGGGCCAAGAACGACCAACCAGGCACTTGGGCCAAGGCGGCTTGGATATCGGCGTCAGGCATCGCGGTGGGCATGGTCGTGGTCAGCGATGTGTATCGCGGTGAATCAGGGCTGACCATTGTGCCAAAGCAATGGCACGCGAAAGGCTTTGGCGTGCCGACTTATAAAAACTCAGGCGACTGCACGCACATCAAAACGGTTTGAGACAACCCCTCTCGCTGGCGCGAGCGCAGCCACCAGACGGAACCTTTGCGCACACTCAGCCCCGACTCGGGCACGTTCAAGGCCAAGGCCAGGATTTGCCCCAGCCAAGGCTGGTGCCCCACCAACAATGTGGGGGTTTTTTGCGCCGGCCAATGCACCAGGTGGAGCAGTTGTTCGGCCTGGCCATCGGGGGACAGCTCGTCACGCACCTTGTATTTGCGCCCCAAGCACAGCACGGTTTGCTCACAGCGCCTGGCAGGGCTGGAGAGGATGCGGGTGCTCTCGGGCAGTTGGCGCTCCAACCACTGGGCCATGCGCAGGGCTTGCTTTTCGCCACGAACGGTGAGTTCGCGCTCGGCATCACTGCCCCCGGGTGCGGCTTCTTCGGCTTCAGCGTGGCGCCACAAAATGAGGTCCATGGTTCAGGCCTTGTCTTGGTAGCGCACCATCAATGCTTTTTGGACACTGAGCAAAGGTGCTGGGCTGTCTTTGGCCAAATCAACGTAATGGCCATCGCCTTGCAGGCTCCAGGCGTTGGCGGTGTCGTGCAAATAGGCCACCAAACACTCGTCGATGATGCGCTGGCGCAAGACCGGGTCATTGATCGGCCAAGCCAGTTCGACGCGGCGCAGCATGTTGCGGTTCATCCAATCGGCACTCGACAGGTACAGCGACTCGTCCGCGCCACTGCGGAAATAAAACACCCGTGAATGCTCCAAAAAGCGACCAATCACCGAGCGCACACGGATGTTGTCGGTGTGACCCGGCACTTGGGCGGGCAAGATGCAGGCACCGCGAACGATCAAGTCGATCTTCACCCCGGCACGGCCCGCGGCCATCAGGGCACGGACCAAATCTTCATCGGTGAGGGCATTCATTTTGGCCACCAGCCGGGTGGACACGCCCGCTTGTGCGGCCTGGGTCAATTGCTCAATTTTGTCCAGCAACCGGCGTTGAAGATGAAAGGGCGCCACCCACAGTTGCTGTAAGCGCGGCGGCCGGTTTTGGCTGGCGAGCAAACCGAAAACGCTCTCGACCTCGGCGGTGAGGGTGTTGTCGGCACTCAAGTGGCTGATGTCGGTATAGAGCTTGGCGGTTTTCGGGTTGTAGTTGCCCGTGGACAGGTGCACATAGCGCCGGATGTGTGCCCCCTCGCGGCGGCTGATGAGCATCATTTTGGCGTGGGTTTTCAGGCCCACCACCCCGTACACCACCTGGGCACCAATGCGTTCGAGCTTTTCGGCCCAATTGATGTTGGCCTCTTCGTCAAAACGCGCCTTGAGCTCCACCACCACCGTGACTTCAATGCCGCGGCGCACCGCTTCGGTGAGCAAGTCCATCATGGCCGAGTCGGTACCGGTGCGGTAAATGGTTTGCTTGATGGCCAACACCTGCGGGTCGTGCACGGCTTCGCGCAAAAAAGTCAACACCCCGTCAAAGCTCTCAAAGGGCTGGTGAAACAACATATCGCCTTTTTGGCGCAACAACTCAAACACCGACCCCCGTGAAACCATCTGGGTGGGGAAGCTCGCACGGTAAGGCGCAAACAACAGTTTGGGTTTGTCGATCAAATCGATCAACTGGTTCAAGCGCACCAGGTTCACGGGGCCATGCACCCGGTACAAGGCTTGTTCCGGCAACTCAAACTGTTGCAACAAAAAGTGGGCCAAAAAGGCCGAGCACCCCGATGACACCTCCAAGCGAACAGCAGCACCATAGTTGCGGTGCTGCAAACCTTGGCGCAAGGCGGTACGCAGGTTTTGCACGTCTTCGGCGTCCAGCGCCAAGTCGGAATGGCGGGTGACGCGAAACTGGGAAAACTGCCCCACCTCACGCCCCGGGAACAAATCGCTCAAATGGGACCGAATGACGCTGGACAAAGACACAAACAAGCTTCGCTTGCCCGCCAACTTGTCGGGCAGGCGGATGAAGCGGGGCAACACCCGGGGCACTTTGACGATGGCGATTTCGTTTTCGCGCCCAAAAGCGTCTTTGCCCGATAAGCGCACGATGAAGTTCAGCGATTTGTTGGCCACCTGGGGAAATGGATGGGACGGATCCAATCCCACCGGGGTGAGCAAAGGTTTCACCTGGCTTTGAAAATACGCTTTGACCCACTGCTGTTGGGCATGGTTGCGCTCGTTGTGCGACAGGATGTGGATGCCATTTTTGGCAAACGCTGGCAACAAAGACTCGTTGTACAACTGGTATTGCTCATCGACCAGGGAATGGGCACGCGCGCTGATGCGGTCATGGCTGTGCTGGCTGTAGGGGCCCGCATGCTTGCCTTGGCGCGAAGCGCTCAGGTGCAACTCGGCGCGCACTTCAAAAAACTCGTCCAAGTTGGACGACACGATGCACAAATAACGCAAACGCTCGAGCAAAGGCACATCGGTGCGCCGAGCCCAGTCCAGCACGCGCAGATTAAAGCGCAAGATGCTTTCGTCTCGATCCAGCAAGGGCAAGGGGTCGGAGATGTCAGGGTTGGGTGGGTTCACAGCGGTTCAAACCAGCTCAAAGGGTTGAAATGATCTTAATTGGTGCATGCAGCCAATTTATGACATTCATGTGACGTAGATGTGACACACATCAAACAAGGCCTAGATCGCAGGCCATCGTTTCAACCGGCCCGCACCGGACTGAGGGCAATGGCATGGACCCAAAGCTCAGCGGTTTCGCCCATGCACCTGGCTGCAGCCAGGGAGGTCAAGCCGCATTGGGGACGGTTTGAACCATGCGCTGGGCCAAAGCCAATGAACGCTGAGCGTCTGAAGACTCGACCATGATGCGCAGCAGCGGTTCGGTGCCACTGGGTCGCACCAGCACCCGACCTTGAGTGCCCAACTCGGATTGCACCCGCTCGATCTCATGCTGTAAAGGGGTGTGGGCCGTCCAATCGAAGCCCTTGGGCGTGCGCACATTGAGCAAAGTTTGGGGAAACAAGCTCACCCCTTCCAGGATGTGGGCCAAGGTTTTCTGCTGATTCACGCAGGCTTGCAGCACCTGCAAAGCGCTGACCATGCCGTCACCGGTGCTGTGTTTGTCCAAGGCCAGCAAGTGGCCCGAACCCTCGCCCCCCAAAAGCCAACCGCGCGCTTCCAGGGCCTCCAGCACATAGCGGTCGCCCACCTTGGCGCGCACCACCTCGACCCCTTGGTCGCGCAAGGCCAATTCCACTGCCATGTTGGTCATCAAGGTGCCCACCACCCCCGGCAGGGGCAGGTTTTGGCGCAACCGGTCTTGGGCCAGCACATAGAGCAATTCATCGCCGTTGTACAAACGGCCTTGGGCGTCGACCATTTGCAAGCGATCGGCGTCGCCGTCCAATGCCACGCCATAGTCAGCCCCATGCGCCAACACCGCAGACACCATGGCCTGCGGGTGGGTGGCCCCCACGCCTTGGTTGATGTTGAGCCCGTCGGGCGCGCAGCCCATGGTCACCACCTCGGCACCCAACTCTTGGAACACCTGAGGAGCCACTTGGTAGGCCGCGCCATGGGCGGCATCGACCACCAGCTTCAGGCCTTTGAGGCTGAGTTGGGCGTCGACGGTGCTTTTGCAAAACTCGATGTAGCGACCCGGCGCATCGTCCAAGCGCCTGGCTTTGCCCAGGGCTTGTGAGCTGGCCCATACGGGGGGCTGTTGCAAACGCGCTTCCACTGCGAGCTCCCAGGCATCGGGCAACTTGCTGCCATGCTGGTTGAAGAATTTGATGCCATTGTCCGGATACGGGTTGTGGCTGGCGCTGATCACCACCCCCAATTGGGCGCGCTGGGCACGGGTGAGGTAAGCCACCGCTGGCGTGGGCAAAGGGCCGAGCAACAGCACATCGACCCCGGCCGAATTGAAGCCCGACTCCAAGGCCGACTCGAGCATGTAGCCGGAAATGCGCGTGTCCTTGCCAATCAAGACCTTGGGCCGGGGGTGATCTTGCTTGAGCACTTGACCCACGGCGTGGGCCAGCATCAACACAAAATCAGGCGTGATCGGGGCTTGACCCACAGTGCCACGAATGCCATCGGTTCCAAAATATTGTCGGCTCATGCTTGCGTCTCCGAAATTTTTTTCATCATCAGGCCGTGGTGGGCTCAGGGGCGTCAGGCTTTGGGCTGGGTTGTGCGGCCACCCACACCTTGACCGCGGCCATGGTGTCAGCCACATCGTGCACCCGCAACACGCGCGCGCCACGCTCAAGGGCCAGCACGGCTGCGACCACACTGGGCACGATCCGCTGGTCCACGGGCAAGTCGGTCACGGCACCCAAAGAGGATTTGCGCGACCAGCCCAACAACAAGCCGTGGCCCAATTCCAGCAGTTCTGCTTGCCGAGCCAACAACTCAAAATTTTGCGCCACAGTTTTGCCAAAGCCAATGCCGGGGTCGAGCAAAACGCGCTCGCGCGCCACACCCTGCGCACCCAGGCGTTGGGCTTGTTGTTGCAAGAAGTCCTTCACCACCCCCATGGCGGCGCCCACCATGGGCTGCACTTGCATGGTGGCGGGCTCGGCGTGCATGTGCATCAGACACACACCGCACTGGCCATGCGCGGCCACCACTTCTGCAGCACCGGTTTGGCGCAAGGCCCATATATCGTTGATGATGTCGGCACCGGCGTCCAAAGCCAATCGCATCACCGCTGGCTTGCAAGTGTCCACCGAGACCGGCACCTGCCAGCCCACCGCGGCTTGCACCACGGCTTGGATGCGGGCCCATTCGGTGCTGGCATCGACTGCGGCGGCACCCGGCCGCGAAGACTCGCCGCCGATGTCCAATATCTCTGCGCCATCGCGCAACAAGCGTTCGGCATGCGCGATGGCGGCTGTCGCCTGGGGGTGTTGACCCCCATCGGAAAACGAGTCGGGCGTGACATTGACAATGCCCATCACCCAAGGCTTGGTCAGGTCCAGGCGAAACCGCGTGGTCTGCCAAAAAGACGCATGGGGCCGAAGCCCCATGTGGTGGTGATCCATGCGCTGGCTCAGGCCGTGGACGCCGCAGGATTGGTGGTCGCTGCCGCGTTGCCGCCACCGTCGCCGCCCGATGGGGGCGGCGTGCGCGCCACCCAGTCTTTGTGGGGGCTGGGTGGCCGTCCGGCCATGATGTCATTGAGTTGGTCGCTGTCGATGGTTTCCCACTCCAACAAGGCATTGGCCATGGCGTGCATCTTGTCTTGGTTTTCTTCGATCAACCGGCGCGCCAAGGCGTATTGGCGGTCGATGATGCTGCGCACCTCGGCGTCCACCTTTTGCATGGTCGCTTCGCTCATGTTGGTGGTTTTGGTCACCGAGCGGCCCAAGAACACTTCACCCTCGTTTTCGGCATAGACCATCGGGCCCAAGGCCAAGGACATGCCGTAGCGCATCACCATGTCGCGGGCGATTTGGGTGGCGCGTTCAAAGTCGTTGCTGGCGCCGGTGGTCATTTGCTTCATGAACACCTCTTCGGCAATGCGGCCACCGAACAACATGCTGATTTGGTTGAGCATGTATTCGCTGTCGTAGCTGTAGCGGTCTTTTTCGGGCAGGCTCATGGTCACGCCCAAGGCGCGGCCACGCGGGATGATGGTGACTTTGTGCACCGGGTCGCACTTGGGCAACAGTTTGCCGATCAAAGCATGGCCGGACTCGTGATAGGCCGTGTTGCGCCGCTCTTCTTCGGGCATGACCATGCTTTTGCGCTCAGGTCCCATGAGGATTTTGTCTTTGGCTTTCTCAAAGTCTTGCATCTCCACCACGCGGGCATTGCGGCGGGCAGCCATGAGCGCAGCTTCGTTGCACAGGTTGGCCAAATCGGCGCCACTCATGCCAGGGGTGCCCCGGGCAATCACAGCGGCATTCACGTCCTGGCTGAGCGGCACTTTGCGCATGTGCACGTTGAGAATTTGTTCACGGCCACGGATATCGGGCAAGGTCACATAGACCTGGCGGTCAAAACGGCCGGGGCGCAACAAAGCGGCGTCCAAGATGTCGGGGCGGTTGGTGGCGGCCACCACGATGACACCCAGGTTGGTTTCAAAGCCGTCCATCTCGACCAGCATTTGGTTCAGGGTTTGCTCGCGCTCGTCATTGCCCCCGCCCAAACCGGCGCCACGTTGGCGACCCACGGCGTCGATTTCATCGATGAAGATGATGCAAGGGGCGTTTTTCTTGGCGTTTTCAAACATGTCGCGCACGCGGGCCGCGCCCACGCCCACAAACATCTCAACAAAGTCGGAGCCTGAGATGCTGAAGAAAGGCACCTTGGCTTCTCCGGCAATGCCTTTGGCCAACAAGGTTTTACCGGTTCCCGGGGGGCCCACGAGCAACAAGCCACGTGGAATGCGACCACCGAGCTTTTGGAATTTTTGCGGGTCTTTCAAGAAGTCGACCACCTCTTTGACTTCTTCTTTGGCCTCGTCGCAACCCGCCACATCGGCAAAGGTCACGGTGTTGTTGTTTTCGTCCAGCATGCGCGCTTTGCTTTTGCCGAAGCTGAAGGCACCGCCTTTGCCGCCGCCTTGCATTTGGCGCATGAAGTAGACCCACACACCAATCAGCAGCAACATCGGGCCCCAGCTGACCAACAGGGTCATCAGCAAAGAGCCTTCTTCGCGCGGTTTGACATCGAACTTGACATTGTTGGCAATCAGGTCGCCGACCAAACCACGGTCGAGGTAAGTGGCCGTGGTGCGCACCTTGCGGTCATCGGTGGTGATGGCAATGATTTCGGTGCCGCCTTGACCCTCTTGGATGGTGGCGGTTTTGATGCGCTTGCTGCGCACCTCGTCCAAGAATTCTGAGTACCCCAGGTACCCTGAGCCAGGTCCGGCGGTCTTGTCAAATTGTTTGAACACGGTGAACAGCACCAGGGCAATCACCAACCACACTGCGATTTTGGAAAACCATTGATTGTTCAACACAGACTCCGACAAGTTACACCCAAGCCCCAAAACGGGTCTCAGGTAGCTTGAGCCCATTTTAGGCTTTTCAATCCCCCTTGGGCGCCCATGGGAGAAAACGCATCACAAAGGGTCCAAACCAGGGGGTTTTCCATGGGGAACAGTCGGCAAATCCGGCAAAACAGAGCTTAAGCAGGGGTGACCAGGCCCATGCCAACCAAAAAGGTCTCGGATGACTTGTCGCGACTGGCCTTGGGCTTGATGGGTTTGACCACCTTGAAATGGGCTTTGAACAGCTGAACCCATTGGGCATAGCCACTGCCATGAAACACCTTGACGACCAAAGCGCCTTGGGGCTTCAAATGGTGCTGACAAAAATCAAGGGCCAACTCGACCAAGTGTTCGATGCGGGCCGAATCCACCGAGGCGAGGCCAGACAAATTGGGCGCCATGTCCGACACCACCACATCGGCCAATCGGCCATCCAACGCCAGCACCAAAGACGCCAGCACCGATTCGTCACGCAAATCGCCTTGCAAAAACTGAACCCCTTCGATGGGCTCCATGGGCAACAAATCCATGGCAATGATGGTGCCCTGCAGTGCGCCCATGGCCGCACCTTGGGGCGACAAACGCCGACGCATGTATTGGCTCCAGGCCCCAGGCGCGCTGCCCAAGTCCACCAGCACCTGTCCGGGTTTGATCAAACCCAGGGTTTCATCGATTTCTTTGAGCTTGTAGGCCGCACGGGCGCGAAAACCTTCCTTTTGCGCCAACTTGACATAAGGGTCGTTGACATGGTCGTTGAGCCACGACTTGTTGACTTTTTTACTTTTGGTTTTGATTTTCATGGGCCAGCCTGGGTCGGGGGATAATACCTGTCATGCCCGCCATATTTCTCACTCCCGCTCAGCGCAAAGAACACCGCGCCCTCGCCCACCACCTGGACCCGGTCGTGATGATTGGCAACGATGGTCTGACCGCTTCTGTGCAAAAGGAAGTGGACGCCGCTTTGCACGCCCACGGCTTGATCAAAATTCGCGTCCTGGGTGACGACCGTGCCGCCCGCGAGGCCATGTGGCAGCAACTGGCTGAAGCCTTGAACGCAGCGCCCATTCAGCACATTGGCAAGTTGCTGGTGCTGTGGCGCCCCAAGGCAGAGAAAAAACGCGTCATCGACGAGGACCGCATGCCCGGTCCGCGCGAAGTCAAGGTGCTCAAATACAGCAGCCGCGGCGGTCAACGCCCCGAGGTCAAGCGCTTGCAAGTACTGGGCAATCAGCGCTTGACGGCGGGTGGCCAAGTCAAACGGGCCAAGCCCAAACAGCGCTCCATCAAGAAAACCAGCCAAAGCTGAACCCCAGCGCTCAGGCGGCAAGCTTCAGGCTTGGGGGCCCGGCGTGCTGGTGGACATGGGCAAGTGCGAATCCGGCATGACCGGACAGTTTCGCCACACATGAACCGTCAAGCAGGCCCATTGCAGCAACCAAAAACCAGTGCCCAAGCCGTGCCACAGCGCCAGGTTTTCACGCGCGACGATCCGGGGCGCAATGCCCCATTCCACGATGGCCGACAGCATCATCGCGGCCAAAATCAAAACACGGGGTGCATGCGCACGACCCAGCCGTTGGTCCAACTGCCTTTGGGCCCCAAGGCAAAACACACCGCACAACAAACCCACCCAGGCTTGGGCACTGAACAGATGAGCGGCCAATCCACCGGCCATGGCCTTGGTCGGTGCATGGGCAAACAACAAGGGCACGACCCAAGCGCCCAAGGCCGTCAGGCTGCCCCACCACGCGGCAGCGACCAGCCACAAGCTGCGCTGCCAAGCCATCAAAGGTACGACACCTGGATGATTTCATAGCGGCGCTGCCCACCCGGGGCCTGAACCACCGCCACATCACCGCTTTCCTTGCCGATCATGGCGCGCGCAATGGGGCTGCTGATGTTGATCAACCCCAGCTTCAGATCGGCCTCGTCTTCGCCCACGATTTGATAGGTGACACGGTCTCCAGAATCCTCATCTTCCAACTCCACCGTGGAGCCAAAAACCACTTTGCCCTCGGCATTCAGACCCTTGGGGTCAATGACAGACGCCATGGACAGCTTGCTTTCAATGTCTTGGATGCGCCCTTCAATGAATCCCTGGCGGTCTTTGGCCGCGTCGTATTCGGCGTTCTCGCTCAAATCACCTTGGGCGCGCGCCTCGGCAATGGCTTGGATCACCGCCGGGCGATCCACCGTTTTGAGCCGGTGCAACTCTTCCTTGAGTTTTTCAGCGCCGCGCAAGGTGATGGGAATGGTGGCCATGTCTCGACATCCTAAAAAAAACCGCCGGGGGTCGCCCCCCAGCGGTATGTTGTTGTGGGTAAATTATGCCGCCAATTGGGCGTGCAACTCCTGGACCGAATAAACCTCCAGGTGGTCCATGTGCTGCATGCCTTGCACCGCAGCCTCCGCACCGGCAATGGTGGTGAAGGTGGTGACCCGGGCCAGCAGCGCAGAGGTGCGAATTTGACGCGAGTCGGCAATGGCGTTGCGTCTCTCTTCCACCGTGTTGATGACCAGAGCGATCTCATTGTTCTTGATCATGTCCACCACATGCGGGCGGCCCTCGGTCACTTTGTTGACGGCCACCACGGCCAAGCCCGCCGCAGCGATGGCCTGGGCGGTGCCCTTGGTGGCCACCAAGTCAAAACCCATGGCCACCAAATCGCGGGCCACGGCCACTGCGCGGGGTTTGTCGTTGTTTTTCACGGTCAAAAAGACCTTGCGCACCGCATCGGTGGGGCGTGGCAATTTGGTACCCGCCCCCATTTGGCTTTTGACAAAAGCCTCGCCAAAGGTTTTGCCCACGCCCATGACCTCGCCGGTGGATTTCATCTCTGGGCCCAGGATGGTGTCCACACCTGGGAATTTGACAAACGGAAACACCGCTTCCTTGACGCTGAAATAAGGCGGAGTGACTTCTCGGGTCACACCCTGGCTGGCCAGGCTTTGGCCGACCATGCAGCGCGCCGCCACTTTGGCCAATTGAATGCCAGTGGCCTTGCTGACATAAGGCACGGTGCGGCTGGCGCGTGGATTGACTTCGAGCACATAAATCACGTCTTGGCCGTCGACATGTTGGATGGCGAACTGCACGTTCATCAGGCCCACCACATTCAAAGCCTCGGCCATGGCCGCCGATTGGCGCTTGAGCTCGGCCACCGTGGCCGAAGACAGCGAGTAAGGCGGCAGAGAACAGGCCGAATCGCCGCTGTGCACACCGGCTTGCTCGATGTGCTCCATCACGCCGCCAATGAAGGTTTTGCCCTCGGGGTCGCGCAGGCAATCGACATCGCATTCAATCGCATCGTTCAAAAAGCGATCGAGCAACACGGGTGAATCGTTGCTGACCTTGACGGCTTCGCGCATGTAGCGCTCCAGGTCGCGTTGTTCGTGCACGATTTCCATCGCCCGGCCACCCAGGACATAACTGGGCCGCACCACCAAGGGATAACCCAAGGCAGCGGCTTTCTCCAAGGCTTCGGGTTCGGTGCGCGCCGTGGCGTTGGGCGGTTGGCGCAGCCCCAGTTTTTGCAACAGGCCTTGGAAGCGCTCGCGG
>CANFPJ010000059.1 GCA_947448885.1 Comamonadaceae bacterium
CGGTCGCTGCGCTCCAACGTCGTCAGCCCGCACACCCACTCGTGTCGGTTTCGGTCAAGTGTTGGTTTGCCATTTGTATGCACAGATCCATTACTTCGCAGCACCGGTGGTGGGTGCGTCGCCCGACAACATCCGAGCGCAGCGACTGGCGGAGGGCGGCGTGCCCGCCGGCGGGGCGGGCTCAGCCAAAGGGGTGGCGAGAAAAACTGGAATCTGACCCCCATTTCTATCCTCACACAAAAGATGAAAAAGCCAACGCTGTTTCGCCATGAATTGCAGCGCATTAAAATCAAACCGTGCTGCAACAACGAACACTCAAAACCATCACCACCGCCGTCGGTGTGGGTTTGCACAGCGGGCAAAAGGTGGAGCTCACATTGCGGCCTGCGCCCCCCGACACCGGCATTGTGTTTCGCCGCACCGACCTGCCGCAGCCGGTCACCATCCCCGTCTCGGCCACGGCCGTGACCGACACCCGCTTGGCTTCCACCATTTCGCACTTGGGTGCCAAGGTGTTGACCGTTGAGCACCTGATGTCGGCCTGCGCGGGCTTGGGTCTGGACAACTTGTTTGTCGACATCACCGCCGAAGAAGTGCCCATCTTGGATGGGTCGGCGGCTTCGTTTGTGTTTTTGCTCCAAAGTGCGGGCATTGCTTTGCAAAACGCGCCCAAGCATTTCATGCGCGTGTTGTCGGTGGTCGAGGTCAGTGAAGGTGAGGGTGCTGCGCGCAAATGGGCGCGGCTGAGCCCGCACAACGGTTACAAACTCAGCTTTGAAATTGACTTTGACCACCCGGCGGTGGACTCCACCGGGCAGCGGGTGGTGTTTGACACCGATGGGGGCAGCTATGTGCGCGACATTGCGCGCGCCCGCACCTTTGGTTTCACCAAAGATGTTGAGGCCATGCGCGCCAATGGCCTGGCCTTGGGTGGGGGTTTGGACAACGCCATCGTGATGGACGACTACAAAATTCTCAACAGCGAAGGCCTGCGCTACGACGATGAGTTCGTCAAACACAAAATCCTCGATGCCATGGGCGATTTGTTCTTGCTGGGCCGGCCTTTGCTGGCGGCCTACAGCGCGTTTCGCTCAGGACATGCTTTGAACAACCGCTTGCTGCGCGAATTGCTCAGCCGGCCCGAGGCCTACGAGGTGGTGAGCTTTGCCGATGAGCGCCAAGCCCCGCGTGGGTTGGCGCAGTTGGCCCCAGCTTGGTGACACGCCATGTTGCTGGTGCGTTGGCTGGTTTTGTTTTTGTTGCTGGTTTCGGCCTTGCTGTTTGCCGCCTTCATCGCCACCGGTGAAACCCGTTATCGCGTTTGGGGTTGGAAGTTGCTGCGGGTCACGGTGGGCGCTGCATTGGTGTTTTTCAGCGTGCTGATTTTGGAGCGCTTGTAAGGGGCCATCCTTCTTGGCCGCAGTTCCACCGCGACCCCCAAACTGTTCAAGCTTGATCAGCCCCACAGCAACCGCTGATCAGCCGCTGCGCCCACCCCGAAACACCGCGCTGGATTTGCTGCGTGGGGCCCCAGCGCTTTGCAGCAGCGCCAAGCCGCGCCCGGCGTGGGCGTGCATGATGGCCAAGCCCAGTGCATCGGCCGCATCAGGTCCGGGCAGGCCAGGCAAATTCAACAACCGCTTGACCATTTCTTGCACCTGCGCTTTGGCCGCTTTGCCGTGTCCCGCCACGGCTTTTTTCATTTGCAAGGCGGTGTACTCGGCCACCGGCAGATCGGCGCTGACCAGGGCGCTCAGGCAAGCGCCGCGCGCTTGGCCGAGCAACAAAGTGGCTTGGGGATTGACGTTGACAAACACAATCTCCACCACCGCTGATTGCGGCTGGTAGCGCGCCACCACTTGGTGGATGCCATCGAACAACAGCTTGAGCCGCGCGGGCAAGTCGGCGCGCAGGGCTGATTGGGTGCGGATGGTGCCGCTGGCCACATAGCGCAGTTGCGCGCCTTCGGCGTCGACCACGCCAAAGCCAGTGGTCTGCAAGCCCGGATCGATGCCCAATATGCGCATGGCAAGTCCTTTCAGGGCAAGCGCGCCGCGCCCAGGCGGGCAGCGATCACGTCGGTGCGTTGGGCCAAATAGGGCGAGCCTGGCAGCCGCTCAAAGTATTTGGGGCGCGGCAGCATCACCGCCAAGCGGGCGGCTTGCCACTCGGTGAGGTGTTGGGCCGATTTGCCAAAGTAGTGTTGGGCCGCGGCTTCGGCGCCAAACACGCCTTCGCCCCACTCCACGCTGTTGAGGTAGATCTCCAAAATGCGCCGCTTGCTGAGCAGGCCCTCCAGGGCCAGGGTGAGGACAAACTCTTGGGCTTTGCGCAGCCAAGTGCGTTCGCCGGAGAGCAACAGGTTTTTGGCCAACTGTTGGGTGATGGTGGAGCCACCCACGATCTTGGGTGTGCTGCTGCGCGATGCGCTCGCTTGCGCCGCCTGTTGTTGGGCACGGGTGTTTTTGGACCAGGCCTTTTCAATCGCATCCCACTGCACGCCGTCGTGTTGGGCAAAGATGTCGTCCTCAGAGACCACCACGGCGCGTTTGAGGTGGATCGATATGCGCTCATAGGGCTGCCACTGATGGCGCCACGGCAAGCTGTTTTTTTGCCGCAGGATGCGCACCGCTTCCGAGCGTTGAAAGCTGGTGGAGGCCGGGTCCCACCAGGCCAAGGCGGCTATGCGCAGCACAAAAAACAATTGCAGCGCCACACCTGCGAGCAGCACCAAAGCCAGCCAGCGCAGCAGCGGGCGAGGCCATGAGGGCAAGGTGGGCCAGCGCATGTCAGCGGGCTTGCACGCTGCCGTCGCGGCTGAATTGAAAGCGGGCCACCAGGGCCAATTGGTCAGCGCTTTGGCGCATGGTGGGATCAAAGGCGCCAAAGGGTCCGGCACTGCGCGCAATCGCCATCGCGCGCAAGTCGAGGGCGCGTTGGCCGGAAGGGGTGGCGATCTCTGCGGTCAACACCTTGCCTTGGGCATTGACGGTGATGATCATGGTCAGCTCGCCATACAGCTTTTGGCCGTCTTGTTGAGGAAAGTGGCGTGTGCCGTGGGCCTCGATTTGGCGCCGCATGGCGTCATAGTATTGGGCATAAACCACCTCTTGGGTGCTGGGGCTGATGTAGCGCTTGCGTGGCTTGGCGTTGTCTTGTTCGATGCGCTGCTCAATCTCGGCCAGCAGCTTGAGCAGTTGTTGGCGTTTGGCTTCTTGCGCTTGCTGCTGGGCGTTGTCAGGCGCGGGCTGGGTCTCCGGGATCAGGGCCAAACTGGCCTTGATCTGGCTCAGCAATTGGGTTTGTTTGAGTTTCAAGGCCGCCAAGGCTTGGGCGGCCGAGGGTTCAAGTTGGTCACCCTCGGTGCTCAAGGCGGCGCTGGGCAGGGGAGAGCGGGCGCGGCCTTGATCGGCGTCACCGCCACCGGCCAGACGGGTTTGGGCCAGGGCCTGGGCGGGCGTGGTCTCATCGGACTTGGCCCGGGTGTTGACCAAAATCACTTCCAGTGGGCTGGTTTGGAACAGGCGGTCAAAGCGCTCGGGGTCGGCGATGCGCAGGCTCAGCAGCCCGCCGTGCACCAGCAAGGATGCGCCCAAAGCGATTTGCAACGGTGACCAGCGCTGCCACATGCCTAGGTGCTGGTGGGTGCCGGTGGGTCGCCATCGCCGTCGTTCAGGTCGACGGCAATGGCGATGGTGCCCGTGGATTCTTCTTCGTCACCCTCAGTGGCGGGTTCGGGACCGGGGTTGCCCTCCATCAGGCTGACAAATTGCCCGGGCACGTCCAAGCTGATGTCGTCAATCGGCCCCAAGCGCAAGCGCACCTGTTGCCCCCGTGCCAGCGTCGCCGGCCCGCCCACGATGGGCAGCACCAGGGGCAAATGGTGGGCGCGGGCCAGCACGGGCTGGCCGGGCATGGCCTTGATGACATCGGCGTCAATCTCTTGGGTTTGGCGTTGGCGCAGCCACTGCAAGGTCCAAAACCGTTCCATGCTGGCTTGGTGGGCGTTGTAGGCGCTGTAGGTTTCTTCAAACGCCGAGATGATGGAAAACAGGGCCGCATCTTTGGGTTTGAAGGGGGCCGCCAGTGCTGCCGTGGCACCGTGGCGCACGCAGGCGATCAGCTGCCACTGGTTGACCAAGTCGGTGTAGCGGCGCAGTGGCGAGGTGCTCCAGGCATAGCACGGCACGCCAATGCCGGCATGTGGCAAGGCCTTGGTGCCCATGCGCACCTTGATGCCTGGCGCCAAGCTGGCTTGGCTGCGGTAAATGGCGGGCACGCCCAGGCTGGCCATCCACTGGCCCCAGGTGCTGTTGGCCAAGATCATGGCCTCGGCCACGATCAGGTCCAGCGCCGCACCGCGTTGGCGCACGCTGATGTCAACGCTTTCATGGCCGCGCGGTGGCGCACCGTCCAAGCCCAGCAAGCGGAAGTTGTAGTCGGGGCGGTTGAAGGTTTCGGGTTTGCCGCGCACCACTTCGCGCTGCGCTTTGAGGTGGCGCGCCAAGCGGTGCAAAAAAGCCAGTTGGGCGCGTGGCATGGCGGGCTCGGTCACGCTGGGGGGATGAGAAAAGCTCGCGTCATCGAGCCACTGGGCGGTGACCACGTCGTCGAGTTGGTCGTGGCGCAAATTGGCGGCAATGGGCACTTGCTCCAAGCGGGTGTGGCTGCCCGTGATGGCCAAGGTGGCGGCATCGAACTGCACATACAAAGACAGAGCGGGGCAAGCGCGCCCCTCTTGCAAGGTGTAGTGCTGCACCACGGCATCGGGCAACATGGTGATTTTGTGACCCGGCATGTAGACGGTGGACAGGCGTTGTCGGCCGATCTGATCGATGGCGTCGCCGGGTTGCAGCGCCAAGCCCGGCGCGGCGATGTGGATGCCCACGGTGATGTGGGCGCCGCCCAGGCCTTGCACCGACAAGGCGTCGTCGATTTCGGTGGTTTGAGAGTCGTCGATCGAGTAGGCCTGCACGTCGGCCAGGGGCAAGTCGTCGGTGGCACTGGGCGCTTGCAGCGCGGGAAACTGCGTGCCCTTGGGAAAGTTGTCAAACAAAAACCGCTGCCAATGAAACTCGTAGGCCGAGGTGATGGCCCCAGCGCGTTGCAACAAGGCCAGCGGGGGCAGTTGGGTGGCGCGGGCGGCTTGCACCACGGCTTTGTACTCGGGCCCGTTTTTGTCGGGCTTGAACAAAATTTTGTACAGATGGGCCAGCACCGGTTCGGGGCATTGGCCGTCGCCCAAGGCCAGCGCCCAGGCGTCAATTTGCGCCAATTGCTGTTTTTTCTTTTCGATCGCCACCAGGGCTTGTTGGATCACTTCAGCGGCGGCTTTTTTGAAGCGCCCGCGCCCAGCGCGGCGAAAGTAATGCGGTGCTTCGAACAAGCGCAGCAAGGTGGCGGCTTGTTGGACCAAGCTGGGGTTGGCGCTGAAGTACTCGCGCGCCAAGTCGGCAAAACCAAACTCCTCGGGCGGGGCAAACTCCCAGGCCAAGTCCAACTCGATGGTTGGGGCCAAGGCGTTGGCCTCGCGCATCAAATCGGCGGGGCTGGGTTGGTCAAACTTGATCAGCACCTGGGCCGACTTCACTTTGACGCGTTTGCCCGTGTCGAGCTCGACTTGGGCCGAAGCCTCGGCTTCGGACAGGACCCGACCGGTCAGAAATTTCCCGGCATCTTCAAACAGTGCATACATCCAGGGATTGTCCCATGCGCCCATGGCGACACGGGTTTCAGGGCATGGCGCTGCCCCAACCCAGGTAGGTGGTCACGCTGGGCAAATGCGCATCGAAATCGCTCAGGCCGTGGTCTGAGCCAGGGATCAGGCGCTACTGGGCTTGGGGGTAGCGGGCCACCATCTCGCGCCAGTCCAGCACCTCGTCGCCTTGGGCCACGATGGCCAGCACTTGTTGGGGGTCATCCAAAGGGGCCGCACGGTTTGCGGTCCATGGGATGCCAAGCCCTGGGCGCGCGCTGCCGACATACAAATCGCGCAATTCGTCGACAAAATGAGCCTGAAAGAAAACGGTTTCTTCGGGCTGGTGCCATTGGGGGTGGACGCCAATGTGAGCGGCCAAATCGCGCGCCGGGTCGACCGCAGGGTTGAGCAACACTGCTGGACAGCCCCACCGAGCAGCCACCCAGGTGGCATAAAAGCCGCCGAGCGACGAGCCCACCACGGCCATGCTCGCGTGGGGCCAATCGCGCAGGCCTGCGGTGATGAGCGCGGCCGCCGCTTGCGGCGATGCAGGCAGCTGTGGGCACCACCAGGTCACGGTGGGTTGGTGCTGGTGCACCCAGGCGGCCATGCGTTGCGCTTTGGCCGACAGCGGTGAAGATCGAAAGCCGTGCAGGTAGAGCAAATGGGTGATGGCCATGCCCGATAATCGCACGCCATGCCCATCGTGATCGAAAAGCCCCACCTCTTGCAGCGCTTGGCGCATGTGTTTCGGGGTTATGACAGCCAATTGGCCTTGGCCGTGATGGCGCTGGCGCTGGCCGGTTTGATCACCATGTATTCCTCGGGTTTTGCCAATGGCGCGCGGTTTTGGGACCACTTTCGCAACCTGTCCCTGGCGTTTGTGATCATGGTGTTGGTGGCGCAAATCCCCCCCCAACGATTGATGACCTTTGCCGTGCCGCTGTACACCGTGGGCGTGGCCTTGCTCATCGCTGTGGCCTTGTTTGGCCTGACCAAAAAAGGGGCGCGGCGCTGGTTGAATGTCGGCGTGGTGATTCAGCCCAGCGAAATCCTCAAAATTGCCATGCCCTTGATGCTGGCTTGGTGGTTCCAAAAGCGCGAAGGGCAGCTGCGATCGCTGGACTTTGCCGTTGCCACGGTGTTGTTGGTGGTGCCGGTGGGTTTGATCGCCAAGCAACCCGATCTAGGCACCGCCATCTTGGTGCTGGCCGCAGGTCTGTATGTGATCTTTTTCGCGGGCCTGCGCTGGATTTGGATCGTGCCGCCGCTGGTGCTGGGCTTGGTGGGGGTGGTGCTGTTGGTTTGGTTTGAACCCACATTGTGCGCAGACGGCTTTCGCTGGCCCATGTTGCGCGATTACCAGCAGCAGCGGGTGTGCACCTTGCTCGACCCAGGGCGCGACCCGTTGGGCAAGGGCTTTCACATCATCCAAGGCATGATCGCCATCGGCTCGGGTGGCATTTTTGGCAAAGGCTTCATGCAGGGCACGCAAACCCATTTGGACTTCATCCCTGAGCGCACCACCGACTTTATTTTTGCCGCCTATGGTGAAGAGTTTGGCTTGTTCGGTAACTTGCTGCTGATTGTGGGTTTTGTGGTCTTGGTGTTGCGCGGTTTGGCCATTGCCTTGGAGGGCCCCACCCTGTTTGCACGCTTGCTCGCCGGCAGTGTGACCTTGATCTTTTTCACCTATGCCTTTGTCAACATGGGCATGGTCAGTGGCATCTTGCCGGTGGTGGGTGTGCCCTTGCCGTTCATCAGCTATGGCGGCACGGCCATGGTGACCTTGGGGCTGGGCGTGGGCATTTTGATGTCGGTGGCCCGCTCGAAACAGTTGGTTCAGTCATGACGCTGGCCTTGCCGCCTGTGGCCATCATCGGCGTGGGCAATATGGGCGGCGGCATGGCGCGCAACCTGCTCGCCAAAGGCGTCGCGGTTCATGTTTGCGACATCGATGCCGACAAAACCCAAGCCTTGCACGCCCTGGGTGCCCGGGTGGCGGCGTGTCCGGCGCAGTTGGCGAGTGTGGCCGCCCTTTACATTGTTGGTGTGGTGACCGCCGCGCAGGTCAACGACGTTCTGTGGGGCGAGCAAGGCTTGGCTTGCACACTCCAGCATGGCGACACGGTCATGCTGTGCCCCACCATGGCCCCCGAAGACACCGAGGCCGTGGCCGCGCGCCTGGCCGGGCAGGGCGTGGCCACCTTGGACGCGCCCATGTCCGGTGGCCCCCAGCGGGCAACGCTGGGCACCATGAGCTTGATGGTCGCGGGTGCCGACGCGGTGTTTGAGCGCCACCACGCTGTGCTGAAAGCACTGGCCGACCCCGTTTTTCGCATCTCGGAGCGCGTGGGCGATGGCGCCCGCACCAAGTTGGTCAACAACTTATTGGCCGGCATCAACCTGGTGGGCGCGGCCGAGGCGCTGGCCCTGGCCGAGCGCATGGGGCTGGATGGGGGTCGCACTTTGCAGGTGATGGCAGCGTCCAGCGCGCAAAGCTGGATCGCCTCAGACCGCATGCCCCGCGCTTTGGCAGGTGACTGGGCGCCGCGCGCTCACATGACTTTGCTGGAAAAGGACACCGGCTTGGCCCAGCAAATGGCTTTGAAAGCGGGCTATGTGGGCCCCTTGGGGCCTGGGGCCGCAGCGGTGTTTGCCCAGGCGAGTGCCGCTGGCTTCGCAGAACTGGACGATGCCGCCGTTTTGCGACACCTGCGCGCCCCCGGTTGAGTGGTCGCCGCACGGGCTTTCCCGCGTTGGCCAAGGTCATGTGCAAGCCCGCACCGCCCAGGGCGGTGCGCTCCTACAATCGGGCCATGATTGCACGCGAACCCACCCTCGAGCGATTGACCATCGCCCAAAACCTGCTCCTCACGCCTTACGGCCTGGACGAATCGCACCTCACCCAAGCTTTGTCGGCCATCCGTGCCCACCAAGTCGATGACGCCGATTTGTACTTTCAGTACACCCGCTCCGAAGGCTGGAGTTTGGAAGAGGGCATTGTCAAAACGGGCTCGTTCAGCATCGACCAAGGCGTGGGGGTGCGGGCCGTCAGCGGCGAAAAAACCGCTTTTGCGTATTCGGACGATATCTCTCTGGCCTCGTTGATGGATGCCGCCCACACGGTGCGCAGCATCGCCACCGCAGGTCGGCAGGCGCGGGCCAAGGTGCCGGCCAAACGGGTGGCGCACAGCCGCAGCCTGTATGGCGGACAAGACCCGATTGGCAGCTTGGACAGCGCGGCCAAGGTGGCCTTGCTCGAGCACACCGAGCAGTTGGCCCGTGCCCGCGACCCCCGCGTGGTGCAGGTGATGGCCGGTTTGGCCTGTGAACACGATGTGGTGCTGGTGGCGCGTGCCGACGGCACCATGGCCGCCGATGTGCGCCCCTTGGTGCGTTTGTCGCTGAGCGTGATCGCCGAGCAAAACGGGCGCCGCGAAACCGGCTCCGCTGGAGGCGGTGGCCGCTTCGGTTTGGCTTACTTTGACGAGGCCTTGATTGCGTCGTACGTGCAAGAAGCGGTGGACGCCGCCTTGACCAATTTGGAAGCGCGTGCCGCCCCTGCCGGCGAGATGACCGTGGTGCTTGGCCCAGGCTGGCCTGGCGTGTTGTTGCACGAAGCGATCGGCCACGGTTTGGAGGGCGACTTCAACCGCAAGGGTTCGAGCGCCTTCAGCGGCAAGATCGGTCAACGCGTGGCGGCCAAGGGCGTCACGGTGCTCGACGACGGCACCATGGCCGATCGACGTGGGTCGCTCAATGTGGACGACGAAGGCCACCCGACCCAGCGCAATGTGTTGATCGAGGATGGCGTGTTGGTTGGTTACATCCAAGACACGCTCAACGCCCGCTTGATGGGCGTGGCCCCCACTGGCAACGGGCGCCGTGAAAGCTACGCCCACATTCCCATGCCGCGCATGACCAATACCTATATGTTGGCGGGGAACAAAGCCCCAGAAGAGATCGTCGCCAGCATGAAAAAAGGCTTGTATGCCACCAACTTTGGCGGCGGCCAGGTGGACATCACCTCGGGCAAGTTTGTGTTTTCGGCCAGCCAGGCTTATTGGGTGGAAAACGGAAAAATCCAATACCCGGTCAAGGGCGCGACCTTGGTCGGCAATGGGCCCGATGCCCTCACCCGCGTGACCATGATCGGCAACGACCTGGCCTTGGACAGCGGTGTGGGCACCTGTGGCAAAGAAGGCCAAAGCGTGCCCGTGGGAGTGGGCCAACCCACTTTGCGCATCGACGGCCTGACCGTGGGCGGCACCGCATGAATGCCGCCCAAAGCGCCAAAAAAGCCTGTGCTACATTAATGCCCATGGCTTCAACGCATTTTTACTTTGCTTACTTTTCCTTCTCACGCTTCACCGGCGGTCGAGAGGTTTAAACGCAAACAGCGCACTGAACCCCCGAACCCACCGCCGGCCTCCGGCGGTTTTTTTTTGCCTTTCAGACCTTTGACATTCGACAACATTTTTGAAGGAAGCGATCATGAAAAACCAACGCACTGAGGTGCCTTATGTGGCGCACGACGACCAAACCAGCCAGACCGATGACCAACGCATCAAGGACATCACCGTGTTGCCGCCTCCAGAACATTTGATCCGCTTCTTTCCCATTGCTGGCACGGCCGTTGAGAGCTTGATCGCCAAGACCCGCCAGCGCGTGCACAAAATCATGGCCGGCAAAGATGACCGCTTGCTGGTGGTGATGGGCCCTTGCTCCATCCACGACCCGGCGGCTGCCTTGGACTATGCCCGCCGCTTGAAGGTCGAGCGCGAAAAATACGCCGATACGCTGGAAATCGTGATGCGGGTGTACTTTGAAAAGCCCCGTACCACGGTGGGGTGGAAGGGTTTGATCAACGACCCCTACCTCGATGAGAGCTTTCGCATCGACGAGGGTTTGCGCATTGCGCGCCAGTTGCTGATCGAGATCAACCGCACCGGCGTGCCCGCCGGCAGCGAGTTTTTGGATGTGATTTCACCCCAATACATAGGCGACCTGATCAGCTGGGGCGCGATTGGTGCCCGCACCACCGAAAGCCAAGTCCACCGCGAGTTGGCTTCCGGCCTGTCGGCGCCGATTGGTTTCAAAAACGGGACGGACGGCAACATCAAAATCGCGACAGACGCCATCCAAGCCGCCGCCCGTGGCCACCACTTTTTGTCGGTGCACAAAAACGGCCAAGTGGCGATTGTGCAAACCCAGGGCAACCCCGATTGCCATGTGATTTTGCGTGGCGGCAAAACGCCCAACTACGACGCTGCGAGCGTCGCTGCCGCCTGCAAAGAGTTGGAAGCCGCTAAATTGCCCGCTAGTTTGATGGTGGATTGCAGCCATGCCAACAGCAGCAAACAGCATGAACGCCAGTTGGTGGTGGCCCAAGACATCGCTGACCAAATGGCCGGCGGTTCGCACAGCGTGTTTGGCGTGATGATCGAAAGCCACCTCAAAGCGGGTGCACAAAAGTTCACCCCCGGCAAAGACAAGGTGCAAGACTTGGCTTACGGCCAAAGCATCACCGATGCTTGTTTGGCGTGGGATGACTCCTTGCAAGCGCTGGACGTGCTGTCCAAAGGTGTCAAAGCGCGGCGCGGTCAAAAATAAAACACCCCGCCCGGGGGCTTGGCCCTGGTCGGTTTTGAGCATTCGGCCGGGATGCGCGCGGGGCGCTTTTGGCACGCCAGACCAGGCGAATGAACCAGATAAAAATGCCTATAATGTACATATAAAAAGTACATAAAGGATTTTTATGTCCACCTCCATTGCCCAATCTCGACAGCAACTCTCCGCCCTGATTGCTGCGGCCCAACTGCAACCCCAAACCATCACCAACCGCAACAAACCAGTGGCGGTGCTGGTGTCGGCCGAATACTTCGCCAGAAGCGAGGTCGCGGTCAAACCGGTGGCCGAGACTTTTTATAACCAGTGGCGGCAGCTGCGAGAGGCCTTGGCGCCGCTGGATGACACCGGCCTGAGCACTGCCGACACCGAAGCGCGGTCCGCAGCTTGGCAACGCGAGAATGCTTTTGTGGCGCCCATGACAGGGCCACGCCCATGAGCGGGACCATCGTTTTGGCCGACACCAACGTCATCAGTGAGTTGGTGAAGAACAAGCCCGACACACAGGTGATGCGCTGGTTGCAGACGGTGCAACGGATGGCCATCTCAGCCATCACGCTGGAGGAGGCGCATTTTGGGCTGGCGTGGCAACCCAATGCCCGCAAGCTGGCGCTGTTCAACGCCTTGGTTGAGCGCCTGCACGCTGTGTATGCCATCAGCCCAGCCATTGCGCAGCGCGGGGGTGCATTGCGTGGGCAATTTCAGGCCCAAGGCATCTCTCGCAGCGCCCCCGATATGCTGATTGCTGCCACCGCCATGGAGCACCAATTGGTGCTGGCCACGCGCAATGTGCGCGACTTCTTGGGGTGTGGCGTGCAAGTCATCAACCCGTTTGAGGCTGCTTGAGCAGCCCTTGTTGGAAGCCATATTGGGCCTGACAGGTGGGTCCCTGTTGACGTTCGGAGGCCAAACCTGATTTGGCCATGCACGCATTTTCGAGTCGCTCGATCGCTAGTGATTTGTGGCCGTGTCTTTTTGACAGCCTGGGTTATTCAGTCGAACGGCGCCGCCGCAGGCTCAGCCCTGCAAAGCCTGCAGCAATTTGGCGTGAACCCCGCCAAAGCCGCCATTGCTCATGCACAGCACATGATCACCGGGCTGGGCAGCGGCTTTGACCTGCGCCACCAAGCTGTCGATGTCGCCAGCGATGTGAGCGCGGGCTCCCATGGGGGCCAAAGCCTCCGCGGCGTCCCAGTCCAAACCGGCGGTGTGACAAAACGCCAAGTCGGCTTGCTCCAAGCTCCACGGCAGTTGCGACTTCATCGCGCCGAGTTTCATGGTGTTGCTGCGCGGCTCGAACACCGCCAAGATGCGGGCCTTGCCCACTTGGCGGCGCAAGCCGTCAACGGTGGTGCGAATGGCGGTGGGGTGGTGGGCGAAGTCGTCGTACACCGTGATGGCCTTCTCTCCCGCGCCCACGCGGCCGCGCACTTCCATGCGCCGGCGCACATTTTCAAACGATGACAAGGCTTGGCAGGCATCAGCCACGGCCACGCCCACATGCTCGGCGGCGATGACGGCGGCCAAGGCGTTCATTTGGTTGTGCACCCCGCCCAAAGCCCATTGCACCCGGCCCTTCAATGCGCCATGGTGCAGCACCTCAAAGTCGGAGGGTTCGCCACGCAGTTGCCATGCGGCATGGGGAGAAGCGCCAAAACCCGCCACCTCACTCCATAGACCCAGGCTCAACACCCGCTGCAAACTCTCTTGCTCGGCATTCACCACCAAGCGACCGCTGGTGGGCACCGTGCGCACCAGGTGGTGGAACTGCCGCTCAATGGCAGCCAAGTCGGGGAAGATGTCGGCGTGGTCAAACTCGAGGTTGTTGAGCACCGCGGTGCGCGGGCGGTAATGCACAAACTTGCTGCGCTTGTCAAAAAAAGCGGTGTCGTATTCGTCGGCTTCGATGACAAACAGCGGGCGGCGTTGGCCCTTGGCCAAAGCCCCCAAGCGGGCCGACACGCCAAAGTTCAAAGGCACGCCGCCAATCAAAAAACCGGGTGTCAGGCCAGCGTGCTCGAGCACCCAGCTGAGCATGGCGGTGGTTGTGGTTTTGCCGTGGGTGCCGGCGATGGCCAGCACATGGCGGCTCTGACCTGGTTCATGCAGCACGTGGTCGCTCAGCCACTGCGGGCCGCTGGTGTAGGGCAGGCCGGCTTCCAAAATCGCTTCCATCAGCGGGTAGCGCGGCGTGCCGTCGGTCAAGCGGGCGCGAGAAACCACATTGCCCACCACGAACACATCGGGCTTCAGGGCCAGTTGTTCGGCGCTGTAGCCCTCGATCAACTCGATGCCCAAAGCGCGAAGCTGGTCGCTCATGGGGGGGTAGACGCCGCTGTCGCAGCCGGTGACGCGGTGGCCGGCTTCGCGGGCCAGGGCGGCCAAACCGCCCATGAAGGTGCCGCAGACACCTAATATGTGGATGTGCATGGGCGCCGATTGTAGGAGCGGGGGCTTTGCAGCCCAGGCACAATCCGCCCCATGATGATGAGCTTGTCAGATGAAATCGCTGCCGCTGCCGCCCGTTGGGTGGTGGAAGAGGGCCTGGAGTACGGCCCGGCCAAGAGCCGCGCCGCGCGCGAGTTGGGCGCTGGACGTCGCTCGGCCTGGCCCGATAACGACATGGTGGAGCAAGCGGTGCGGGAATACATTGCGGTGTTTTGTGCCGATGGCCAAGCCCAGGAGTTGGCGGCTTTGCGCGCCCTGGCCTGCCAATGGATGGCGCGCTTGCAGGATTTCCGCCCCCATTTGGCTGGGGCGGTGTGGCGTGGCACGGCGACCCGATTGAACGACATTTACCTGCAATTGTTTTGCGATGACCCCAAATCAGCCGAATTGGCGCTGATTGACCAGGGCGTGCGGTTTCAGCCCAGCGCGGTCACTGGGTTTCAAGGCGAGGTGGTCGATGCCCTGAGCTTCTCATGCCCCTGCCCAGGTCTGGGCGAAGAGGTGGGCATCCATTTGATGGTGCACGACCACGATGATTTGCGGGGCGCCTTGCAACCCGACCGCCAAGGGCGGCGTGGACGTGGTGATTTGAAGGCGTTGCTCGCTTTGATCCAGACCCCTGAGGGCGTACAGCCATGACGCAACTGCCAGCCCCATCTGAGCCTGGATCGCCGCATCCCTCTCGGCGCGGCCTGCTCTGGGGTGTGGCCGCCACCGCCGCTGCGGCAGGCCTGGGCGTGGCTGCCTGGCGTGGCGGGCTTTTCGGGCGCCGCGCTGCCCCCCTGCCGCCCGGCTGGTGGGACACGCAGTGGGACGCCCCCCAGGGTGAGCCGGTGTCGGTGGTGGCCTTCCAAGGCAGGCCCCTGGTGATCAATTTCTGGGCCACTTGGTGCGCGCCATGTGTGGAGGAAATGCCTTTATTGGACGCCTTCTACCGTGAAAATAAGGCTAAAAATTGGCAAATGCTCGGCATTGCGATTGACCAGCCGTCTTCGGTGCGGCGTTTTTTGACCCAGTACCCGGTGTCCTATCCGATTGCCTTGGGCGGCCTGCAAGGCACCGAATGGGGCAAGGCCATGGGCAACGCCCAAGGCGGCCTGCCCTTTACGGTGGTGTTGAATGCCAATGGCGACATGATCGCTCAATATTTGGGTAAATTAAAAGAAGATCAAATCAAATCGTGGGCTTCTTTGGCCGTTTGATGTGGGTTTTTTGGGGGGCATGCATGTTTTTGGTGTAAATTCGGCCCTCTTGCAACTCAGGGCGGAATTTGATTATGGATTTGAGAAAGCTTAAGACCCTCATTGACTTGGTCTCCGAGTCCAATGTGTCTGAGTTGGAAATCACCGAGGCCGAAGGCACGGTGCGCATCGTCAAGGCGGTGAACAACCCAGGGGTGGCTGCACCCTTGGCCGCGCCAGTGGCCATGGTGGCGGCACCCGCCCCAGCGCTGGTGGTGCCGGCCACCGCGCCAGCCCCAGCTGCGCCGGCCGAAGTGGTGGGCCATGTGGTCAAGTCGCCCATGGTGGGCACCTTCTACCGCGCCTCCAGCCCGGGTGCCAAGTCGTTTGTCGAGGTCGGTTCGGTGGTCAAAGAGGGTGAGCCCATTTGCATCATCGAGGCGATGAAGATCCTCAATGAGATCGAGGCCGATGCCAGCGGCACCATCACCCAAATTTTGGTCGACAACGGCCAGGCGGTGGAGTTTGGCCAGCCCATGTTTGTGATCGCCTAAGTCTTAGCCCATGTTCAAGAAAATCCTCATCGCCAACCGGGGCGAGATTGCGCTACGCATCCAACGCGCTTGCCGCGAAATGGGCATTCAAGCCGTGGTGGTGTATTCCGAAGCCGACCGCGAAGCCAAATATGTCAAGCTGGCCGAAGAGGCGGTTTGCATTGGGCCGGCGGCATCGGCCCAAAGCTATTTGCACATGCCGGCCATCATCTCGGCCGCCGAGGTGACCGATGCCGAGGCGATTCACCCGGGCTATGGCTTTTTGAGCGAAAACGCCGACTTTGCCGAACGGGTGGAGAAGAGCGGCTTCAAATTCATTGGCCCCAGCCCCGAGTCGATTCGCATGATGGGCGACAAGGTGTCGGCCAAGCAGGCCATGATCAAGGCTGGGGTGCCCTGTGTGCCAGGTTCAGAAGGCGAGTTGCCCGATGACCCCGCGCAAGTGCGCCGCATCGCCAAAAGCGTGGGCTACCCCGTCATCATCAAGGCGGCGGGCGGCGGCGGTGGCCGCGGCATGCGCGTGGTGCACACCGAAGCAGCGCTCATTCACGCGGTGCAAACCACCAAGGCCGAGGCGGGTGCTGCATTTGGCAACCCGGCGGTTTACATGGAGAAGTTTCTCCAAAACCCGCGCCACATTGAAATCCAGGTGATGGCCGATCAGTTCAAGAACGCGGTGTATCTGGGCGAGCGCGATTGCTCGATGCAACGGCGCCATCAGAAGATCATTGAAGAGGGCCCGGCCCCTGGCATACCGCGCAAGCTCATTGACAAAATTGGCGAGCGTTGCGCCGCCGCTTGCAAGCGCATGGGCTACCGGGGCGCTGGTACGTTTGAGTTTTTGTATGAAAACGGCGAGTTTTATTTCATCGAAATGAACACCCGGGTGCAGGTGGAGCACCCCGTCACTGAGTTGATCACCGGGGTGGACATTGTGAAAACCCAAATCATGGTGGCCGCTGGTGAAAAGTTGCCCTTCACCCAACGCCAAATCGCGGTCAAAGGACACGCGATCGAATGCCGCATCAATGCCGAGGACCCGTTCAGTTTTGTGCCCTCACCGGGGCGCATCACCATGTGGCACGCACCGGGGGGGCCTGGCGTGCGGGTGGACTCGCATGTGTACACCAATTACTTTGTGCCACCCAACTACGACTCCATGGTGGGCAAAATCATTGTGTACGGTGACACCCGCGATCAGGCCATTGCACGCATGCGCACCGCCCTGTCGGAGACCTTGGTTGAGGGCATCAACACCAATATTCCCTTGCACCGAGAGTTGATGGTGGATGCCAAGTTCATGTCGGGGGGCACCAACATCCACTACTTGGAAGCGTGGATCGCTGCGCGCAAACGCTGATGCATGAGTTGCGTTTGCTCGCGCCGCAAGACCGCGTGGAGTGGTTGAGCGAAGCTTTGGAGGCTTTGGACGCCTTCAGTGTTTCGGTGGAAGATGCTGACGCCCACAGCGACAGCGAATCCCCCTTGTTTGGCGAACCCGGCATGCCCCCACCCCAAGCCGGTTGGGACCGCTCGCAGGTGACGGCTTTGTTTGCCGATCAGGCCCAAGCCCAGACAGCTGCCGATGTGCTGGTTTTGCAAAATGGGTTTGAATCATGCGAATTGCTGGGCATCACCGAATTGGTCGAGCAAGACTGGGTGCGTTTGACGCAGTCGCAGTTTGCGCCCGTCGAAATCACCCCTGATTTTTGGATCGTCCCCACCTGGCATGAGCCCCCAGCCCAAGCGCAACGGGTGTTGCGCCTGGACCCGGGCTTGGCTTTTGGCACCGGTACCCACCCGACCACGCGCATGTGTTTGCGCTGGTTGGCGCAACACGATGTGCGCGGCGCGCCGGTGCTGGATTACGGATGTGGCTCGGGCATTTTGGCCATGGGTGCAGCTTTGTATGGTGCCGCCCGGGTGGATGCGGTCGACATCGACCCCGACGCGGTGCTGGCCACCCAGCGCAATGCCCAGGCCAACGGGGTGGTGCTGCAGGTTGGTTTGCCAGATCAGGTGCAAGGCCCCTACCAATGTGTGTTGGCCAATATCTTGGCCTCGCCTTTGCAAGTGCTCGCGCCCTTGTTGTGTGGCTTGGTGCAGGTCGGCGGTGGGCAATTGGTGTTGGCCGGCATTTTGGAGCGCCAGGTAGAACTGTTGCAACAGGCTTATGCGCCGTGGTGCGTTCTGGGGGTGCATGACCGCGAGGATGGTTGGGCCTTGATGACCGCGCGTTTCGATTGAGCCGTTGACCCATCCCACCCGTGGCCAGCGAGTTCGCTGGTCGGTAGCGCCACCTACAATGCCGGCATCATGACCTTGGCTGTGCAGTGCCCCCAATGCCTAACCGCTTTCAAGGTGGTGCAAGACCAACTGAAGGTGGCCAATGGTTGGGTCCGGTGCGGCCGATGCGAACAAGTTTTTGATGCCCGCTCTCACTGGCTGGGCGTGTCCGACAGCGATGCGGCATTGAGCGATGACCCATCGGGGCCTGTGCCACCCTCACCACCCATGGCTGACCAACCTGCGCCCATGGGGTTTGAGTCCACGCTAGGCCTGGCGGCCCCAGCGCGGCCTCCCCGAGCGCTCCGTCTCCATCCTCCGCGCCTGGCTCTTCGAGCACTTCCTGCACC
>CANFPJ010000060.1 GCA_947448885.1 Comamonadaceae bacterium
GGGCAAGGTGAATTTGGTTTTCTTCTTGGTGTGGGCACGCAGCAATTGGGCTTCCATGGCGTGGACTCGCCCTTTCAAGCGCAGCTTGGCCACCACCTGCGGCACCATGGCGTCATAGCGGTTGTTGCGGATGCCCATCTTGACCTTGTTCTCAAAGTCAATGCCCTCGACCTGCTCTAAAAAACCGTGCACAAAATGCTGCCGTGCTTGCTCGCCGTCACCAATGATGTCCAGGCCTGCGTCTTCTTGCGCCTTGATCCACAACAGCGTGGCATCGGCCTTGGCTTGGTGCAAGGCCTGACCTTCTGGTTTCCATTGGGGCCACAGTTTTTGGGTCTCGGCCAGCCATTCGGGTTTGGGCAAGCTGCCCGCAATTGAAGTCGAAAACATCCAAAACCTTTCTGTGTGGAGGATCAGCTCAATGCCGTCTCAAGTTCGGGGGATGGCGCCCGCTGACCCCAAGCAAATTCTTTGGCCAACAGTTCATAAGAGCGACGCTGATGCACCGGGTCATGGGTCCAGGTGATCACCACGATTTCATCGATGTCCATGCGTTGCACCAAAGCGCGCAGTTTGCTGGCCACTTGCGGGGCCGAACCCACCAAGGCATTGGCTTTGAGCTGCGCCAGGGCGAGTTGTTCAGCCGGGCTGTAGTCACGCTCGGCCTGGTCTGGCGGCAAGACCGGGCCAATGCGGCCCAGGTTGCGGTCCATGCGCCAACGGGCCCGGCTTTTGAACAAATGCCAGGCTTGTTCCTCGGTGTCAGCGGCCAAGGCCCAGACACACACCGTTGCGTGGGGCCGGGGTCGTTCCTCGGTGGGTCGGAAGTTTTGCCGATACAAATCCAAGGCGGTCTCTAAGCCCTGCCCCTCGGTGATGAAGTAGGCAAACGCATAGGGCAAGCTCAAGTGAGCGGCCAGTTGGGCGCCATAGTCTGAGCTGCCCAACATCCAAATATCGGGCGTGGTGTCGCTGCTGGGATAGGCAAACACCCCGTGCCCTGGATGACCCACTGGCAAGGGCGTGCCCGTGATCCAAGCTTGCAATTCCAGCACCTGCTGGGGGAAGCGCTCAGATGCATATCGGTCTGGATTGAGCACCTGCGCAGTTCGGCCGTCGCTGCCGGGTGCGCGCCCCACACCCAAATCGATTCGCCCCGGAGCCAAGGCATTGAGCACCCTGAATTGCTCAGCCACTTTGAGGGCTGAGTAGTGGGGCAACATCACCCCGGCACTGCCAATGCGAATGCGCTGAGTGCGCGCGGCGATGGCGGCCATGAGAATTTCAGGCGCGGTGCCGACGATGCTGGGGTGGCTGTGGTGCTCGCTGACCCAAAAACGCCGGTAGCCCCAGGCTTCGCAGTGTTGCGCCAGCGCCAATGTGTTGCGCACCGCTTGGTCTTGGGAGGAACCGGCCGCGGCGATGGACTGGTCAAGGACAGAAAGTTGAATCATGGGCCAAGCTTAGCGCAAGCCGCAACCGCCAGCGCCCTGGCGGGGCTTGACCTGGCGCATGCCCGCCAGCCGCCTCACACCGCCCCAGATTGACGGGCCAGTTCGGCCTCTTGCAGGGCACGCCACATGACCTTGCCGCTGCCACTTTTGGGCAGCGCATCCAAAAACTCGATGTCTTTGGGCGCCTTGTACACGGCCATGTGGCTTCGGCACCAAACCATGACGTCTTGTTCCGTGACCCGCCCACGGTGCTCAGGGCGCAGCACCACCATCGCTTTCACGCTCTCACCGCGGTAAGGGTCACGGGTGGCAATGATGCAGGCCTCCAAGATGGCCGGGTGCTGAAACATCAGCGCCTCCACCTCAGCCGGCCACACTTTGAAGCCCGAGGCGTTGATCATGCGCTTGAGCCGATCGGTGATGAAGAAATAGCCCTCCTCATCCATGCGACCCAAGTCACCCGAACGAAAAAACCTTTTGCCGTCCAGTTCAAAAAAAACTTTGGCGGTTTCATCGGGGCGCTTCCAATAGCCTTGGAACACTTGCGGCCCATGGATCACGATCTCCCCAGACTCACCCAGCGGTAATTCGGTCAAATGCTGGGGGTCCACCACGCGCGCGTCGGTGCTGACGAAAGGCACGCCCAAGCACTGTTGCTTGGGTCGGTCAGGCGGATTGGAGTGCGACGGCGCAGAGGTTTCGGTCAACCCATAGCCTTCGATATATCTCAGCCCCCACTGGCTGAACAAGCGCTGCGCCACGGCTTGCGGCATGGCTGCACCGCCACCGCCAATGTGCACCAAACTGCTGAGGTCGTATTGGTCTATGAGCGGGCTGCCGAGCAAATCAATCACCATGGTCGGGATATTGGTCCAATGCGTCACCCGATGGCGTTGGATCAAGCGGGCGGCCAAGTCCCGATGCCACCGAGGCATCAACACCAATGTGGCGCCCAAATAGATGGCCGAGTGCATCACAGACACCATGCCGGTGATGTGAAACATGGGCACCACGCACAGGCTCACATTGTCTGGCGTGCCCTGGCTCCAAAAGGCCGAGGCCATGGCGTTGTGCATCAAACTGCGGTGCAGGTGAATGCAGCCCTTGGGCAAGCCGGTGGTGCCACTGGTGTAGGGCAACACCGCCATGTCAGTCGCTGCGGCGGTCAGCGCGGGTGGGGTCGCTTCATGGGACAGTGCATCTGCCCAAAGGTGGGTGAGTCCACTTTGAATGGCTGGCACGGGGTGCGTTGACAGCAGCCAATCGTGCCATGCTTCTGGCATGTCACCCTCAGGAATGTGTTGGGGATCAAACCCGTCGGTGTGCTGCGTGACCAACAGGTGGTGCAATTGCTGATCCATCGGCAAGGCATGGTTGGCCTGAACCAAACCAAGCGCCAAATCGGCAGAGGTGATGGCCATGCGGGCATCTGCGTCGGAAATGTAGTGCTGCAACTCCAAGCTGCGGTTCATGGGATTGACTGGCACCACCACCGCATTGGCACGCAAGATGGCAAAGTGCGCCATCAGCCATTGGGGGCAGTTTTGCATGATCAGCAACACGCGATCGCCGGCCGCCACGCCGTGCAAAGCCAACCAAGCCGCCAAGCGCTCAGCTTGGTGCATCACTTCGAGATAAGTCCATGCGGTGCCCATGTAATGGACAGCGCACTTGTGGGGATATCGTTGGGCGTTGACCGCCAAGTTGTGCCACAAGGTGGTTGATGGCAAACCCATGGTCAGTGGCAAGCGCTGGGGCCAATGCGGGTGGTGCGCGCGCTGGGGCGGTGCGGAAACCTTGTGGGGCGGCTTCAGGGACATGACAATCTCAGGTTGAACATGCCCCGAGCATAAAAGGCTTTGCAGCCTGGCGAATGGGTAAAACCCCCTGCCCCGCTGGCGGGGTTGCACCCATCACATTTCGCGCACGCGCACCATTTCGTCCTGCCGCTTGGCCATTTGCCCCATGTTGACCAACGCATTCAGGTAGCCCTTGAGCCAACCCATGTCCATCGGCTTGTGCATCAACTGCACGCCCTCTGGCATACCCCCTTCGGCAGCGATTTCTTGGGGCGACAAGGCTGTCACCACCACCACCACCATTTGTGCATAGCGGGGGTGATCATGCAAAGTGCGAATGAGTTCAAACCCGTCCAAACCAGGCATGCGCAAATCGGTGATCAACACCTGGGGTTGCAATTGCGGCCAATCGAGCAGTGCCGTCATGGCAGAACTGAAAAAGCTGGGGTCCAGTGGCAAGTCCCATTGCTGGAAATGATCACTCAACATTTGTCGCGACAGGTCTTCGTCCTCCACCACCATGACCTTCAGCCTTTGGCTGGAAACCAAATTCGACTTGGTGATGTAGTTGTTGCGCCGCTGAAAATCCCGCACCGATTGAATCGATATGCGCCGATGTCCGCCTTGGGTTTTCCATGCCACCAACTCGCCTTTCTCGACCAGCGACTGAACAGTCCCCACAGACAAGTCCAGCATCTTGGCCGCGTAACTGGTACCGCAGTATTCACTGCCCGCATCAAACGTGATTTTGTTGCTCATGAAATACCCCTTGATGATTAAATTGAAAATGAGAAATGATTATAAAGTATTCATTAAATAAATCAAATTATTAACAAACAAATTATTTGAATATTTCTCCACCACATCCATTTGCATCCATCACCCAGGCCCCGATTCACAGATGAAACAAATTTATGTGTAACAGAATGTAACAGTTTTCAAGAAAAACGAAAACTCCATCACGCCGCTCTGAACGCACCCGCCAACTCAGGGCCAATCAACGCTTTAGGCATGGCACTTTGTGTTGAAATCAATGCGCCAGATCCAAGCCCTTCTACCGCCCCTGAAAGTGTTTCCATGTCGCACAACCCCTCACTGACCCGACTTCATGGCGTGTTGGTAGGGCACCACAGTTTGACGGACAGGCCCACGGGTTGCACGGTTGTCATTTGCCCCGATGGCACGGTGGGAGGGGTAGATGTCCGTGGTGCTGCGCCTGGCACGCGTGAAACCGACCTGCTTGCCCCGCACAACACCGTGCCCCATGTCCATGCGCTTTTGCTTTCTGGGGGGAGTGCCTTCGGCTTGGATGCCGCATCTGGCGTCATGAAATGGTTGGAACAGCAAGGCCGCGGCATTGCGGTGGGGCCAGTTCGGGTCCCCATCGTGCCGGCCGCCGTGATTTTTGACCTGGGCGTCGGGGATCCTCGCATCCGCCCAGACCCCATGAGTGGCTGGCTGGCCTGCGAACAGGCCAGCCAAGCGCCAGTGACCACGGGCAATGTCGGCGCTGGTGCGGGCGCCACCGTGGGCAAGGTTTTTGGACCCCAGCGGGGCATGAAAGGGGGCATTGGCAGTGCGGCCCTGACCGTTTCTGGCGTGACGGTGGCGGCTTTGGTGGTCGTCAACGCTTTGGGCGATGTGGTGGACCCGCGCAACGGCCGCATCCTGGCCGGGGCCAGGAAAACGGACACGGGGGTGGAACTTCAAGACACCGTTGGCAGCCAGCTCCAGGGCCTGTCCACGGGGATGCTTTCAACGGGTGGGAACACCACCATCGGCGTGATTGCCACGGATGCCGTGCTGAACAAAAGCCAAGCCCATCGGCTGGCACAAATGGGCCACAACGGATTGGCCCGAACGATTCGCCCGGTTCACACCCCTTGGGATGGCGACACCTTGTTTGCGCTGGGTACCGGTCAAAGCAGTGTGGCGGCAGACATGATGCTGCTGTCGACCTTGGCCAGTGAAGTCACCGCCTTGGCGGTGCTCGATGCGGTGACGAGTGCAAATGGGTTGCGCTTGGCCAGCGGTGAATGGTGGCCCAGCGCCCAAGACATCAAGTGAGCGCTTTGTAGCGCACGCGCTTGGGCTTGGCACCCTCCTCACCCAGGCGCTTCTTCTTATCGGCTTCGTACTCTTGGTAGTTGCCGTCAAAGAATGTCCAATGCGAATCCCCTTCGCAAGCCAGGATGTGTGTGGCAATGCGGTCCAGGAACCAACGGTCGTGGCTGATCACCATCACGCTGCCGGCAAATTCCAGCAAGGCATCCTCCAAAGCGCGCAAGGTTTCCACATCCAAGTCGTTTGAGGGTTCGTCAAGCAGCAAGACGTTGCCACCGGCGATCAAGGTTTTGGCCAGGTGCAGCCGGCCGCGTTCACCGCCCGAGAGCGTGCCCACGCGCTTTTGTTGATCGCCGCCATTGAAGTTGAAACGGCCACAGTAAGCGCGGCTGGCCATCTCAAATTTGCCCACGGTCAGGATGTCCAAGCCGCCAGAGACGTCTTCCCACACTGTTTTTTCGTTGGACAGGTCGTCGCGCGTTTGATCGACAAAGGCCATTTTGACGGTGGAGCCGATCTTGATCGAACCACTGTCGGGCTGCTCTTTGCCCGCGATCATCCGAAACAAGGTGGATTTACCTGCCCCGTTGGGGCCAATGATGCCGACGATGGCACCGGCCGGGACCTTGAAGCTCAGGTCGTCGATGAGCAAGCGGTCACCAAAGGATTTGCTGACATTGGTGAACTCAAACACTTCATTGCCCAAACGCTCGGCCACCGGGATGAAAATCTCCTGGGTTTCATTGCGTTTTTGGTATTCGAAATCTGACAGCTCTTCAAAGCGGGCAATGCGCGCCTTGCTTTTGGCTTGTCGGCCTTTGGGGTTTTGACGAACCCAATCAAGCTCTTTCTTGAGCGCCTTGGCCCGGGCCTCTTCGCCCTTTTGCTCTTTTTCCAATCGGTCTTGCTTTTGCTCTAACCATGTGGAGTAGTTGCCTTTCCATGGGATGCCGTGGCCCCGGTCCAACTCCAAAATCCATTCGGCGGCATTGTCCAAAAAGTACCTGTCGTGGGTGATGGCCACCACCGTGCCAGAGAAACGGGCCAAAAACTGCTCGAGCCAATCCACCGATTCGGCATCCAAGTGGTTGGTCGGTTCGTCCAACAACAACATATCAGGCCGAGACAGCAGCAATTGGCACAACGCCACCCGGCGCTTTTCGCCGCCTGAGAGGTTTTGAATCACGGCGTCCCAGGGGGGCAGTCGCAAAGCATCCGCCGCGATTTCCAATTGGTGTTCGCTGTCGCTGCCAGCGGCTGCGATGACCGCTTCCAACTCGCCTTGCTCGGCCGCCAATTTGTCGAAGTCAGCGTCTGGCTCTGCATAAGCGGCATAAATTTCTTCCAGCCGATTTTTCGCCGCCAGGACTTCACCCATGCCCCCTTCAACCGCCTGACGCACGGTGCTTTGCGGGTCCAGCTTGGGCTCTTGCGGCAAATAGCCAATCTTCAAACCGGGCATGGGCTGGGCTTCGCCCTCGATCTCGGTATCCACTCCCGCCATGATTTTCAGCAAGGTGGACTTGCCAGAACCGTTGAGACCCAACACACCAATCTTGGCACCCGGGAAAAAGCTCAGCGAAATGTCCTTGAGGATGTGCCGCTTGGGCGGCACGATTTTGCCGACGCGGTTCATGGTGAATACATACTGGGCCATGCGAAATATCCTTGGAACGCGGTTGAAAACCAGCGATTATCAGCCCTCAGCGCCGCGACGGCCAAGGCATTTCAAATCATGCGACAATCTGTCACGTTGCATCCTCCAGTTGGTGCAACACCAGCGCTTCTGCTGGGGCTGAGCCAGGCACACTGCCTTTAGCTTTACAGCCCACCTGTGAACCCTGTTGGCCGATGACTGGCTGCTGTTGCAAACAGCGGATCAGGCCGAACTCCCGCGCCCGAGACGGCGCTCCATCATGAACTTTGACGATCTGAAACTGGCTCCGGCCATTTTGAAAGCCGTGCGCGAGCAAGGCTACGAAACCCCCACCCCCATTCAAGCCCAAGCCATACCGGCTGTCTTAGAGGGCCAAGACCTGCTGGCAGGCGCCCAGACCGGCACCGGCAAAACAGCGGCCTTCACCTTGCCCATGCTGCACAAATTGGCCATGAGCCGCAGCACCCCCAACAAGCACGGCGTTTTTGGCATCCGTGCCCTGGTGCTCACCCCCACCCGCGAACTGGCCGCTCAGGTTGAAGAATCGGTGCGTGTTTACGGCAAATACTTGCAACTCACCTCCGCCGTGATTTTTGGTGGTGTGGGCATGAACCCCCAAATTGATCGCTTGCGCAACGGCGTCGACATTTTGGTCGCCACGCCTGGACGACTCCTGGACCTGCAACAACAAGGTTTCTTGGATTTATCCACGGTCCAAATTTTGGTTTTGGATGAAGCCGACCGCATGCTCGACATGGGCTTTGTGCACGATGTCAAAAAAATCCTGGCCCTGGTGCCGCGCGAAAAGCAAAGTCTGCTTTTCTCTGCCACCTTCAGCGATGACATCCGCGACCTGGCCAATGGCTTGCTGCGCAATCCGCAAAGCATTCAAGTCACCCCCAGCAACACCACGGTGGAGAGCATCACCCAGGTGGTGCACCCGGTGGGTCGCGGCAAGAAAAAAGCATTGCTCGCCCACATCATTGAGGCACATGCTTGGAGCCAGGTGCTGGTTTTCACCCGCACCAAATTTGGCGCCAATAATGTGGCTGAATTTTTGAACAAGCATGGCATCACAGCCATGGCCTTGCACGGCAACAAAAGCCAAACCGCCCGCACCCAAGCTTTGGCTGGTTTCAAATCCGGCGACATCCGAGCATTGGTGGCCACCGACATTGCAGCGCGGGGCATCGACATTGACGAATTGCCCCACGTGGTCAATTACGACATTCCCAACATCAGCGAAGACTATGTGCACCGCATTGGCCGTACCGGACGAGCCGGCGCCACGGGCGAGGCCGTCAGTTTGGTCTCGCTGGACGAACAAGGATTCATGCGCGACATCGAACGCTTCACCGGGCAAGCGGTACCCGTCCAAGCCATTGAAGGTTTTGGTCCAGAAGAAAATGAAGTCGCCGAACCCATTGCCATGGGACGCCAAACCCTGTGGGGCGGTTTGGGTCAACCCCCCAGCCGAGACGTGATGGCGGCTGCGGCCAAAGCAGCACGCTCCGAAATGATGCAGCGCATGCGTGACAACAAAGCCGGTCAAGGGCAACGGGCGACGCCACGCCCCAATGGCCAAGTGCGCACACCCGGCGCCAAACCACCGCGCCCCAATGGGGGCCAAGGTCAAGGGCGAAACCGATACCGTGATGACCGCCCACCACGTGACCCCATGATGGTGCGTGATGCCCCGCATGCACAAGCCCCTCACCATAGCCCATCAGAAGGTGGCTCTGAGCCCGACGATTTTCAACCGCGCGCCAATGCGCATTTGGGCACCCAAAGTGGTGTCAATGCCTTTGGTCACAAAAACCAAAACAGCGCGATGCGCCAACCCGATCCGACCCGCACCAGCGTGGACCTGATGACCGAGCGCAACCGCGGTGGCGGTCAACGCAACAAAAATGCCCGCCCAGGCGGCCCCAGAACGGGTGGATTCGGCGGTGGCGGTGGCGGTGGTCGCTCAGGCGGCGGGGGTGGACGTTCTGGTGGCGGTGGTGGTCGCGGCGGTGGTTTTCCGCGCTGAAGCGTCCATGGACCATGCATGCCAGTTAGCGGTTGATCGGCGTCGATTCAAACGCTTGGCATGGTGTCGTTGCTGATTCGTTGGCGCACGTCTTTGACAATCGCCTCAGGGGATTGATCCACACGATAGCCCCATGCCCGCTCTGTGGGTGCCGGTGGTTCCAGCGTTTCAAACTGGCTTTGCAGCAAGCTGCTGGGCATGTAATGCCCTTTGCGCGACGACAAACGTTGCCCAATCAAATCTGCACTGCCATGCAGGTGCACGAAAAGTGTGTCCTGACAGCCACGCCTCAGGACATCCCGGTACGATTTTTTCAGGGCAGAACAAGCCAGCACCACACCCGCATGGCGGCGTGACTGTTCTTGCAGTTCAAGCGCCAAGCGCTCCAACCACACGGCACGGTCCGCATCGTTCAGCGCAGTCCCCTGGGCCATTTTTTGGACATTTTCAGATGGGTGAAAGGCATCCCCTTCAATGAATGCCCAGCCCAAAGCTTGGGACAAGGATGAGGCGACAGTGGTTTTGCCACAACCACTCACGCCCATGACCACCACAACCATCGGGAACTCAGGCAATGCGCTGCTCGCTGGCACTGTCGAACACATGGGCGCGCGTGGCATCGACCCACAATCGAACGGGGTCTCCGCTTTGAACCGACGTGCGACCATGAATCACCATCACCAAATTGTGATCACCACAGCGCAACAACAGTTCCGTTTCTGATCCGGTGGGCTCCACCAAGGTCACTTGCGCTTGAATCCCGGTTTCATTTTCAGAAAGCCGCAAGTCGGTGGGCCTGACACCATAGTGGACAGATTGACCCGCCTTCAAACCGGCCAATGCGGGTGCCGGCCATCGTTGCCCCCCCACCATCACACCCCATTGACCTTGATCGTGCACTGCCTGACCCGGCAAGACATTCATGGCCGGCGACCCAATGAACTGAGCGACGAATAAATTACGCGGATGGTCAAACAATTCCAAGGGGGTGCCAATTTGCTCAATGACACCATCATGCATGACCACGATTCGATCTGCCATGGTCATGGCCTCAATTTGGTCGTGCGTCACATACACCGTGGTGGTCCTCAACCGTTGGTGCAAGGCCTTGATTTCGGCCCGCATGGCAACCCTCAACTTGGCATCCAAATTCGACAAAGGTTCGTCGAATAAAAATACCTTGGGATCTCGCACAATGGCGCGCCCCATGGCCACCCGTTGACGCTGCCCTCCAGACAACTCTCGCGGTTGACGTTGCAGCAAACTGTCCAGGCTCAAAATTTTCGCGGCGTTGAGCACCCGCTCGCTGATCAATGCCTCGGGGGCTTTGCGCAACTTCAAGCTGAACGCCATGTTGTCGTAAACCGTCATGTGGGGATACAAAGCGTAACTTTGAAACACCATGGCAATGTCTCGGTCTTTGGAATCCAAGTCGTTGATCACCCGATCATCGATGCGGATTTCTCCCGCCGTGATGCCTTCCAATCCAGCCAACATCCGCAACAACGTGGATTTGCCGCAACCCGAAGGCCCCACCAACACCACGAACTCTCCGTCATGGATATCAAAGCTGATGCCGTGGATGACGTCAACGGCGCCAAAAGACTTTTTGATGTCACGAAAAGAAATATGAGCCATGTCGTTTCTTTCAGGATTTGACGGCGCCCGCGGTCAGGCCCGAAACCATATAGCGCTTGAAGGTGTAATAAATGGCAGCCGGAGGCAAGGCGTACACCAAGCCGGTGGCCATCAGCAACTCCCATGGCGAATCGTCTGCCGATAAAAAATTGCCCAAGGCAACGGCCAAGGTCACGGAATCATCGCGCGAGAGCAGCAAAAAAGCATACAGATACTCGTTCCAAGCCAACAGCAAAGAATAAGTGCCCACCGCCACCAACGACGGCACCATCAAGGGCAAATAGACCAAGCGAAACAGTTGCATGGGGGAGGCGCCATCCATTCGGGCCGCCTCATCCAGCTCAAAGGGCAATTTGTCTGAGGCTTGTTTCAATACCCAAATGCAATACGGAGAGGCGATCGTGACCATGGCCAAAATCAAAGCCCACTGGCTGTTGAGCAAGCCATACACACCCATGGTTTTGTACATGGGAACCGCCAAAAATGCGGCTGGGATGAAGTAGGTGAACAAAGCCATGTTCAGCACGGTTCTGCCACCATGCACGCGCAATCGGCTGATGGCGAAAGCGGCCAAGGTTGAAATCACCAAGGTGATGACAGCCACTGCCGTTGCGATCAATACCGAGTTGCCCAATTGAATCCAAAAATAATCCAGGTAAAAATGCTTTTGATAGAACACAAAGTTGAAGTTCTGCAAAGTGGGCTCTTTGGGCCAGAGTCGGCCCGATGTGGCAGAGTCCCGCGGCGAGATGGAAAACAACACCAAGTGGTAGACCGGGATCATGGTCCACAAAAACAAAGGAATCCCGATCAGGAGTAATTTGGCCTCTGCCAAGGTATGGCGCCAAGTACAACTTTTCATGGGTGGGTCCTCATTTGGACAAACGCTTCATCATGAAAAAAACCAACGGCAAGACCAATGGCAGCGCGACCACGATCGAAGCCATGGCCAAGTCCACTTGGTCCAGTCGCAAGTAACGAATGCCGAGGGTGGCCAACACATGGGTTAAGTCCGCTGGCCCGCCACCGGTGAGCAAATACACCGAGTTGAAGTCGCCCAAAGTCCAAATCATCGACAAAATGGTGGATGTCAAATACAAGGTGCGCATGGAGGGCCAGGTGATGAACCTGAATTTTTGCCATGAACTGGCGCCGTCCACCGATGCTGCTTCGTATTGCTCGGCCGGAATCGCCATGCGACCAGCCAGCAAAATCAAGGTCCAAAAGGGCAGGGATTTCCAAACATGCATGACCATGGAAAAGGACAACGCCAAGGTGGTGTCATTGAGCCAATTGGGGCCGTCAACACCGGTCAGTTGAAAAATTTGGGTGTTGATCACCCCCCACTCGGGATTGAGCATGAACCGCACCGACAAAATGGTGGGGATCGAAGGCAAGGCCCAAGGCAAGATGAACAACAAGGACAAGGCCTTGATCCACCATTGCTTGTTCAAAAAGAATCCCGACAAAACCATGGCCATGACCATCTTCACATTGATGGCCACCACCAAAAAAACCAAGGTATTCACCGCTGTGCGGAAAAATATGGGGTCGTCAAAAAGTTTGACATAGCTTTCCGGGTGGCGTGCCAACCACAACCCGTAACAAACGGGGTAAAGCACAAACAGAAAAAAGATCAATAAGTAAGGCACCAACATCCACCGCCCAGCCCGCTCCCACTGAGACAGGGTTGATGGCGACGCAGGTGGCAAGCTGAGGGAATCAGACATGGTGCTGGTCCAACAAAAAACGGGGCCCAAGCATCGATTGGGCCCCGATTTCAGTTGTCAATCCATCAACGGGCAACGGCCTTGATGCGGTCAATCATCTCGTCCACGGCTTTCTCCACCGGCACCTTTTCGTTGAGCACGCGGTTCATCGCCTTGGCCCAAACATTTTCATTGTTGAGCTGGGTGAAGCGGAAGTTTTTGGTGAACTCAAACGGGCTGGTGCCATTCATGAACTGGGTGTAAACCGCTTTGCGATGCACGTCCTCTTGCCAGAATTTGCTTTGCTGCCCCACCTTGGTCACAGGGAACCAGCGGCCCAGTGAACCCTCCACATAGGGGGTCAGGTTTTCTTCTTGCAGCAAGAATGCAACGAAGTCCTTGGCACGGGCCTTGTTTTTGGCATCTTTGAAGATGACGCCGGTTTTGATGGCCGCGCGATAGACCATTTTGGAACCATCGGGCTTGTTGGGGAAACCAGCGGTCTTGACCAATTCTTTGTAGTTCTTGGTCGCGGTGGCGCGTTGCTCAGGCGTGAGCGCCGCGTTGTTCATGTCGTCAAGCCATTTGGCGGCAATGGAGATGGTCGCATTGTGGGTCATCACCGTTGTCTTGTTGTGAAATGCGACGTTGTTGTCCGGGTCTTTCCAACTGGTCGATGAAGGTGGCGTGCAACCCCGGCCATACACAGCGGTGTAGTCGGTCATGGCGGTGATCAGTCCTTTGCGCACATCGGGATCGTCAACCAGCAACTTGCCCGAGTCATTGACCAATTTGACGTTATAGGCGTCCATGAAGGTCAAGAAGGAAAAGAATGAGTCGCTGGAGTCAACGCCCATGGGTTGACCAATGCCAAAGCTGCGTTGGCCAGATTTTTGCCGGTGTGCAGGTTGCACCTTGCTGCACCAAAAATCCCAATAGTCTTTCCAATTGGTGGGAATGTCAGATTCCTTGAAACCGGCATCGCTCAACATATCCGCCCAGTATTGGACATGCATGGTTTGCTGTTTGATGGGGAAGGCGTAATAAGCGCGCTTGTTCTCTTTGTTGTTGAGCAAGAACGTGGTTTCAATGGTGTTGCCAGCGAATCGCGCACGGATCGGGTTGATCACGCTGCTGATGTCCTCCAACTTTCCGTCGTAGGCCCATGAAGCGGTCACTTGAAAGTCATATACGTCGGCATATGCCACATCTGGTGGGGTGCCCGAGTCCAAAGCCGCGACGGTCTTGGGAATCATGTCTTGAATCGGATACTGAGACAGTTCGACCTTGACCGTTTTGTACTTGGCTTCAAATTTTTTGATGGCCGCATACAGGGCGTCATCTTCAGCCTTGTAAAAGCCTTTGACCCAAAAAACATTCAGTTTTTCTTGCGACATGGCTGGCGCTGCCGCCAACATGCCGGCGGCCACCATGGCCACGGTCCACATTTTTTTCATTTTCATGGTTAGTCTCCTTTGATATGACGTGGTGAAAATCAATGGGCCCGCAAAGGTGATGCAGGGCGACCAATATTCGGAATGCGGCGGCGTGAGGACAAGACCGACTCAATGTCTTGCTTGGCCCCATCGATCAATCTCAGGATTGCGGCTTCGGCACGATCGGGTTGATGGGCGGTCACGGCATCCAATACCTCTCTGTGCATGGACAAAGACTGGGCGGGGCCGTTTTTCTTAGCCGTGGAGATTTCAAAACTGGTGCGAAGCAATGCGCCCAACACTTTGCTCATTTGCACCAACATGCGGTTGCCAGAAGCCTGCAACAAGCCTTGGTGGAAGCGCAAATCATGGGTGACATAGTCGCCGCCGTTTTCAACGGCATTTTTCATGCCGGCAAATGCAATTTCAATGGAAGTGAGCGCTTGTGGCGTTGCTCGCTCAGCAGCCAAACGAATGGCAGCGGGCTCCACAATGCGACGCAGCTCTTGTAAGTCGCGCAAAAAATCGGCACTCAGACGCTTTTGCGAAAGCCACGACACCACATCGGGATCGAACCAATTCCATTGGTCTTCGGGCAAAACACGGGTGCCCAACTTCGGCCCCGTGACAATCAATCCTTTGGCCACCAGGGATTTGATGGACTCGCGGACCACGGTTCGGCTGACCCCAAAGTTTTCGCACAACTGTGGCTCTGGCGGCAAACTGGTTCCCACGGGATATTGACCCGCGACAATGCACTTGCCCAACACTTCGACCGTGCTGGCATGGGCATTTTTGACAGGCACTCGCGTGGGCGAGATCAAGCGCAGTTTGTGCATAGGATGCTTATCGTATGACCATTGGCTGGACGCACACACCCCTGAAAACCCTGAACGGGTTTGCGCTTATTCCCTGGGGGGCGGGCACTCTGGGATCGGGGTGAGCAAGGGTTGGTTGGCGAAATGCGCTTGCAAATTGCCCAAGGCCAAGTTGGCCATGGCACGCCGGGTTTCCATGGTGCCGCTGGCCATGTGGGGCGTGAGCACCACATTGTCCAAAGCCCGCAACTCCGGCACCACCCGGGGTTCATCGATGTAGACATCCAAGCCAGCGCCGGCAATGGATTTGGATTTGAGCGCTTGAATCAGCGCCGGTTGATCCACCACAGAACCGCGGGCCACATTGATCAAAAAGCCTTTGGGCCCCAGGGCCGTCAACACCTCGGCATTGATCAAGCCCCGGGTTCCATCACCCCCTGGGGTGATGGCCACCAGAAAATCCACCTGCGCTGCCAAGGCCTTGGGGTTGGGGTAATAGGTGAATGGCAAATCCGGGCGCTCGTTGCGCGATGTGTAAGCGATGCTCATGTCAAAAGCCGCCGCACGTTTGGCGATGGCTTGCCCAATGCGGCCAATGCCCACCAAGCCCAATCGGGCGCCTGTGAGTTTTCGGGCCAAGGGAAAAGGGCCATCCACCCAATCACCTGCACGCACAAATTGGTGCGCCTGCGGAATGCGGCGCGCCACCGACAGCATGAGTCCCAAGGCCAAATCGGCCACATCGTCGTTCAGAACCCCCGGTGTGTGGGTGACGCGGATACCGCGCTCTTGGATGGTGGGGATGTCGACGCCGTCGTAGCCGACCCCAAAAATGGACACCATTTCCACCGCAGGAAACAGGCTGAGTAATTTTTTGTCGATTTTGGACTCGCCACCACCGACGATGGCCCGAATGCGGCCCAAGGCCCCTGGGTCGGTGATGTGCTCGTGATCGTGGATTTGAAAATGGTCTTGCAAGTCGCTCATCAAGAACGGCGGCAGTTTTGATACGCACAAGATTTCAGGGTGGCCCATGGATAACTCCAGAGTGAATTTCGAGCTAACATCATACGATAACGATGCCCCAAGAACCATCACAACGGAGACCCAGATGACCAATTCACCTCGCAAAAAGCCGGAAGAACTGCGCAGCCAACAATGGTTTGGGCGCCAAGATCGCGATGGGTTTGCTTATCGCAGTTGGCTCAAAGGCAAAGGCATCCCGCACGATCAATTCGATGGTCGACCCGTGATTGGCATTTGCAACACCTTCAGTGAACTCACCCCCTGCAACTCGCACTTCAGAACCATCGCCGAACAAGTCAAGATTGGTGTGTATGAAGCGGGTGGATTTCCGCTGGAGTTTCCGGTCATGTCTTTGGGTGAGGTGATGCTGCGCCCGACCGCCATGCTTTACCGCAACCTCAGCAGCATGGACGTGGAAGAAAGCATCCGCGGCAACCCCATGGACGGCGTGGTGTTGCTCATGGGCTGCGACAAAACCACCCCTGCACTGATCATGGGTGCGGCCAGTGCCGACCTGCCAACCATTGGGGTCAGCGGTGGCCCCATGCTCAACGGCAAATGGCGCGGCCAAGAGCTGGGCTCGGGCACAGGCGTGTGGAGCATGAGTGAACAGGTGCGCGCTGGCACTTTGAAATTGGCCGAGTTTTTAGAAGCCGAAAGCTGCATGCACCGCAGCCATGGGCACTGCATGACCATGGGAACGGCCTCCACCATGGCCAGCATGGTGGAAGCCTTGGGTCTGGGCTTGCCAGGCAATGCCGCATACCCAGCGGTCGACGGCCGGCGCAATGTATTGGCCCGCATGGCGGGCCGGCGCATTGTGGAAATGGTGCACAGCGATCAAACGATTTCGCAAATTCTGACTCGCGAAGCCTTTGAAAACGCCATCAAAACCTTGGCGGCCATTGGTGGCTCCACCAATGCGGTGATCCACCTGATTGCCATGGCAGGCCGATTGGGCGTCACCCTCACCTTGGAGGACTTCGACCGCCTGGCCAGCGACCTGCCCTGCTTGGTCAACTTGCAACCCTCAGGCGATCACCTGATGGAAGATTTTTGCTATGCCGGCGGGCTGCCAGTGGTGATGAAAGAAATCGAACACCTGCTGCACAAAGACCTGCTCACCGCCAGCGGCCACACGGTGGCGGAAAACATCGCCAGCGCTCAAAACCACGACCCGCGGGTGATCAAGCCCTTTTCGGCCCCCTTCAAAGACAAAGCAGGCATTGCGGTGCTGCGGGGCAATTTGGCCCCGAGGGGTGCGGTCATCAAGCCCAGTGCGGCCACCCCCGCTTTGCTGGTGCACAAGGGGCGCGCCGTGGTGTTTGAAAACATTGAAGACTTTCACCAACGCATCGACGACGAAAACTTAGACGTCGATGAAACCTGCATTTTGGTGCTCAAAAACTGCGGCCCCAAAGGCTACCCGGGAATGGCCGAGGTGGGCAACATGCCATTGCCACCGAAAATTTTGCGCAAAGGCATCACCGACATGGTGCGCATCAGCGATGCGCGCATGAGTGGCACAGCCTACGGCACGGTGGTGCTGCACACCGCACCCGAGGCCGCAGCCGGCGGCGCATTGGCCTTGGTGGAAAACGGCGACACCATTGAACTCGATGTCCCCAAGCGCTTGTTGCAACTGCATGTGAGCGATGCGGTGTTGGCAGAGCGCCGTGCCCTGTGGAAAGCCCCCGAGCCCCGGCTCAACTCAGGTTACTGGAAGCTCTACATCGACCACGTGCTGCAAGCCGACGAGGGGTGCGACCTGGATTTTTTGCGTGGCCAGCGCGGCGCCTTTGTGCCCCGCGACAACCACTGAAGCGATCAGCGCCGCAAACCTTTGAGCGCGCTGTCACCCAAGCCAGCCGACTCGCAATCGGCGATGTATTGACGGATGATGGTCTGAAAGTCCGCGTCGGGCATCAAACCCAAATCAGCGGCCCGCTGGGCCGTGGCACCCTGGCTCCAGTTGGCCACGATGCCGGCAATTTGTGCGTTGCGCTCAAAGCGCACGCGGACCCGAACCTCTGGCCCCGCCACGGCCTCCAAAGCATCCAACATCTGGGCCACCGTGACATTCAAGCCAGGCAGGTTCATGGCCGTGCGCCCTTTGTAGGCTTCGCGCGAGGCTTCAAAGACCTTGATCAAACCCTCAATGGTTTTGCCCGGCGAAGCCACCGGGTGAGACAC
>CANFPJ010000061.1 GCA_947448885.1 Comamonadaceae bacterium
GTGGCTGACCGCTGCGGGTGTGTTGGCCATATCCGTGGCCACACCGTGGGTGAGTCCACGTATTTTCGACAAGTGGTTCAGCTTTCCCAACCTGCTCATGCTGTTGCCGATTCCGGCCATGACCATGGGTTTGTTCTTGGTGATTTGGCGCAGTTTGTCTCGATTGCCCGTGCGGTTTGCACAAGGCAACCAATACGGCGCCGGTGTGCCGTTTGCCAGCACCGTGGGTATTTTTCTGCTGTCCTTTTATGGCTTGGCCTACAGCTTGTTTCCTTGGTTGGTGATTGACAAGCTCAACATCTGGCAAGCCGCCAGTGCGCCCGAAGCTTTGCTGGTGATTTTTTACGGCGTGGCGGTGGTCTTGCCCGTGATCATTGCTTACACCGTGTTTGCCTACCGGGTGTTTTGGGGCAAATCTACCCAACTCCAGTATTGAACAGAAAGAAACAGATGGCTTACACCGACAAATTCCAACGTTTGGCAGACCAAGCCATGTCGCAAGTGGCGTTTGTGCCACCCGAACAGGTTGATGCCTTGGTTCAGCAAGGGGCCGTGGCGCTGGACATCCGTGACAAAGAAGAACATGACGCCGACCATCTTGCTGGTTCATTGCATGTGAGCCGTGGCAAGCTGGAGATGAACATTGAGGGTGTCATCCCCGACCTGAACACCACCGTGCTGTGCTACTGCAATGCCAACAACCGAGGCGCTTTGTCGGCCAACACCTTGCGTCAAATGGGTTATGTGAATGCCCATTACATCGTGGGTGGTTTGAAAGCTTACCGGGCTTTGATCAGGGACAAATCAGTTTGATTTTTGGGAAATAGGTTTTGTAGCGACCCGCATCTCGGGTCAGCAGTTGGTAGCCATCGGCTTGGGCATGGGCACCAATGAAGAAGTCGGGCAACACGCCGGTTTTGGTGCCGCCGCGTTGGCGGTATTGGCGAAAAGCAAGACCGGCCAAGCGAGCGGCTGGGCGTGACAGTTCGAGCACCTGTATGCCCAAGGTGTCCAGAAACCCGTCCAAGTTCTCTGGCTCAGCAGGGTGGCCCGCTAATTCGGCATACACCACCATGTTGATGGCCAGTTGACGGGGCTTGGCCTGGTGCAAATGTTGCAAGGACCAAGGCATCCAAATCGAATCGGCCTTGTAAATGTCCAGCAGCACATTGGTGTCGACCAATATCACGGTTTGTTCCAGTCTTCACCCCGCGTGATCGCCATCCACTCATCGGTGCTGGGTCCACCTTTGGCAATGCCAATGAACTGACGGATAGGATCATCAGGCGCCAAAAACGACAGATCGGGTTCCGGCGCTGGCTTGGCGTCTGTCGGCGATTGCGCCGCGACCAAATACTCGGCCAGGGCTTCTTGCACCACTTGCGATTTGGTGAGTTTGCGGACCGCGCAATACTGCGTTAAATCTCGCTCCATGGCTTCGGGGAGTCGAACTGACAGCATGGTGGCTCCTTGTCATACGCGAGGGGGGGTGATTTGTATGACAAGGAGTATGACACAAAAGAAATAAATGTCATACACCACCATCGCCCCGGGTGTTTTGGGGGAACCAAGCGCCTAAGGGCGATTCATGCGTCAAGCTGAATCCGCCCCGACCATGCGGCTGATCAAGGGGCCAAGCGCTCGCGCTGCCAAGCGCCTTGGTCCAAGCGGTAGCGCAGGCGGTCGTGCAGGCGGCTGGGGCGGCCTTGCCAAAACTCCCAGCGGTCGGGCACCAGCCGATACCCACCCCAATGCTCAGGGCGGGGTGGTTGCAGCAAAAACTGAGCGCCGTATTTGGCCGCAGCAGTAACCAGTTGGGTGCGCGAGGAAATCACCTCACTTTGCGGGCTGGCCCAGGCCCCGATGCGCGAGTCCAGTGGGCGGCTCAGGTAATAGGCGTCGCTGTCTTTGGGTTCGAGCTTTTCCACAATGCCTTCGATGCGCACCACACGCTCCAACTCCACCCAATGAAATTGCAAGGCCGCATGCGGGTTGCCGGCCAATTCTTGGCCTTTGCGGCTTTTGTAATTGGTGTACCACGCCAGGCCTTGCGCGCTCACCCCTTTGAGCAGCACCACCCGGGTGCTGGGGCGCAGGTCGCTGCCCACGGTGGCCAAGGTCATGGCGGTGGGTTCGGGCAATTCGCCGCTGATGGCCTCTTGCAGCCATCGCTCAAACTGTTTCAAGGGGTCGGCTTCGGAGGCGCTTTCGTCGAGCGCCGCACGCTCGTAGCTTTTGCGCATGTCGGCAATGGATGTGGACATGGCGTTCAGGCCGCCTTGGCGGCTGAGACGGCAGCGCGCAGGGCCAGCAAATAGCTGTCCACGCCAAAACCGCAAATTTGGCCCTTGACGATCTCGGCAAACACCGACACATGGCGAAACGGTTCGCGGGCGTGGATGTTGGACATGTGCAACTCCACGATGGGACAGGTCAAGATTGCCAGCGCGTCACGGATGCCGTAGCTGTAATGCGTCCAGGCCCCAGCGTTGATCAGCACCGCGTCCACGCCGTCCAGAAAGCCTTGGTGGATGCGCTCGCACATCGCGCCTTCGTGGTTGGTTTGATAGCACTCGACGCTGGCGCCGAGTTGCTGGCCCAGGGTTTGCAGCTGGGCATTGATTTCATCCAGGGTGATGGTGCCGTATTGCTTGGGGTCGCGTTTGCCAAACATATCGTGGTTGATGCCGTGCAACATCAGAATCTTCATGGGTTTCTTTCTAGAGGGGTTCAAAAAAGGCCGTTCAACTCGCCGCTGATTTGGCTTTGATGCGCGCCATCATCATCTCGGCATTGGCTTTGCGGTCGGCTTGCACCTTGGCCATGTACGGGCGCTCGCCCATGCGTTTGAGGTAGTCACGCACCGGCAAATCGGCAAACAGATCCTGTCCATAAATCACTTTGGTGGCAGCACTGATCAAGGGAAAGTGCACGATGGCCGCACAGTCGGCCAGGCCAAAGGTGTTGCCGGCCAGGTATGGGTCGAAGCGCACCAGCTTGGTGAAGGCGCGCAGGTTTTTGTCCAATTGCGCCTTGGTTTTTTCTTTCACCTCGTCGCTCACTTTGCCGCCAAACAAGGCTTCGGCGTACAGGTTGCGGGCCACCAGCTCCAGGTGCAGCTCCAAAAAGGTCACCAGTTCACGCACTTTGGCGGCGGCGAAAGGGTCGCTGGGCAACAAGGGGTGTTGTGGGTAGCTTTGTTCGATGTATTCCAAAATCACCGCCGACTCGCACAGGCTGCCGTTCTCGGTCACCAAATAGGGCACCTTGCCCAGGGGGCTGGCTTGGCGGTCCACCTCACCCACCCAAGCCAATTGCTCGGTGAAGTCGACGCCTTTTTCCAGCAAGGCGATTTTGACTTTGTTGTAATAGTTGCTGGCGGCAAATCCACACAGGATCAACATGGCAGGCTCCGTGAAAGTGGCAAAAGCCAGAGGATAGTGGTTTTTCGCAGGGCGGCCTTTCACCGTCGGGGTTCAAGTGCCGGTGTGGGTGGGTCGGGTCTGGTTTTTATGCAGCCGCATGGCATTGGGCAAGGGCACCGAGCGGCGCAACACCTCTTCGCTGAGCCACATGGCGCTGCGGTGGGCGCGCTGGGCCACCAAGGATTGAGGCAGTTGTTGGTAGTCGTCGTTGAATACCTCAAAGCTGTAATCGCCCCGGTAGCCCATTTGGTACAGGCGTTTGACCAGATCCGACAAGGCCGCGCTGTGCACGCCCTCGCCAGGAAAAACACGAAAGTGCCGGGCCGTGGTGATGCGCTCTTCTACCGAGCGGATTTCTTGCCACATGAAGTCGGCCAGTTGCACCAGAAAAATTTTGTCGGGGTCGATCAATTCCAAGTCGTCCAAGGGGGTTTGGGTGGCAAACATGTGAAACGAGTCCAAGCCCAGCCCCAAGTTGGGCATGTCGGCACGCGCCACCAAGTCCCAGGCGGTGTTGAACTCTTGCACCGTTCGGCCCCAAGACAGACCCTCATAGGCCACTTTGATGCCCTTGGGCAAGGCCAACATGGCCAATTTGCGCAGGTCAGCGGCCAGCAACGCGGGGTCTTGGCTGGCGTGGGTGGATGTGGACGAGCACACCAGCAACACCGGGGCATTCACTGCTGCGCACATCTCGAGCATGGCTTTGGCGATGTCCACTTTGTAGGCGTGCAAATGGCCGCTCAGCCCTTCGAAGTCGCGCAGCACCTGAAAGCCCGTGACGCGCAAACCACTGTCCTTGACCGCTTGAACCGCGACCTCTACGCCGTTGGGGTGCTGCGCCAGGTCTTTGGCCGACAGCATGACCTGGTCAAAACCCGCATCGGCCATGGCCTTGAGCTTGCCTTCGAGCGATCCCGACAGCGAAATGGTGTCCATGCCAAAGTCGGCCATGGTGGAGGCGTGTGGGAGGCGGCTCATGGCATGACGTGCCCAACCAGTTCAAAGCTGACCGAGCCCATCCAGTTGCGTGTCAAGGCCCCCGCGCGCTGGGAGGTGCTGTGGGCGTGTTCGACAAACTCAACGCCCAGGGCGCTCAAGGATGTCACCGCCGCAGCCACATCGCTGGTGCCCAGCCCCAAGCGTTGGAAGTGTTCATCGTCTTCCACATCCAGCACGCTGGGTTCGGGCTCGATGAGTTGCAGGTGAAAGCCTTTGCAAGGGCTGCGCAAAATGCGCCCTTTGGGCAAGATGCCAAAACGTTGGGCGTCGGGCAAGGTTTCAAAGCCGAGCAGGGATTGGTAAAACTCGGTCCAGTCGGCGGTTCGCTCGTTGCCGATGTATTGCACCAGCCCAAACAGGTGCAAGCCATGTTGTGCCGGTGGGTGTTGATCCACGCCGGGGATGGGCACAAAGTCCACGTCGTAGATGGAAAACACGCGGTGGCGGTCGACAAAGTAAATCCGGCTCTGGCCCACGCCGTGGATGGCGGGGATGTTGAGCTCCATCACCTCGACCCGGGTGGGCACGGCCCAAGCCCCCAAGTCCAGCGCCCGTTGATAGGCCACGCCCGCATCGCGCACCCGCAAGGCCATGGCGGCGATCACCGGTTGTTCATCGGGCGCGGCGCTTTGGCTGTGTGCGGCGTGGTGGGCGTTGACAATGATGTTGACCTCGCCTTGCCGGTACAACATGACCTCGCGCGAGCGGTGGCGAGCGATGGGGCGAAACCCCATCATCTCCAGCACCTGACCCAAGGCTTGGGGCTTGGAGGTGGCGTACTCGATGAATTCGATGCCGTCCATGCCAATCGGGTTGTCATTGGCGCGGATGTCTTCGCGCTCTGGGGTGGTGTGGTTCATGCGGGAGTCCTCTCAGGGGCAAGTTCGCCCAACTGAGCCCAGCGGCGCAGTTGTTCGGGGGTGGTGGTGGGCAGACCAAAAAACTCCAGGTAAGCGGGAATTTGCTCAAACAACATGTCCGAGCCCACCTGATAGGGGCAACCGCGTTCTTGGGCGGCTTGCAAAAAAGCGGTCATGTGCTGTTTGAGCACCACTTCGCCGACAAAGGTGTGGGCGCTCAGGCGGTCCATGTTCATCGGCATCGGGTCGCCCGCGTTCATGCCCAATGGCGTGGCGTTGACCACCAGGTCCATGTCGGCGGGGTCGTTGGGGCCGACCACCACGGGGACATCTGGGTGGTGGATGCGCAAGCGCTGCGCCAAGCCCTGGGCAGCCGCTGGGTTGACGTCGTTCAATTGCAGGCATGCCGGTTGGGCGGCGGCCAAGCTGGCGGCAATCGCCGAGCCCACGCCGCCGGTGCCGACCACCAAGGCACGTTGGCCGCGCGGCTCAAAGCCTTTGCGGCGCAGGCCCCGCACAAAGCCTTCGCCGTCGAACAGATCGCCTTGCAGCCGCCCATCGGGCAAGCGGCGCACGGCATTGCAAGCCCCCGCGATTTTCACGGTGGGTGAGCTGACATCGACCAAGCCCACTGTGGTGACTTTGTGCGGCATGGTGATCAAGGCCCCCCGGATGTTGCTGAGCTGAAACACGGCGCGCAAAAAGGCGGGGTAGGCCGCAGCCTGGCAGCCCATGGGCATGACCACGGCGTTGATGCCGGTGCGCTCAAAGTAGGGGTTGTAAATCATCGGCGACTTGAAGGTGTGGGTCGGGTAGCCAATGTGCGCGATGAGTTCGGTGTCGCCGTTGATCAAACCAGTTCTCCGGTTGGGTGATGGAGGTGGACCACCTGACCACTGCGTGCGGAATCGGTGATGGCCTGGGTCACGCGCAGGTTGTGCAGCGCGTCGCGGGCGCTGACCAAGGGGGCGGCCAAGCCCTGCGCCACTTGCACGAAATGCGCCAGTTGTTGCGCCAGGGGGTCGCTGCGCTGAAGGGGGACTTGGCCCAGCTCAAACGGCTTCCACCACGAGCGGTCTGCCGCGTTGGGATAGGTTTTCAGCCGCATTGTGGGCACCGACAAGCTGCCGTGGGTGCCGGAAATGACATAGCAGTCTTCGTCGGCATAGCTGGGGTAGGCCGGGTTTTCTTGGCTGGTTTGCTCCCAACTGCGCGCGCTGGCGGCGGTGTCGCTGAGCATGAAGTTACCCAATACCCCGTTGGCAAAGCGCAGGTTGATGGCCACCGTGTCCTCCACCTCAAAATTGCGCACCGCGTGGGATGCAAACGCATGCACGGCGCTGATTTCGCCGCACAGCATGCGCAGGTTGTGCACCTCGTGGATCAGGTTGATCAAGATCGGCCCGCCACCAGCTTGGCGCCGCCAAGGGCCGCTGGCAAAGTATTCGTCGGGTTTGTAAAAGGTGGCGCTGCCCATCACGCTGACCAAGCGCCCGAGTTGGCCCGAGGCCACGGTAGCGCAGGCCTGGGCCATGATGAGGCTGTGGGCGCGGTGGTGGCCCACCAAGGCACGCGCACCGGCTTGTTCAATGGCGGCCACCAGTTGTTCGGCCTCGGCAACCGTGGGGGTGATGGGTTTTTCCAGCAAAAAAGGCAGGCCTGCATCAATGCAAAACATGGCGTGCGCCAAGTGCAAGGCATTCGGTGTGGCCAAGATGACGGCGTCGGGCCGGTCGTGGGCCAGCATGTGCGCCAAGCTGGGGTAGCAAGCCACGCCAGCGGCTTTCGCATGGGGCAGCGCCAGGGGCGAAGGGTCGACCACACAGGCCAAGTGGGTGTGGGGGTTTTGCGCCATCGCTTGCATGTGTGCCAGGCCGATATAGCCAGCACCGGCAACGGCAATGCGCAGGGCTTTCATGGGGCAGGGTGGACGGTGTGGGGGCACTGGTGTGGCCAGTGCCCCGTGGCGCTGTTACTTGCGCAGCTTGGCCAATTCGGCCATCAACTCGTTGACCGTGGCTTCGCCCACCGTGACGGCGTGCTTGGCGATGACGGGTTTCATCTTTTCACGGAACTTGGCCACTTCGGCAGGCGAGAACTCGGTCACCGACATGCCATTCTTTTTGATGTTCTCCAGCGCCGTGTTCATCAACGCGCGCGACTGCTCGCGCTGGTATTTGGCAGCCTCGTCGGCGGCGTCATCCAGCAGTTTCTTCTCAGCCGCATTCAGACCGTCCCAAACCTTCTTGCTGAAGATCACCGATTGCGGGTTGTACTGGTGGTTGGTGATGGCCAGGTGTTTTTGAACTTCCCAGAACTTGTTGGCGTTGATCACCGTCAATGGGTTTTCTTGGCCGTCAATGGCTTTTTGCTCCAATGCGGGGTACAGCTCGGGAAAGGGCAGAGGTGTGGGGTTGGCGCCCAGGGCAGAGACCCAGTCCACGTTGATGGGGTTGGGAATGACGCGCAGTTTCAAGCCGGCAATTTCTTCCACCTTGGTGAGGGGGCGGCGGCTGTTGGTCATTTGGCGAAATCCCAATTCCCAAAACGACAGGCCCACAATGCCTTTTTCTTCCAACTTGGCGTGCAGTTTGCGACCGACGGGGCCATCCACGATGGTGTCAGCCTCTTTGGCGCTGGCAAACAAGAAGGGGAAGTCCAGCACCGTCATCTCTTTGGCCACGCTGGCCAAAATGCCACTGTTGAGCACCACCATCTCCAACGTGCCGCCTTGCACCGCCGACACATTGGCTTGGTCGCTGCCGAGCACGCCGCCAGGGAAGAGGTTGACTTTGATTTTGCCGCCCGATTTGGCACTGACCAACTCGGCATACTTTTCCATGCCCATCACCACCGGGTGACCCTTGGGGTTTTGGGTGGCGAATTTGATGGTGCGCTCACGCACCTCTTGGGCACTGGCCATGCCCAGTGCGCCCAAGGCCACAGCAGCCACCACGGTTTTGATCCAAAGTCGTTTCATTTCAGTCTCCAAGGTTGATTCCATCAGTACGCAAACAGATCACGTGGGGCAGGGGCGTACCACTCCCGGCTCCACCCAGCATCAATAAAACCAGCGCGCAGGCACCATCACCAAGGCGGGGAACAGCACCATCAAAAACAACAGGGCAAATTGCGCCAGCATGAACGGCAGCACACCCCGGGTGACCTCGTCCATGCTGACCTTGCCCACCCCGGCCACGGTGTTGAGCACCGTGCCCACCGGGGGAGTGACCAAACCAATGGCGTTATTGATGATGAACAGCACCCCAAAGTAAATCGGGTCAATGCCAGCGGCTTTGACAATGGGCATGAGCACCGGGGTGAGGATCAAGATGGTGGGCGTCATGTCCATGGCGGTGCCCACCACCATCACCAGCACCATCATGGCGGCCATCAACAGTTTGGGGTTGTCCAACAGCGGCTCGAGCAAACCCACCACCATGGCCGGCAACTGGGCCACGGTGATGAGCCATGACGACACCATGGCCGCAGCCACCAAGAACATCACCACCGCCGTGGTTTGGGCCGCGGACAAAAACAAGCCGTACAAATGGCTGACCTTCAGCTCGCCATACACCAGGGTGGAGATCAGCAAGGCATACACCGCTGCCACCACCGCCGCCTCAGTCGGGGTGAACACGCCAAATTTCAGGCCCACCACCACAATCACCGGCAACACCAGGGCCAAGGTGGCATCTTTGAAGGCCGCCGCCACCTCCGCACGCGTTTTGCGCGGGGGCACCGGTACGTCTTCGCGCCGCGCCAACCACCACCAGGTGATCCACAGCGAGGCCCCCAACATCAAGCCGGGCACGATACCGGCCATGAACAGTTTGGAGATGGACACATTGGCCGCCACCCCAAAAATCACAAATGCGATGCTGGGCGGAATGACCGGCGCGATGATGCTGGCCGAGGCCAGCAAGCCGGCCGAACGGGCTTTGTCGTGCCCCGCAGCGGTCATCATGGGCAGCAGCAAAGCAGCCAGGGCGGCGGCGTCGGCCACGGCCGAGCCCGACAAGGCGGCCATCAAACAGGCCGAGACAATCGCCACATAGCCCAAGCCGCCTTTGACATGGCCGACCAAAGACAGGGCAAAGGCCACGATGCGCCGCGAGATGCCACCGGCGTTCATGATCTCGCCGGCCAGCATGAAAAACGGCACCGCCAGCAGGGGGAAACTGTTGGCCCCTTCGATCACGTTTTGCGCCAGGATTTGCGCGTCGAACATGTCCAGGTGCCACATCAAGGCGGCGCCGCACAGCAACAGAGAAAAGGCGATGGGAATGCCCAGCGCCATGGCGCCCAGCAAAGATCCCAAAAACACAGCGATGGTCATGGTGTGCTCCTGGTTTCAGGCGGGTGAGTGCGGGGACTCTTCGGATTCTTGGAATCCAACGAGCTCGTCGTCTGGCATTTGGCCGCTGACCAAGCGCCACAGGCTGTGCAGCAAGATCACAGTGGCCGATGCGGCAAACACCAAGCCGCTGGCGTACAGCCAAGCCGTGGGCACTTCCAGCACCGCACTGGTGGTGCCCAGGTTGATCTGGGTTTGCGCCCAGCTGCCTTGAAACACCAGCGCACAGCAAAACAGCATCAACACATATGCCAAGCCCAGCACCGCGCGTTTGCCGCGCACCGACAAGCGGGCCACCAGCATGTCGGTGCCCAGGTGGCCGCGTTGGCGCAATGCCACCACGGCGCCCATGAAGGTCATCCAGACAAACAGCCAGCGCGACAGCTCCTCAGACACATTGATGCCGGAGTTGAAGGCATAACGCAACACCACATTGGTGAACACCATCACCACCATGAGCGTCAGGCACAGCACCATCAACGCACCCAGTGCGCGGCAGTACAGGTCGATCCAGCGGTTCAGCATGTGAGGTCTCAGTTGTTGGTTTCTGGACAGAAATGTACTAACTGGTTAGTTTTGGTGAAACTGGGGAAAACCCTTGTTTAAATGCGAACCGACCTGACCATGGTTTCAATGATGCTGTCGCGCCGCGCAATGATGGCGGCGGTGGCGCGCAGGTCGCGCTGAAAAATCAAGCCAAAGGTGTGTTGGTTGGAGACGTTGAAAAAGCTCAGCGCTGAGATCGTCATGTGCAAATCCACCGGGTCCAGGTGGGGGCGAAACACCCCTTCGCGCACGCCGCGCTCGTAAACGGCGCGCACGCCTTCGATGGCGGCGCTGTTGAGGTTTTGAATGACCTTGCTTTGGGCCAAAAACCGCCCTTGGTGCATGTTCTCGTTCATCACCAAGTGTACAAAATCGGGGTTGTCGCGCTGGTAATCCACGGTGAAACCCACCAATTTGCGCAAAGCGTCTTCAGGGGGAAGGTCTTCCAAGTGCAGATCAGTTTCAATGCCACGAATGCGCCGATAAGCGTCTTCCAGCACCGCCAGGTACAGGCCTTCTTTGCTTTGGAAGTAGTAATAGATCATTCGCTTGCTGGTGCGCGTGGCCGCGGCAATGGCGTCGATGCGGGCGCCACTCAAACCCTTGCGCGCAAACTCCGCCGTGGCCACCGTCAAAATTTCGGCCTGGGTGCGGGCTGGGTCGTTGGTGCGGCCCTTGGTGAGGGGCGCATTCGCGGGCTCGACGGCGTGGGTTTGGTCAGTGGCGGTGTCGGGCATGAAATGTACCAATTGGTTCATTTGCAAGTATACGCAGGCGTTCATGCTTTTGACAAGCGCGATGCGGAGCACAAAAAAGCGCTTGCTGGTCCGATCGCGGCAGACTCAAGGCGCGTGGTGCAGCAAATCGGCCAGGGCCTGGTCGTGGATGCCCAACTCCAGCAACCGTTCATAGGTATGCTGCGCATAGTCCAAGGTCGAGCCGAACCGCCCACCCACGGTGTCGCTGAAGATGCGGCGGTAATGATCGGTGGGCAAACGCCCCGTGTATTGCGGGCTTGAATGGGGCAGGGTGAAGGCCAGGGCTTGTACCGAGCCGGTTTCGGTTTGGCAGCGCAACCAGCGCGGCTCATACACGCCGGTGGGCATTTCGCGCGACCACAAGCGCTCGAGCACCTCATCGGCCTGCGCGGTGGGCACCCTTTGCACCATCCCCCAGCACGAACCACCCCGCAGCAAGGCGAACACCAAACCGGGTTTGGCCGGGGTGCCGCGGTTGACGCGGCTCCACATTTGCAAAGCGCGGCGCCAGCCTGGCACCCGCGCCAGGGATTCTTCGGCGACTTCAAACTCGGGCCGCCACAGCAGCGAGGCATAGGCAAACACCCACAAGGGCGCTTTGCCACCCCACTGGCGTCGCACCTGGGCCAAGGATGCTGCGGGGTCGCTGTCCCCCAACATGGCACAGACCGGCGAGCTGGGTTTCACCATGGCAACGCCTCACACCGATTGAGCGCCACAGGAGACAGCCAGCCCTCAGGCATGTTCGCAAAGTCCAAGGGCTGACCCGTGGCAGGGTGGGTGAACGCCAAGCGTTGGGCATGCAGCATCAAGCGGGGAGCGCAGGCCCGCACATCGGGCGGGGCATACATGGCGTCGCCCCAAATGGGGTGGCCGATGTGTTGCAAGTGCACCCGCAGTTGGTGGGTGCGACCGCTCAAGGGGCGCAGGGCCAGCCACGTGCCAGAAGTGGCGCCATCTGTGGCTTGATCGATGCACGGGCCCAGGCTGCGCCACAGCGTTTGGCTGCTTTGGCCGTTGTCGGCCACGACGCGCAGCGGGCGGCGCGGCCAATCGGCGGCGATGGGCGCATCGATCAACTGCCAATCGTCGGAGGGGGGCAAGTGACCTGCCACACACGCCAGGTATTGTTTGTGGACTTGGCGCTGCGCAAAGGCTTGGGAGAGCAGTCGCTGCATCTCGGCGCTGCGGGCAAACAGCATCAGGCCCGAGGTGGCTTGGTCGAGCCGGTGCACCACCATAGACGGCAAGCCCGCTTGGGCCAAGCGCGTGCTCAAGCAGTCTTGCTTGTCGGGCCCGCGACCGGGCACTGACAACATGCCTGAAGGTTTGTGCACCACACCCAGATGGATGTCTTGCCACAGGACACCCACGCCGTCAGCCAAGGAGACGGCCGCAGGGTCCGCCCCGCCATTCGGTGGCAGGGCGGGCGGGATGGCATGGAAGGTCATGGTCAAAGTGAAGTGGGAGGCCTCATAACCTTGTGATGGGCCGGCGCGGGGCGGTCAGGGCAAGGCCCCATAGCCACGCGCGTGGGTCACGCCCCCATCGACCACCAAGGTGTGGCCCACCACGTAGTCGCTGGCCGCACTGGCCAAGTAAATGGCGGCGGCGGCCATGTCCTCGTCGCGGCCAACGCGCTGGGCCGGGATGCGCCGAGCCACGGCCTCGCCGTTGTCGCGGGCGTCGCGGTTCATGTCCGACACAAATGCGCCCGGTGCAATGGCGTTGACGCAGATGCCGTCGGCGATCAAGCTGTGCGACATGCGCCGCGTCAGGTGGATCAAGCCCGATTTGCTGGCGGCGTAAGAGTAGGTTTCCAAAGGGTTGACCGAGATGCCGTCCACAGACGCGATATTGATCACCTTGGCCATTCGTTGCTTGGCGGCTTGGCGCAGCATCGGTGCAAAGGCTTGGGTCAAAAAGAACGGGGTTTTGAGGTTGAGGTCCACCACCTTGTCCCAGCCAAATTCAGGAAAGTCATCAAACGGCGCCGCCCAAGCGGCCCCCGCGTTGTTGACCAAAATGTCCAACTGGCTTTCGTGCTCGGCAAAGCGCTGTACCAGTTGTTGCACCCCCTCGGTGCTGGAAATGTCCACTGGCAGTGACACACAAGTCCCCCAAGCCGACAGGCTTTTGGCGGCTTCGTCGCAAGCGGCGGCTTTGCGGGCGGTGATGTAGACGCGGGCCCCTTGGCACAGCAGGCCTTGGGCGATCATGCGGCCAATGCCCCGCGAGCCGCCCGTGACCACAGCCACACGGTCTTTGAGGGAAAACAGGTTTTGGGTGTTCATGGTGGTAGCGCGGGTGTGAGCAATGGAAGATGTACAGCCAAAGCATATATCACCTGCAGCTCTCGCATGGCCAACCAGCGGTTTGGTGAAAAGACTTCAACCAACGTGCTGACCACCATGTGTGAAACGACAAACCTAAAACCCCGACCCCGGCTCACTCAAAAAAGCCAATTCCTCAACCGTTGAGGTACGCCCCAGCAGGGCGTTGCGGTGGGGGTAGCGGCCAAAGCGGTTGATGATGTCTTGGTGGCGCAGTTCAAAGCGCAAGGTGTCTTCCATGCCCGGCTGGGAAAACAGGGCGACGGCTTTCGTGTGCACCAGGGCGGACTCGCTGTGCATGTAGGGCATGTAGGCAAAACTGCGCTGCGCCAGGGGCAGGCTGCGGTCGTGCCCACTGGCCACCAACTCTTGCGCCAGCGCCAAGGCCAGCGCGTCCTGCGCAAAAGCGCGAGCCGTGTCGCGGTACACATTGCGCGAGAACTGGTCGAGCACCAAGACCTCAGCCAAGCGCCCCTTGGGCGTGGCGCGCCAGGCAAACAACTCACACCGCGCCGCCGCCTCCAGCGTGGCACCAAAGCGGGTGCGGATGGCTTCGTCCAAGTCGGCGTCTTTGACGAAGTGCTGTTTGGGGGTGAGTTCGTTGAACCAGAAGTGAAGGATGGTGTGGGGGTGCATGGGGGTCAAATCACCTGGAGCACCCAATCTTGGGTGATCATCAGCTGTATATGTGGCATCAAGCCTCTAGCAAACGCTGCGCTTTGTCCAACCAGATGGACAAGCTGTCGATCAACTCGGTTTGGCTGAAAGAGCAACTTTCCTCGGTGAACAAAGCGCTGGACTCCATCCTGTCAATCAGGCCCAGCCAAACGGTTTGGTAGCGCTCAGGCAAAGCGCCCAGCAAAACCTCTTGTGCCCTGGCCAATTGACAAAAGTCTCGGGTCTGCAAAGACCCATCGCGCAGTTGTTCCAAAGCGTGGTGCAGTTGGTCCAGGGCGGTGGTCAGTTGGGTTTCCATGGGTGGACACGTGGACCGGAGTTCTAGGCTGCAATTGGATTGCCAAAGGGCAACTGTGAAAGAGAGAAATTGCTCAAATCCGCACGGTCACTGGCATGTTGAACGTCAATGCCAACCAGGGCGCCATTGGCGTCAAAGTCCAGCACAACGCCGTCCGTCACCTCATCCGAATCCACAGACGCACGGTCAGACAAGTGGATGTACAGCGAGTCGGTTGCTTTGTCGTATGAAATCTTCATGGTGAAAACCTCCTGTCTGGAAACGCATTGTGCACTGTCAAACCATCCTCAAGTGTCACGACCCGCAGGTAGTGGTTCAAATCAGCGATCCAAATCCAGTGCCGTATACGGCCATCGCTTTGAACTTCCCGTCGAAGGGGTGCGGACAAAGCCTGCTCGAGCCAGCTGACTTGGATGTATGGCCTTTTCATCATCACATCCCGTTGGTAGTAGCTGGTGAACAGCATTGCTTTACTTCCCCCAGTTGTCCTTCAAACCCACCGCTTGATTAAACACCAGGTGCGTGGCCGAATGGTCCATCCGGTCCGCCACAAAGTAGCCCAAGCGTTCAAACTGGAACTTGTCATCGGGCAAGGCCTTGCGCAAGGAGGGTTCTACGATGGCTTGAACCACTTTGAGGCTGTGGGGGTTGAGGGCTTCCAAGAAATCTTTGCCGCCAGCATCAGGCTGCGGGTCGCTGAACAAGCGGTCATACAAACGCACCTCGGCTTTCACGCCATCGGCCACGCCCACCCAAGTGATGACGCCCTTGGCTTTGACGCTGTCCGATCCCGCTGTGCCGCTTTTGGTTTCAGGAAACACCTTGGCATGAACTTCGGTGATCACACCTTGCGCATCCTTGGCAAAACCGGTGCACTCCACCACATAGCCGCCTTTCAAGCGCACCAACGCACCCGCGCTTGTCGACCCATCAGGGTTGCTTTGCGGCGGGCTCAATCGCTTGTAGCCCTTGGGCGGTACGTCGGCGAAGTCGTCCCGCTCTATCCACACCTCTTTGCCGATGGTGAATTGCCGCGCAGCAGGTTCGGGTTGGCCTTCGGGCGGGTGCGGCAAAGCGGGCAAGGTGCAGGGCTCCAAATGGCCAGCGCCAAAGGCCTCGTCCCAATTGGTGAGCACCAGTTTGATGGGGTCCAGCACCGCCATGGCTCGGTGGGCTTTGAGCTCCAAGTCTTCGCGCAAGCAACCTTCCAAGGTGCTGTAGTCAATCCAGCTGTCCGATTTGGTCACGCCGATGCGGTCGGCAAACAAGCGCAGGCTCTCGGGCGTGTAGCCGCGACGGCGCAGGCCGACGATGGTGGGCATGCGCGGGTCGTCCCAACCGCTGACTTTGCCTTCATTCACCAGTTGTGCCAGCTTGCGTTTGCTGGTGATGACGTAGGTGAGGTTGAGGCGGGCAAATTCATACTGTTTGGGGGAAGGGGCGGCCAGCAAGCCACCTTCGCAGAGGCGCTCCATCAGCCAGTCGTAAAACGGGCGTTGGTCTTCAAACTCCAGCGTGCAAATGCTGTGGGTGATTTGCTCCAGCGCGTCTTCAATCGGGTGGGCAAAGGTGTACATCGGGTAGATGCACCATTTGTCGCCCGTGTGGTGGTGGGTGGCGCGGCGGATGCGGTAGATGGCCGGGTCGCGCATATTGATGTTGGGCGAGGCCATGTCGATCTTGGCGCGCAGCACAGCGGCACCGTCATCCAGTTTGCCGTCACGCATCTCGCGAAAGCGGCTGAGGTTTTCTGCGGGGGAGCGGCTGCGAAACGGGCTGTTCACGCCGGGCTTGCCAAAGTCGCCACGGTTGTTGCGCATTTCCTCGGGGGATTGCTCGTCCACATAGGCGTGACCGGCTTCGATCAAATGCTCGGCGGCGCGGTACATGAAGTCGAAATAGTCGCTGGCTTGGTAGGGCGCGTCGTTGCCCGGTTGGCTCCAGCTGAAGCCCAGCCACTTCACCGCGTCGATGATGGCGTTGACGTATTCGGTGTCTTCTTTTTCGGGGTTGGTGTCGTCAAAGCGCAGGTGGCAGACACCGCCGTATTCTTGGGCCAGTCCGAAGTTGATGCAAATGCTTTTGGCGTGGCCCACATGCAAATAGCCATTGGGCTCAGGCGGAAAGCGGGTGCGGATGTTGGCGGTGTCAGGCTGGCCCTTGGCGTGGTGCGCCGCGTCACCAGGGCTGCCCGCCCAAAGGCGGCTGGCGTAAGTGCCTTTGTCCAAATCGGCTTCGATGATCTGGCGCAGAAAATTGCTGACTTTGTGTTCTTCGGGTGTGGCAGGGGAGGCAGGTTTGGTCATGCGGGGATTTTAGGGGGGTGTCGGGCATGGTTGACACCGACACACCACGGTATGTATCATGAGACATATCAAAGAGCAATTGGGAAAAAATGTCATCCACCGCCAAAATTTTCACCACGGGTCGCAGCCAAGCGGTGCGCTTACCCTTGGAATTCAGATTCGACGTGCCAGAAGTGTTCATCCGTCATGACCTTGCCACGGGGGACGTGGTGCTCTCGCGCAAACCCAGCAGCTGGCAAGGTTTGCTCGAAGCCGTGGCTTTGAACGCCAGCGAAGACCTGTTGATCGAACGCCGCCAAACCAGTTCAAAGCGCGATCCCTTTGATGCTGTCGAAAAATGACCCAGCGCTATTTGCTGGATACCAACGTCATCAGCCACATCATGCAAGGGCGTGACGCCAAGTTATTGGCCAAGTTGAGCAAATTGCCCATGGGACAGGCGGCTATTTCCAGCGTGACCTTGGCTGAAATTGAATATGGCATTCAGCGCAGAGGTTCACCGACCAAGTTGAGAAACGCACTCACGCAAGTGATGCTGCACATGGACGTCTTGCCATGGGATGCTGCCGCCGCCACTTGCTATGGCGAACTGTGCAGCAGGTTGGAAACACAAGGCATCAACTTAAGCGACTTTGACATGATGATTGCCGCTCATGCAGTGGCCTTAAAGGCCACTTTGGTGAGCCGAGACAAGGCATTTTTGAATCTACCAAAGTCAATTTTGAAATTGGAGATTTGGTAGACCTGATGCGCTGGACAAGCAAGAAACTTTGGGCAGGAATGGCGTCAGTCTGCTTCACCAGCCATGGCCCGATAATTCGCCTTTTATCAAGATGGAAACCCCGTGGACTTGACCTTGTTGCTCAAAGCGGCCGTGATGGGTGTGGTGGAAGGTTTGACCGAATTCCTGCCGATTTCTTCTACCGGCCACCTGATCCTGGCTGGCGCCTTGCTGGGCTTTGACGATGAAAAAGCCAAGGTGTTTGACATCGCCATCCAAACCGGGGCCATCCTGGCGGTGATCATTGTTTA
>CANFPJ010000062.1 GCA_947448885.1 Comamonadaceae bacterium
ACCTTGATGCTGGCCACCGACATCCGCATTGCCGCCAGCCATGCCACCTTCAATTTGGCCGAGGTCAAGCGCGGCGTGGTCGCGGCCAACGGCGGCACCCAGCGCCTGATCAGCCAGGTGCCCTATGCCATCGCCATGGAAATTTTGCTCACCGGCGACACCTTCGACACCGCCATGGCCGAGCGCTGGGGCCTGGTCAACAAAGTGGTGCCCATGGCCGATTTGTTGCCCACCGCTCATGCCTATGCCAAACGGATTGCGGCCAATGCACCGCTGGCGGTGCAAGCGGCCAAAGAGCTGGCCATCCGCAGCCGCGACATGGACTTGCAAACCGGCTTGCGCTGGGAGCGCATGGTGACGCGCATGCTGCAAGGCACCGAGGACGTGGCCGAAGGCGCCAAGGCCTTCGCCGAAAAGCGCCCACCGCAATTCAAGGGGCGTTGAGATGAGCCGCCCGCTGCCTTTGGATGGCGTCACCGTGGTCGATTTGGGCCAGATTTACAACGGCCCGTATTGCAGCTTTTTGCTGGCCATGGCTGGGGCCCGGGTCATCAAAATCGAGTCGCCCGGTGGCGAGCATTTGCGCCGGCGCAGCGTGGTCGGCGGTGCGGCGGTGCCGTTTGCCATGCTCAACTCGAATAAAAACTTTGTCACCCTCAACCTCAAAACCGCGCGCGGTCGCGAGTTGTTGTTCGAGATGGTGCGCCGAGGCGACGTGGTGGTGGAGAACTTCGCCCCCGGTGCGATGGAGCGCTTGGGCGTGGGCTACGAGCAGATGCGCGCCGTGAACCCGCGCATCGTTTACGGCGCGGGTTCGGGCTATGGCCGCAGCGGCCCCAACAAAGACTACCCGGCCATGGACCTCACGGTGCAAGCCATGGCCGGCATCATGGACATCACCGGTTTTCCGGACCGGCCGCCGGTCAAGTCTGGCCCGGCCTTGTGTGATTTTTTTGGCGGCATCCATTTGTATGGCGGCATCATGACCGCGCTGTTTGAGCGCGAGCGCACGGGCCTGGGCCGGTTGGTCGAGGTGTCGATGCAAGAGGCGGTATACCCCTCGTTGGCCTCCAACTTGGGCATGTACTTTGGCAGCCAGGGCCAAGCCCCGGCGCGCACCGGCAACCGCCATGGCGGCTTGGCCGAGTCCCCCTACAACGTCTACCCCACGAAAGACGGCTTCATCGCCATCATTTGTGTCGGTGAGGTGCATTGGAAGTCGCTGCTCAAAGCCATGCAGCGTGAAGATTTGCTCACCGATGCGCGCTACAAAGACCTGAAGTCGCGCGTGGCGCACATCGACGAGATCGACGCCTTGGTCGGCGGCTTCACCGCGCAATGGAACAAGCAAGAACTGTTTGAGGTGCTCATGCAGCACCGCGTCGCTTGTGCGCCGGTGCGCAACCTTGACGATGTGGTCAACGATGTTCACATGCACGAGCGCGGCGCTCTGGAGTGGGTGGACCACCCCATGTATGGCCGCTTGTGCCTGATGAACTCGGCCATGCGCTACCAAGACAGCCCGCCCCTGGCCTTGAAGCCCAGCGGCGAACTCGGGTGTGACAACCGCAGCATTTATGGCGAGTGGCTGGGCCTGTCCAGCCAAGACATTGACCAACTCGAAAAAGAAGAGGTGATTTGATGCGTGAAAAAACCGTGATCGCCGGCATAGGGCACACCGCGTTTGGCAAGCTGGCTGGGCGCAGCACCTTGTCGCTGAATGTCGAGGCGATTCGCAAAGCCTTGGCCGATGCCGGCGTGGACAAGGGCGAGGTGGACGGCTTGTTCGTCAAGTGCCCGACCTCCAAATTTGAAATGATGTATGCCCAAAAGCTGGCCGAGTCGCTGGGCATCGTGCCGCGCATCGGCGGCGTGTGGGACCAAGGTGGGGCCACCAACGCCAGCATGATTGGTTATGCCGCCATGGCCATTGAGGCCGGGCAGTGCGACATCGCGGTCATCGCCTTGGCCGATAACCCGGCGACGGGCACGCGCCAAGCCTATGACAAGGCCTGGGGCGAAGACAGCATTTTTGGTTGGTTCGGCACCCCAGCGGGTTACGCCATGATTGCACGCCGCCACATGGGCGAGTACGGCACCACCAGCGACCAGCTCGGTGCCATCGCTGTGGCCTGCCGCAAGCACGGGGCCTTGAACCCGAATGCCCAATTGCGCAAACCCCTCACCTTGGAGCAGTACCGCGAATCGCGCTTGATCGCCGCCCCCTTGCGCCGCGATGACTGTTGCTTGGTGTCTGACGGTGCCGCTGCGGTGGTGGTGATGAGTGCACAGCGTGCGCGTCAACTCAACCTCAAGAATGCCGTGCCCATCTTGGGCTTTGGCCAAGGCCAAACCTCTTGGGAGGTGGCTCAGCGGGTGGAGTTGACCACCACCGCCGCTGAAAAATCCGCCCACACGGCATTCAAGATGGCTGGTCTGACCCCCAAAGACATCGATGTCGCGCAGCTCTATGACTGCTTCACCATCGCGCCCTTGATGACGCTGGAGGCCTATGGTTTTTGTCCGCGTGGCAAAGGCGGCCAGTTTGTCCAAGGCGGGCGCATCGAAATCGGTGGCGAGCTGCCCATCAACACCTCGGGCGGCTTGTTGTCTGAGACCGGCATGCCCGGCTTGCAACTGGTGCTCGAAGGCGTGCGCCAAATGCGCGGCCAAGCGGTCAACCAAGTCAAGGGCGCACGCACCTGCGCCATCAGCAACCAGGGCGGCATCATGCACACCCATTCGACCCTGATCTTGGGTCAAGCTTGAGGAGAGCCACATGGACGAGAACAGCATTGAATCCCTCGCACCCGAGCGTGACGCCATCAACACACCGTATTGGGACAGCTTGGCCCAAGGCCGTTTGACCTACCAGTGCTGCAACGTGTGTCACAAGGCTTGGCTGCCCCCGCGCAGCGAATGCCCCGGTTGTTTGTCCGACGACTGGGCCTGGAAAGACGCCAGTGGCCGTGCCAATCTCATCAGCTGGGTGGTATATCACATCGCGCACCACAAGGCCTTTGAAAACCGCCTGCCCTACAACGTGGCCGTGGTCGAGTTGGCCGAGGGCCCGCGCCTGATCAGCAACGTGGTGGGCATTGATGACCATGAAAGCTTGGTCATCGACCAGCCCTTGCAATTGCGCATCGAAACCGAAGGCGGTGTGGCCTTGCCGCGATTTGTGCCGGCATGACAAGGCCTACGGGTATCCACGTGCTGGGTTGCCCCCTGTGCATGGCATGGGGTGAAAGCCATGATTCGTTGAACCATTTAAGGAGAGAGCAATGATCAAAAAATGGTTAAGGCAAGCCGCTTGCATGGTGTGCGGCCTGGCGGTGGTGTTGCCAGCGTTGGCACAAAGCAACTTTCCGGCGCGGGCTTTGCGCATCATCGTGCCCACCACACCGGGCAGTGGCTCCGACGTGACGGCGCGTTACTTTGGTGAGCAAATGGCAGCCGCGCTGGGCGTGGGGGTGGTGATCGAAAACCGACCCGGCGGCAACGGCATCATCGCGGCCATGGCGGTCAAGCAAGCCCCGGCCGACGGCTACACCTTGTTTTTGGGCACCAACACCCATTTGGCGGTCAACCCGATTGTCATCAAAGACCTGCCTTATGACCCGGTGAAAGATTTCAAACCCATCACCGGTTTGGCGCGCGGCATGATGATTTTTGTTGGCAACCCCCAATCCAAAATCGCCAACCTGGCCGACTTGGTCAAGGCCTCCAAAGCCCAGCCCCAGGGCCTGAGCGTGGGCACCTATACCGCCGGCTTTCATTTGTCAGCGGCTTGGTTTGCCAGCGAGGCATCGATGCCATTTGTCAACGTGTCTTACAAAGGCGCGCCTGAGGTGTTTTTGGGTTTGATGGCGGGCCAGTTGGAATGGGGCGTGAGCGATTTGATCGCTGCCATGCCCCAGGTCAAAGCGGGCAAGTTGCGCGCCCTGGCCGTGTCGGGCGAAGCCCGTCACCCCGACTACCCCGATATCCCCACCTTCAAAGAGTTGGGTTATCCGGGCTATGTGAACTACACCTGGACCACCTTGTATGTGCGCGCTGAAACCCCTGAACCCGCCACCCAAAAACTGGTCGAGACCTTGCAAAAAATCATGGCCACGCCAGCCACCAAAGACTACATCCGCTCGATCGGCTCAGACCCCTTGAACCTGCAAGCCAATGAGATGCGCCAATTTCAGCGCAGCGAGACCGAGCGCTTCAAACGCATTGCCGATGGCGCGGGCATCCGACCCCAATGAGCTGGTGATGACCACGCCCACAACACCACCCACCCCAGCCGCCGATTGGCGTGGCCGCGCCGTGGTGGTCACCGGTGGCGTGCGCGGCCAAGGTGCGGCTTTGGCGGCGTTGTTGCTGCAAGCCGGGGCCGATGTGCATGTGATGGACGCCTTGCCCGCCAGTGACCCGGCCTGGGAAACTTTGGCCAATCAATCCAGTGCCGGGCATTTGCACCGCCATGTGGCCGATGTGGCCAGCGACAGCGATTGGCAAAGCGTGGCCTCAAAAGTGCTGGCCAGCGGCGTGCCTTTGTGGGGCTTGGTCAACAACGCCGGCATCACCGGTCCGCGCAACACCGTCACCCAAACCGTGCTGGCCCATTGGCAACGCGTGCTCGACGTCAACCTCACGGGCAGCATGTTGGGCATCCACCATTTGGCCCCCCACATGGTGGCTGGTGCGTCCATCGTGAATGTGTCGTCAACGGTGGGCATGACCGGCTATTACTCGGCGGCCTACTCGTGCAGCAAATGGGCCTTGCGCGGTTTGACCCGCAGCGCCGCCATGGAACTCGCGCCCAAAGGGGTGCGGGTCAACGCGGTCATGCCTGGCGTGGTTGACACCGACATGATCCGCAACCACCCAGCCTTGGTTCAGGCCTTGCAAACCACCATCCCCATGCAGCGCATGGCCCAAAGCGGCGACATCGCGCAAGTCCTCTTTTTCCTGTTGAGCCCGGCGGCGACCTACATCACGGGGGCGGACATCGCTGTCGATGGCGGCGTCACCGGTGCGGGCTTGTATTGGCCGGTGGGCCAAGCGGTGGGGGCCGTGGGATGAAGCCCTCAAGATTTTTCAAACGCGCCTGGGGGGTGACGTCACCCGGGGTTGTGCGGGGCAATGCGTCAAGGGTCAGTCATTTCAAAAGGAGACAAGCATGTTGAACATCAAACGGCGCAGTTGCGCAGCTTTGGCCATCGCGGCCGCTTTCGTGGCCACACCCCTGTGGGCACAGCAAACCCTCAAGATCGGGGCGATCAACCCCTACAGCGGTCCCATGGCCTTGTATGGCAATGAGGTCACCCGGGGCTATGAGCTGGCGGTCGATCAGGTCAACGCCGCTGGCGGCTTGCTGGGGCGCAAGGTCGAGTTGGTGCGCGGCGACGCCAGCACACCGCAGCAAGGCATTGCCATGGTCGAGCAACTGGTCAGCCGCGACAAAGTGGACTTGTTCATGGGCACGTATTTGAGCGGTATTTCGCTCACCGCCAGCGACACCGCTTTGCGCTACAACAAAATTTATTGGGAAACCAATGCCCTGGCGCAGTCGCTGATTGACCGTGGCTTGCCCAACTTTTTCCGCAGCGGCCCCGACGGTGGCACCTTTGCCGCCACCTCGGTGGCCACGGTGCGCAACCTGGTGGCCCCGGCGATGAAGAAGGAAGTCAAAGACCTGAAAATTTGGCTCGAGCACGAGGACTCGATTTACGGCACCTCTATTGCCGAAGCCCAAAAGCGCCAGTTGGAGGCCTTGGGGGCCAAAGTGGTCGGCGTGGGCGCGCATTCAGCCCGCACCATTGACCTCAACGACACCGTGCTGCGCGCCAAGCAAGCCGCACCCGATATTTTGATCAACACCGGCTATGTGCCCGACGGCAACTTGTTGCTGCGCACGGCCCGCGACCAAGGTTTCAAACCCGGCGCCATCATTTTGGTGGGCACTGGCGACACCCCCGAGACCCTGCAAGCCTTGGGCGCTGCATCCTTGGACGGTATCTTGGTGGTGGGTTATCCGCGCAACGACATCACCGAGGCCTATGGCCCCGGCAACAAAGCCTATTTGGCCGCGTACCGCGCCAAATACAAGGCCGATCCGGTCGCGCCCCAAGGCATGACGGCGTTCTCGGGCGTGCAAATGTTGTTTGAAGCGATTCGCCAAGCGGGCAGCGTGGACCCCGAAAAGGTGCGCGCTGCGGTGGCCAAGTTGGACAAACCGGAAAACTCATATGCCTCGGGCTACGGCGCCAAGTTCGACAAGAACATGCAAAACGTGCGGGCCTGGGTCACCACATCGCAGTGGCAAGGCGGCAAGATGGTCACCGTCTATCCCAACAACGCGGTGTTGCCTGGCGTGAAGTTGGGCAAATTGGCCCGGCCTTGAGGCGGAATTGAGGGGGCAGTGGCTGCGCCAAACCGCAGCCGTGCCCTGGCCTGACCCGAGGTTCATGACTTGAAAGCGATTCATGAGTGATTTGATCAATGTGCTGATGTTCGGCTTGTTGCTGGGGGGCATTTATGGCCTGGTCAGCATCGGCTTGAATCTGATCTTTGGCGTGGTGCGCATCGTCAACTTTGCCCAGGGCGAGTTGGTCATGCTCGGCATGTACGGCAGCTATTACGCCTACAGCCAATGGGGCATGAGCCCTTATGTGTCGGTGTTTTTGGTTGCGCCTGCCGTGGGCTTGCTCGGGATGGCGATCCAGCGCTTGGTCATTCAGCCCTTGCACAACGAATCGAACATGCAAATTTTTGCCACCTTTGGTTTGCTGATGATGTTTGAGAACATCATGCTGATGGTGTCGCGGGGCGAGGCCTTGAGCATTGGCGGCGATGTGGGGGCCGAAGTGGTCAATGTGGGCGACATGAAGTTCAGCCTGGTGCGGGTGGTCACCCTGGTGGCCGTGACCCTGATCACCATTGGCCTGCATTTCTTTCTCAGCCGCACCATGATGGGCAAGGCCATTCGGGCCGTGACCCAAGACAAGCGCGCCGCCCGCACGGTGGGCATCCATGTGGAGCGCACCTATTTGTTCACCTTTGGCATTGGCGCCGCTTTGGCCGGCATGGCCGGTGCCATGTTGACCCCCATTTACTCCATCACGCCCACGGTGGGCGGCAACTTCATCTTGGCCGCATTTGCGGTGGTGGTGCTGGGTGGCTTGGGCAGCGTGTGGGGTGCTTACTGGGGTGGGCTGATTGTGGGTGTGGTCGAGGCCTTGGCGGGCTTTTACATCGACCCGGTGTTGCGCAGTGCCATTTGGTTTTTGATTTTCTTGGTGGTGTTGGTGGTCAAACCAGCCGGCTTGCTCGGGCAAGTGGGCGCAGAAGAGGTGGGTTTCCGTGAACAACATTGATACAACCAAACCAGCAGCACCCTCGGGTGAAGGGGTGATGGCCAGCACCAACAAAGTGCTGATCACTTACCTGCTGAGCATGGCCTTGGCGGCCTTGCCCATCGTCTTGCTGGTGGACGATGCGCATTGGCTCAACATCTTGGCCTTCACCTATTTGATGGGCGGCTTGGCGGCGGCGTGGAACATCATTGGTGGCTTTGGCGGCCAGTTTTCGCTGGGACACGGGGTGTTTTTCGCCATTGGCGCTTACATGACGGCGCAAGGCGTGATCCGCTTTGGCTGGTCGCCGTGGGTGACCATGCTGCCGATTGCGATGGTGGCCGCCTTGGTGGCCATGCTCATCTCGTGGCCCACTTTTCGGCTGCGCGGGCCCTTTTTTGCGATTGCCACCTTGGCCTTCAACGAAGTGGCCTTTGTGTTGGCCAACCACTTTGACTCCTTCACCGGCGGGCCACGCGGATTGATGATTCCCTTCAAAGCCGGTTTTGCCAACATGATTTTTCGCGAACGCTGGCAATACGCGTTGCTGATGTTTGCCTTTGTCGCTTTGGTGGTGGGGGTCAGCGTGTGGCTGCGCCGCTCGCGCTTGGGCTACTACCTGTTGGCGGTGCGCGAAGACGAAGACGCAGCGCGTGCATCGGGCATCAATGTGCTGTCGGTCAAGTTGCGCGGCATGGCCATCAGCGCGTTTTTGACCGCCATGGGCGGCACCTTGTTCACCATGTATTTGCGCTACATCGACCCACCCACCTTGTTCACTTTGCCCGAGGTGGGGGTGAAGTTTGCGTTGCTGGCGCTCATTGGTGGCATTGGCACCATCGCCGGCCCCTTGCTGGGTGCTGCCCTCATCATTCCATTTGAAAACCATTTGCGTGCCGAAATGGCCAATGCCTTGCCGGGTTTGAATTTGGCGGTGCTGGGCTTGTTGATGGTGCTGGCCGCTTTGTTCATGAAGCGCGGCATCGTTGGCGCTTTTGAGGACGCCCGCAAACGCTGGTTTGGGCCCAAAGGAGACCAGCCATGAGCCAAGCCATGTTGCAGGTCAAAACAGCAAGCAAGCATTTCTTGGGCTTGAAAGCGGTGGATGAGGTCTCGCTGTTGGTGCACCCTGGCGAGATCGTCAGCATCATCGGCCCCAATGGTGCGGGCAAAACCACCTTCTTCAATTTGCTCACGGGGCAGTTGGCCCCCACCAGCGGCGAGGTGTTGTTTGAAGGTCAGGCCATCAACCATTTGCCGCCGCATGCGCGGGCGCGCCTCGGCATGGGCCGCACCTTTCAAATTTCCAAGCCCTTGATCGCTTTGACCGCTTTGGAAAACGTGATGATTGGCGCTTTCTTGCGCGATGCCCCGCTGTCGGTGGCCCGCGACAAGGCCATGGCGGTGCTGGAAAAAGTGGGCCTGGCCCGCTTGGCCATGCGCCGCGCCGGCGACTTGACGCTGAGCGAGCGTCGCCGTTTGGAAGTGGCGCGGGCCTTGGCCTTGCAACCGAAAATCATGTTGCTCGACGAGGTGATGGCGGGCCTGAACCAAAGCGAGGTCGGCCAAGCCATTGAGCTGTTGCAAGGCTTGCATGCCCAGGGTTTGACCTTTTTGATCATCGAGCACAACCTCAAGGTGGTGCGGGCGTTCTCAGAGCGCGTGGTGGTGCTGGACCGGGGCCGCCACATTGCAGAGGGCAGTGCCGACGATATTTTGAATTCGCCCGCTGTGATCCAAGCCTATTTGGGCGACGGCCACATGGGCAAAGGCGGCACCGATGTGCAGCCGATCTCCACAGGAGCGCGCCCATGAGCGATGTGTTGAAAGTGGACGACCTGCGCTCGGGCTATGGGCAACTGCCGGTGCTCGACGGTGTGTCTTTGACCGTGGGCCAGGGTGAAATTGTCTCGGTGTTGGGCGCCAACGGCGCGGGCAAAACCACTTTGTTGCTCACCATCAGCGGCCACTTGCCCGCGTTTGGCGGCGATGTGCATTTCGACGGCAAAAGCTTTGACCGTGTCCCTGCCCACGAGGCGGCAGCACGCGGTTTGGTCATGGTGCCTGAGGGCGGGCGTTTGTTTCCGTTCATGACGGTGCTGGAAAACCTGGAACTCGGGGCTTACCACCCGGCGGCCCGTGCCCGCATGGCACAAAGCCTGGACGAGGTCTTGAGCTTGTTCCCAATTTTGGCCGAGCGGCGCGGCCAACTGGCGGGTCGACTGTCGGGCGGTGAACGACAAATGTGCGCGGTGGCCCGCGCCATGATGTCCTTGCCCAAATTGCTGATGCTCGATGAGCCTTCCTTGGGCTTGGCCCCCATCATGGTCGACAAGGTGTTTGACATGGTGCGCTCTTTGGTGGCGCAAAAAGGTTTGTCGGTGCTCTTGGTTGAACAGAACGTGGGCAATGCCTTGCATTTGTCCCAACGCGCTTATGTGCTGGAGCACGGGCACATCGTCAAATCGGGGCCGTCGGCCGATTTGCTGAACGACCCCGACGTGCAACGCTCTTACATGGGCTTGTGACCCATGGCGCGACCGGCCCAAGCCATTTGCAGCGTTGGTGCGGGCGCGGGCTTTGCGGGTGACCGCATCGACCCGGCGCTGGACTTGGTGCGCTCTGGTCTGATCGACACCATCGCTTTGGAATGCCTGGCCGAGCGCACCTTGGTGCCCGCCATCAAAGCGCGCGCCGATAACCCGCAAGCCGGGTTTGATCCGCGTTGGCGCCGCCGTTTGAGCCCTTTGCTGCCGCTGGCGGCCGAGCACGGTTGCCGGGTGGTGTCCAACTTGGGCGCGGCCAACCCGCGTGCCGCCGCCCATGCCATTGCTGGTTTGTGCCGTGAGCTGGGTTTGCCCCAACTGCGTGTGGCCGGTTTGGTCGGCGACGATGTGATCGGCTTACAAGACCACATCCAATGGACCAAAGCTTGGCAAGGGCGGTTGATCGGTGCCCATGCGTATTTGGGCAGCCTGGAGATGGCGCAGGCCTTTGACCAAGGCGCACAAGTGGTGATTTCGGGGCGGGTGGCCGACTCGGCTTTGTTTGCCGCCCCAGCGCGCTTGAAGCTGCAAGACCAAAACAACGCCTTGGCCGGGGCGTTGGCCGTGGGCCATTTGCTCGAATGCGGCGGGCAACTGACCGGTGGCAACTTTGAGCCCATTGGTGGTGCGAACAAAGCACCGCCCTTGAGCGCCGACCAATACGCCCGTTTGGGTTACCCCTTGGCCCATGTGTACGCCGATGGCAGCGCCGACATCACCGTGGTGCCGGGTGCGCCGGGCATCGTGGACGTGCTCACCTGCACCTTGCAGTTGCTGTACGAAGTGCACGACCCAGCCCACTACATCACCCCCGATTTGATCGTTGACTTTTCGCACATCCAGTTTGAAGTCACCGGGCCGCAAAGCGTGCGCATGCACGGCGCGCGCGGCAAAGGCGTGCCCCCGTTGCTCAAAGTGGCGGGCTTTGTCGAACAGCCCGGGGTGCTGGCCGATGTGGAAATTGGTTTTGCTGGAGACGGCGCCTTGGCCCGCGCCCAGTGCGCCGCCGACGTGTTGCGCCGCAGGCTCGAGGCCTTGCCCGCCCAGGCTTGCCAAATCGATTTGGTGGGCATCGATTCGGTGTTGCGCGGCAGCGCCCGAGCGGCCGCCGTGCCGCCTGCGGAGTTGCGGGTGCACATCAGCGCCGCGTGTGACGATGCGGCCACCGCCCAATGGGTGGAAGACGAGGTCTATGCCCTGACCTTGAGCGGCCCCGCTGGGGGTTGCAGTGTGCGCTCTGAAAAACGCCCGCGCTTGGCCGTGGTCGATGGTTTGATCGATCGCCGGTTGGTCACCACAGAACTGGTTTGGGGGCAAGCATGAGGGTGGGCGACTTGGCCAGTGGCCGCAGCGGCGACAAGGGCGACATGCTCGACCTGAGCTTGGTGGCTGGCACGCCCGCGCACTATGAGCGACTGCGTCTGTACCTCACGCCCGAGCGGGTGCGCGCCATCACCGCGCCGTGTTTTGACTCGCCGGTTGTGCGCTACGAGGTGCCGGGCCTGATGGCCTTGAAATTTGTGTTCCCCCAGGCCTTGCCCGGCGGCGTTTATGCTTCCATGCATGCGGGCTTGCATTGGCAAAAAGCCGCCATTTGGCTGCTGCTGGACCACCGCATGCCGCCCCTCACAGGAGACAACGATGCGTCAGTGGGATGACACCTGGCCCGCCATGCGCCAAGAGGCGCACCACGGCGACCGGGTGGTGACTTGTTTTGAAAAGCGTTGGCACAGCTTGCACGCCCTGCTGACCCAAGCCGTGGATCGCAACCCCAATGGCGTGGCCTTGGTGTGCGACGAGCAGCGCATGACCTACCGCCAACTGCAACACGCCAGCCAAGCTTTGGCCGGGGCCCTGCGCGAACATGGCGTGGGTGCGGGCGACCGCGTGGCCTTGTTGCTGGGCAACCGCATCGAGTTTGTGGTGGCCTTGTTTGCCACCACGCAAATCGGCGCCATCAGCGTGCCTTTGAGCATCCGCGAGCAAAAGCCCGGCTTGGCCTATGCCTTGGCGCATTGCGCGGCGGTGTGTGTGCTCCACGAGGCCGACTTGGCCGACCTGCTGCCCGCGCCCAGCGATGCACCGCAACTGCGCCACCGTGTGTCCATGGCCGCGTGCGCGGGCTCGGCGCTGTACGCCGATTGGCAAGCGCATGCACCCATGACAGACGTGACGCCTGTGAACGAAGAAGACACGGCGGTCATTTTGTACACCTCTGGCACCACTGGCCGTCCCAAGGGCGCCATGCTCACCCACATGAGTTTGGTGCACTCGTCCATGCACTATCAAATTGCCATGGGCTTGGGCCCGCAAGACAGCTCGGTGGCCACCGTGCCCTTGAGCCATGTGACGGGCTTGGTCGCCTTGATCACCACCATGGTGCTGAGTGCGGGCAAGCTGGTCATCATGCCGCAGTTCAAGGCCGCTGCGTTTTTGCAACTGGCCCTGCGCGAGCGCATGACCCACACCTTGATGGTGCCGGCCATGTACAACCTGTGCATGCTGTGCCCCGAGTTTGACGACATCGACCTGTCCACCTGGCGCGTGGGTGCCTACGGTGGTGCACCCATGCCGGTGGCCACCATCGAAAAACTCGCCATCAAAATGCCCAAGCTCATGTTGATGAACTGCTATGGCTCGACCGAAACCACATCGCCTGCCACCCTGATGCCGCAGGGCGACACCTCTGCCCACAACGACACCGTGGGCAAGCCACTGGCTTGCGCCGACATGCGGGTGATGGACGCCCAAGGCCACGAGTTGCCCGCCGGTGAGATGGGCGAAATTTGGATCAAAGGTCCCATGGTGGTCAAAGGCTATTGGGACAACCCACAGGCCACGACCGACAACTTTACCGCTGGGTTTTGGCATTCGGGCGATCTGGGCTCGATCGACGCGCAGGGCTATGTGCGGGTGCACGACCGCATCAAAGACATGATCAACCGGGGCGGCTACAAGATCTACACCATCGAGGTGGAAAACGCCTTGTACGAACACCCCGAGGTGGTCGAGAGCGCCGTGGTCGCCAAACCCTGCCCAGTGTTGGGTGAGCGGGTGCACGCCTTTGTGACCCTGCGCCAAGACGGCACCAGCGAAGCTTTGTTGCGCGACCACTGCGCCAAGCGTCTGTCCGACTACAAGGTGCCCGAATCGATCACCCTCTCCACCACGCCCTTGCCGCGCAACGCCAATGGCAAGGTGCTCAAACGCGCTTTGCGCGACCAACTCATCCCCACCTCACCTGCATAGAAAGTGGCGACCATGTCGAACCATTGCACCTTCAACAACATCGAAGAACTGCGCCAAGCCGTGGGACAAGAGGCCTTTGTCACCGACTGGGTGCTGATCGACCAAAAGCGTATTGACCTGTTTGCCCAAGCGACCGACGACCCGCAGTGGATCCATGTGGACCCGGTGCGCGCGGCCAAAGAGTCGCCCTTCGGTTGCACCATCGCCCATGGGTTTCTCACCCTGTCGCTGCTGGGGCGGTTTTACGACCAACACATGGACTTGCCGTTTTGCAAAATGGGCATCAACTACGGGCTCAACCGGGTGCGCTTCACCAACCCGGTCAAGGTCGATCGACAAGTGCGTGGCCGATTTGTGCTGGCCAAATTGGAGGACATCGCTGGGGGCTTGCAAATGACCTTCAGCGTGACGATTGAAATCCAAGGCGAAGAGCGCCCCGCTTGCATCGCCGAATCGGTGGTGCGCCAGTATTTTGAAGCTGCGGTTTGAAAGGTACATGACCATGAATCAGCCCCAACGCGTGGCCATCGTGACCGGCGGCGCCGGTGGTGTGGGTGCGGCCACCGCGCTCATGTTGGCCCAACGCGGCTACCACGTGGCCATCACCTACCAGCGCAACCGGCAAAACGCCGATGCCGTGGTGCAAGCCTGCCAAGCCCAAGGCGTACAGGCCTTGGCCATGACCGTCAACGTGGCCCAAGACGCCGACTGCGAAGCCCTGGCCCAAGCCGCCCACGAACGCTGGGGCCGCATCGACGCCTTGGCCAATTGCGCGGGCACCACCACCTTTGTGCCCTTGACCGACATGGACGCGGTGAGCGCGCAAGACTTTCAAGACATCTATGCGGTCAACGCCATTGGCCCGTTTCAAATGTCACGCGCAGCGGCCAAACACATGGTCGATGGGTCGGCCATCGTCAACGTGTCTTCACTGGCGGGCGAGACTGGGCGCGGCAGCTCTTACCCCTATGTGTTGTCCAAGGCCGCGCTCAACACCTTGACCATCAGCCTGGCCCGCACCTTGGCCCCCAAAATTCGTGTCAATGGTGTCATGCCCGGCATGATCGAAGGGCGCTGGATGCGCGACGGCTTGGGTGAGGCCTCGTACCAACGGGTCAAACAAGACTTCAGCGACTTGTCGGCCCTGGGCAAGATCAGCCAACCCGAAGACATTGCCCGCGCGGTGGTGTGGTTGCTAGAGCCTGACGCGGTGATCACCGGGCAAATGCTCAAGGTGGACGCGGGCTTCACACTCGGGCGTGACCGCAACCAAAGCCGCTGAAAACACAAATAACTCAAGGAGACATGCATGAAACACACCTCAACCTTTGCAGCTGTGGTGCTGGCCGTGGCCAGTGCTTTGCCCACGGTGCAAGCCCAAGAGTGGCCGATCAAACCGGTGCGCGTGGTCACCGCTTTTGCGGCGGGCAGCGCCAGTGACATCTTGGCGCGCATGGTGGCCGAGGACTTTCAAGGCCACTTCAAACAAAGCTTTGTGGTCGACAACAAACCCGGTGCTTCGGGCATCATCGCCGCCGAAAACGTGGCCAAGTCGCCCGCCGATGGGTACACCTTGTTTTTGACCACCAACACGGTGCACTCGGCCAACCCGTATTTGTTCAAAAAGCTGCCCTACGACCCGATCAAAGACTTCACGGCCATTGGCCGCTTGGGTTATGCCCCCTTTGTGCTGGCGGTCAAAAGTGACTTTCCAGCCAAAAACGTGCAAGAGCTGATGGCCTATGCGCGCAAGCCTGAAAACAAAGCCAGCTACGCCTATGGCAACAGCACGGGGCAGGTGGCGGGGGCGGCGTTCAGCTCGCTCACCCGCATCAACGCATCGGCTGTACCCTACAAAAGCACGCCCCAGGCCTTGACCGATTTGATCGGCGGGCAGGTGACGTTTTTGTTTGTCGACTTGGCATCTAGTCGGCCGCATGTGCAGTCGGGCCGGGTGCGGGCGCTCGCCCTGAGTGCTGAACAAAAATCCGCCCTGGCCGCAGACCTGCCCACTGTGGCCGAGCAAGCCAACTTGCCCGGCTTTGACCTGGCCGCGTGGATTGGCGTGGTCGGACCTGCGGGCATGCCACCGGCCATCGTCAACAAACTGAGCGAACGCTTGGCCGCCATGCTGGTGCGCAAAGACGTGGCCGAGCGCTTGGTGGGCCTGGGCGTCGAAGCCCACCCCAGCACCGCCGCTGAGTTGGACGCGTACATGAAGAAACAACTGGAAGGCTGGGGCCGCAAGGTGAAGGATGCGGGGATACAGCCGGAGTGATGGGCTGGCCTTGAGGGGCGCTTGCACAGGCACCCATAGGGGGCGGTATGCACACAACAACAATCAATTAAATTTTCAAACGTGGTATTTTTAAGTGTGAACAACTGATTACAATCGCAATGAACACGATCAAACGCATGCCCGAGTTTGACCGCTGGCTGGTTGGCATCCGGGATGGCATGACCCGCATCCGGCTTGCCAAGCGATTGGACAAAGCGCAACGCGGTTTGTTGGGTGATGTGGCACCGGTAGGCGAAGGCGTGATGGAAATGCGCGAATTCTTTGGGCCCGGTTGGCGCATGTACTACGTTGAGCAAAACGGCATGCTGATCGTGATGTTGGGGGGCGGCGATAAATCGACGCAATCTGACGATATTTCTCGTGCTATTGCATTGAGCAAAACCATCATGAGGTGAAAACCATGGCTACCAAGATCAAGATCTCTGACCTGCCCAATTTCGACATGGCCGATTACCTCAAGACCGATGAGGACGTGGCCAATTACCTGAACTTGGTACTGGAAGAAAACGACCCAGCCGAGTTGAACCATGCACTGGGCACCATTGCCCGCGCGCGCGGCATGACCGAAGTGGCGCTGGCCTCGGGGCTTACGCGTGAGGCTCTGTACAAAGCGCTTCGTCCCACATCACATCCGCGCTTTGATACGATTGCCAGAGTCTGCACAGCGCTGGGCGTCAAGTTGGTCGCTCAACCGGTTCAAGGCACACCGGTATGAAAGCAAAAATTTTTATAACAGCCATTAAAACCTTGCGTGTCAAAATTGAGCCCGACAACGCCAATGTAGAAAGAACAACATCATGAGCATCCCATTTGAAGTTCAACGCAACGCCAACCCCATGCCCAAGGCCCAGCGCGAGGCCCTGTTGGTCAATCCCGTGTTTGGTCAAAACCGCACCGATCATCAGGTGGTGTGCACCTGGGAAAAAGAAAAGGGCTGGATCAGCGCCCAGGTTCTGCCGTATGGCCCGATCCTGATGGACCCGGCGTCCGCCGTACTTCACTATGCCCAGGAAATATTCGAAGGCATCAAAGCCTATCGTTTTGCCGATGGCTCGATCTGGACATTTCGCCCACACGAAAACGCCAAGCGCATGCAGTTGAGCGCGCGCCGCATGGCATTGCCCGAGGTGCCGGAAGACATTTTTTTGGAGTCGCTCAAACAGCTGATCGCCGTTGATGCCGACTGGGTGCCCGATGCATCCAACGAAAAGTCGCTTTACATTCGGCCGTTTGAAATTGCCTCTGAGAACTTTCTGGGTGTTCGTGCCACGCACCGGGCGGAATACCGCGTCATCGCCAGCCCGGTGGGCGCTTATTTCACCGGCGGGTTCAAGCCCATCTCGATCTGGATCTCTCAAAAATCGGCACGGGCTGGAAAGAACGGCACGGGCGCGGCCAAATCGGGCGGAAACTACGCGGCGTCTTTGGTGGCGCAAAGCGAAGGCTACGACAACGGATGCTCGCAGGTGATGTTTTTGGACGCAGAAAGCAGCACCTATGTCGAAGAGCTGGGTGGCATGAACCTGTTCTTTGTGTTCAAGGACGGCCATGTGGCAACCCCCGCGCTGGACGGCACGATTTTGGGCGGCATCACCCGCAAGTCGCTCATCCAATTGATGCAAGACCGCGGCATCGCTGTCCAAGAGCGAAAAATCAGCCTCGACGAGGTGAGGTCTGGCATCACCAGCGGCCTCATCTCAGAAGTGTTTGCCTGCGGCACGGCAGCGGTGATCACCCCCATCGGCGGTTTCAAAAGCACATCTGAGACCCTCAACATCTCCGCCACCGAACCCGGCCCGCTGACCATCAGCCTGCGAGAAGAACTCACCGGCATTCAATACGGCCGCGTCCAAGACCGCCATAACTGGATGTATCGCCTGCGGTAAATGTGGAGCAACTGCGATGGCTTATGAGACGGTCCTGATGAAGGGCCGTTTTTTTTGGCATTGAGAAATTCTTTTCTTTGAATGCACCTTTAAATCTCTAAAAACATCTAAAAAAATAATTAAAAC
>CANFPJ010000063.1 GCA_947448885.1 Comamonadaceae bacterium
AGCTCGCGGGTGAAGGGGCAGCGGTAGATGTAGTCCAGGCCATCGATGAATTCAAATGGCCCGCGTTGCGCGCCCCAGCGCACCCGGTGGGCCAAATACGGCACCCGTGAATAGTTTTCGCCGCCTGCGGCGACGGCCACGTGGCTGTGTCCTGATGCAATTTGTTGGGCGGTGGTGACGATGGCCTGTGAGCCCGTGCCGCAAGCCCGGGTCACGCCCATGGCAGAGCTCTCAATCGGCATGCCAGCATCGACGGCAATTTTTCGGCTGGCAAACAAACCGTCGTGGTCCACCGGTGCGGTGTTGCCATACACCAGGTGATCCACATCCTTGGCTGTGATGCCAGCCCGTTGCAGGCTCGCCTGTACCGCATGCACCGACAAGGTGGTCAAGGGCGTGTCGCGCAGGGATTTGCCAAAGTCACCCAGTGGCGTGCGCGCACCGGAACTGAGGATGATGTCTTGGAATCCAGTCATGTCTTGTCTCCTTTTTTGGGGGGGCTATCGGGTTTTCCTCAATGGTCAAGGCCGTTCATTAGAAAAACAATCGTTTGGCATTCTAAGCACAAGCATCAGCCCCAGCACAAGGCCACTTTGACATGAACTTGATCTTCTCCCGGTATGTCCGCACACCCCCTGCCAGGCCACTGCCATGATCGATGTCTATGTGATCGGTACCGGTTGTACCCCATTTGGCAAACACGCTGACCGCTCCTTTGCCGATTTGGCGCAATGGGCTTACACCGACGCGATGCAAGACGCCGGCATTTTCATGTCCGACGCCAGTTTGATCGAGCAAGCCTGGTTTGGCAATTGCGGCATGGGGCAGTGGGGGCAAGGGGGCATCCGTGGGCAGGTGTGTTTCACGCCCATGGTGCAAGCAGGTTTGTTCCCCGAGCGTGTGCCCATGGTCAATGTGGAGGGTGGATGCGCCACCGCTTCGCTGGCCTTTCATGGGGCGTGGAAAGACATCTTGTCAGGCCAATGCCAGGTCAGTTTGGCCATGGGGGTTGAAAAACTCATCAGCCCAGATCGGCCCGAGCGCATCCCTGAAATATTTGGCACCGCCATCGACCAACTTGAACCCCAACGCTGGCAAGACTATTACCGGCGCGCCGGTGAAGCGGCTGGCAAACCCTTTGAAATGGCACCTGGGCGAACCGTTTTCATGGACACCTATGCCATGCAAGCGGCTTGGCACATGAAGACCCATGGCACCACGCAGCGACAAATTGCCGTGGGCGCCGCCAAAAACCACCACCACGGCAGCCTCAACCCCAAAGCCCAATACCGCTTTGAACTCACCGTGGATGAGGTGCTGGCCGACCGCGAGATCAGCTGGCCCTTGACGCGCGCCATGTGCTCTCCACTTGGCGATGGTGCGGCCGCAGCCATTTTGTGCTCTGAAGCGGCGCTGGCCCACTTTTCGCCCGCAGCGCGCGCGCGCGCCGTGAAGGTGCGCACCAGCGAGCTGTCGGGTGGCAAATACCGTTCCCTGGAAGAGCCCGGCTTATCGCGCATCGCCGCCGACAAAGCCTATGCGCGCACCGGCTTGAAGCCGCAAGACATCGACCTGATCGAGTTGCACGATGCCACTTCTTTTTGTGAAATCTACCAACTGGAAATGTTGCGCCAATGCCCGGACGGACAAGGCGGGCGCTTGGTCGAGTCGGGTGAAACCGCCCTGGGTGGTCGCTTGCCGGTGAATGTCTCGGGGGGTCTGGTCTCCAAAGGCCATCCGGTGGGGGCCACCGGTTTGTCCATGGTGCATGAGGTGTGCTTGCAACTGCGCGGCGAGGCGGGCCCACGCCAAGTCAAAGGCGCCGCCTTGGGGCTGATAGAAAACGGCGGCGGTGTGATGGGCTTTGATGAAGCCGCATGCGCGGTCACCATCTTGGAAAAAAACAAATGAGTACAGCGATCGATTGGCACCCCGAAGACCCGGCCACCTTGGCCAACCCCTATCCCATCTTTGCGCGCATGCGCGACGAAGACCCCTGCCATTGGAGCCCGCGCTTGCGCAGTTGGGTGCTCACCCGGTACGACGACATCAAAGCCGTTTGTTTGGACAAAGACCGGCTGTCATCAGACCGTTTGCGCCCATTTTTTGAAAGCCTGCCCGGGCCAGAAGCCGAGCGCATTGGCAGCATCATGCGTTATTTGTCTTTGTGGATGGTGTTCAAAGACCCGCCAGAGCACACCCGCCTGCGGCGATTGACCAGCAAAGTGTTTCACGCCAAGTCCATGCAAGCCATGCGACCCCAAGTGGAAGAGATTGCCGACTGGTTGCTCAACCGGTTTCGCGACAAGCAAGAGTTTGACTTCATCACGGAATTCGCGGGTCCCTTGCCGTGCCTGGTGATCATGGCCTTGTTGGGTGTCGCCCGAGAAGATTTGGCCGAAGTCAAACGCATGTCAGATGACATGGCCTTGTTCATTGGCTCGTCGCGCACATCGGCTGAAAAATACGACACCGCCGAAAAAGCCACACAAGAAATGGCCGCTTTCTTCCGCCACCTGATTGCCCAGCGGCGCGCCCATCCCCAGGCCGACTTGATCACCGAATTGGTCGAGCTGCGCGATGGCGATGACCGCTTGAGCGAAGACGAATTGGTGGCCACCTGCATTTTGTTGTTGTTTGCCGGCCATGAAACCACCACCAACCACATTGCCAACGGCATGTTGTCATTGATGCGTTTTCCCGACCAAATGCACAAACTGCGCCACAACCCGGATTTGAGTGCGGCAGCGGTCGAAGAGCTGCTGCGCTATGACGGCCCATCGGGCGCCCAGGTGCGTTTGGTGGCCCAACCCTACGAGTTGCACGGCAAAACCTTGCAGCCAGGTGAGCGCATGTTTGTGATGCTCAATTCAGCCAACCGCGATCCCAGGGCCTATGCGAATGCCGATCAACTCGACTTGGAGCGCGACGGCGTCGCCCACCTCACCTTTGGCTATGGCATGCACATTTGCTTGGGTTTCCCACTGGCCCGCACTGAGGGGCAAGTGGCCTTTCCCAAGGTGCTCGAAGCTTTTTCCCAGATGGAGCCTGTGGGCGATCAAACCTGGATCAATTCTTTGGTGTTTCGGGGCATGCATGGCTTGCCGGTGCGGGTCAAGCCTGCATGAAGAAAAACCCCTTGCTTCTTGCGCTTGAACTTGGGGTTTGCCATGTCACGTTAAGAACGGATATTGGTCAGAATGCGCAAACTGTGAAATGACATGTCCGCGCCCATGAACCCCACCCCTTTGTTGTCTGTTGAAGATGTGCACCTGCGCTTTGGCGGTATCAAGGCACTGGGTGGCGTGTCCCTGCAAGTCAAGGCGGGTGACATCACTGCTGTGATTGGGCCCAATGGGGCGGGAAAAACCAGTTTGTTCAACACCATTTCAGGTTTTTACAAACCCCAGCAAGGTCGCATCCAGTTGGAAGGGCAAGACATCACGCCCACCAAACCCAATGTGCGCGCCGCCATGGGTTTGGCCCGCACCTTTCAAAACGTGGCTTTGTTTCGCGGCATGACGGTGCTCGACAACATCAAGCTCGGGGGACACAACCGCATGGCCGCCAACACCCTGCAAGCCATGGCCTATTGGGGGCAAAGTCAGCGCGAAGAAATGGCGCTGCGCGAGGAAATCGAGCGCGATGTGATCGACTTCTTGGAAATCGACCATGTGCGCCATCAAAGTGTGGCCTCTTTGTCCTACGGACTGCAAAAGCGGGTGGAGTTGGCGCGTGCTTTGGCCATGCGGCCCAAAATATTGATGCTCGACGAACCCGTGGCCGGCATGAACCGCGAAGAGACCGAGGACATGGCCCGCTTTATTTTGGATTTGCAAGAAGAGCGTGGCATGACCATTTTGCTGATTGAGCACGACATGGGCATGGTGATGGATATTTCCAACCATGTGGCGGTGCTCAATTTTGGCCAACTCATTGCCAGTGGCACGCCCCAACACGTGCGCAACCACCCCGATGTGATCGAGGCCTATTTGGGTGTGCGTGATTCGCAACTGGCAACCGGGCAGGGGACGTGATGGACTGGATCACCTTTGCCGAGTTTTCGCTGATTGGTTTGTTTTCGGGCGGCTTGCTGGCTTTGGTGGCCTTGGGTTTTGTGCTCATCTACAAAGGCACGCGAGCCATCAACTTTGCCATGGGCGAGTTCATGATGTTGGGCGCGTATTTGGTTTACACCGGCCACAGCTGGTTGAAATTACCGTTGTGGTTGTCATTGGTGTTTGGTTTGGCGGGCATCTCCTTGGTGGCCATCGTGGTCGAGCGCTTTGTGCTGCGACCTTTGGCGGGGCAGCCCGTGGTGTCGGTGCTGATGGTCACCATCGGTTTGGGGGCTTTTTTGCATGGCATGGTGGACGCGATTTGGGGCGGTCAAAACCTGGAGATGCCCCAAATGCTGTCGCGCAAACCATTGTTGTGGGGCGACATCATGTTGCCGGGTGCGGTGTTTTGGAGTTTTTGGGTGGCGCTGGCGGTGATTGCTGGCTTGTCTTTGTATTTCCGCTATTCACGCACCGGCATCGCCATGCGCGCGGCGGCCAGCGACCCGATCACCGCTTATGCCTTGGGCATCGATGTGCGCCGCACGCAGCAACTGACCTGGGTGTTTGCGGGTTGTGTGGGCGCGGTGGCCGGCACCATCGTGGCCTCGATCAGCAGTTTGTCGCCCGCGCTGAGTGGCACGGCATTGGGTGTGTTGGCGGTGGTGATTTTGGGTGGCCTCGACAGCGTGGCTGGCGCCATCATCGCAGGCCTGTTGGTCGGCTGGTTGGAGAGCATTGCGGTGGGCTATTTCGGTGGCAAGGCGCGCGATTTGGTGCCTTATGTGGTGGTCTTGGCCATCTTGATGGTTCGCCCCTATGGTTTGCTGGGCACCCGCGACATTGAAAGGCTCTGAACCCCATGCGCATCGGTGATTTCAGAGCCAGCTATGCCCACGATGAGTCCTTGCTCATCACCTGGGTGCAGCGCAGTTGGATGATCGGCTTTGTGCTTTTGTTGCTGGTTTTCCCATGGGTGGGCGGAAGCTATTTCACTTATTTGGCTTGTTTGACGGGCATCCATGTGATTGCCGCCATGGGGCTGAACATCGTCACCGGCTTTGCTGGCCAAATCTCCCTGGGCCATGCCGCGTTCATGGGGATCGGTTGCTACACCGTGGCTTTTTTGGACAAGTGGGGTGTGCCCTTCTACATCACCCTGCCGCTGGCCGGACTGGCCAGTGCCCTGATTGGGGTGCTGGTGGGCATCCCATCCTTGCGCATCAAGGGCTTGTATTTGGCGGTGGCCACCTTGGCGGCACAGTTCATCTTGATGTTTGTGTTTCGCGAGTGGGATTCGGTCACCGGTGGGGTGCGGGGTGTCAACATTGCTCCGGCGCAGTTGTGGGGTTGGGTGATCAACACCGATCGGGACATGTATTACGTCATCATGGCTTGCGCGGGCTTGCTGCTGTTGGGCGCGCGCAACTTGCTGCGCACGCATGTGGGCCGCTCGTTCATCGCCATCCGCGACAAAGACATTTCCGCCGAGGTGTTGGGCATCGATTTGTTTCGAGGCAAGCTGATGGCGTTTGCCCTGGGGTCTTTTTATGCGGGTGTTGCCGGTGGTTTGATGGGGTATTTTTACCGCGCCATCACGCCGGAGCACTTCACCTTCACCTTGTCGATTTTTTACCTGGCCGCCATCATTGTGGGCGGTTTGGGCACGGTGCTGGGCACCATCTTGGGTGCAGCCTTCATGACCCTGGTGCCAGAGGTTTTGCGCAGTGTGGTCACTTTATTGACCCTGTGGGCCCCCAATGCCATGGAGCTGCTCTCGCCCATGCGCGAGATGGTGTTTGGCGCATTGATCATCGCTTTTTTGATTTTCGAACCGCACGGCCTGGTCGAAATGTGGCGGCGCATACGCCGCTTTTTCCATTTGTGGCCTTTTAAAACTTGAAGGAGACTGACATGAATTCTCGTCGCCATGCGCTCAAAAGCGTTGCCGCTGCCACAGGCCTGAGTGCCTTGGGCTTGCCCCTGACCACCTGGGCCCAAGCGGGCGAGTTGGTGGTGGCCGCGGCCCCACCCATCACCGGTGTGTTTGCCTTTGCGGGCGTGGGCCTGAACATGGGCGTCAACGATTACTGCGAATGGCGCAATGAGGCCAAGGGCGGCATCATGGGGCGCAAATTGCGCTACATCAGCGAAGACTCCGGCTACAAAATGGACCAAGCCATGGCGGTGTTCAAAAAACTGATGGCCGCGCACAAACCGCCGGTGTTTTATGGTGACTCCACCGCCTGGGCCAAAGCGGCATCCGTCGAGGTGAGCCAACTGGGCACCACGCTGACTTGCAGCCCTTCTTTTGCGTCTGACTTGGCCGATCCCGACAAAGTGCCTTACTACTTCATGGCCGGTCCGACCTATGCGTCCATGTGCGCCATTTTGTTGGAGTACATCAACAGCCAAGCCAAAGGCGGGACCAAGCCCACTGTGGCACTGGTTTACAGCGACACCGAATTTGGCCGTGACCCGATTGAAGCCACCAAAGAGCGGGCCAAGAAAATGGGCCTCAACGTGGTGCAAGAAATTGTCACCAAGCCCGGCAGCGTGGATGTGTCGGCTGAAGTGGCAAAGCTGCGCCGCGCCCGCCCCGACTATGTGATCTTCCATGGGTATGTGCTGGCGCCCATCCCCGAGTTCATCCGCCAAATGCGAGAAGCAGGTATGACCGGCACCCAATTCATGGGCACCATTTGGAGCATGGACAAATCCACGGCCGAAGCCATGGGGCCGGTGGGCGATGGTTGGATGGGTGTGATGCCTTATCGCTACAGCCACGACACCAAAGACGCACCGGCGATGGTGACCATGAACCAATTTGCGCAAAAACGTCGCCCTGACATCAAATACGTCAGCACCTTCTACACCCATGGTTGGTTGGTGGGCAGCATCTTTGCCGAAGTGATGGAGCGTGTGTTGAAAGCCAACAAGCCCCTCACCGGGCCCAACATGAAAGCCGCATTGCAAACCATGACCGACTGGGATTCGGGCGGCATCAGTGGCTTGCCCGTCAACCTCAAAGGGCACCAAATTGCCACTGGGCGCATTTACCGTTTCGACGCCAATGCGAAATTGTTTGAGCCCGCCAGTGGGTGGATCAAAACCGCTTGATGGCCATGGCTGAAGAGGTCGTTGACGCCGCACTGCGCATCGAAAACATCGAGGTGGTTTACCACCACACCATCCAGGTGTTGCGCGGCTTGTCCTTGCATGTGCCCAAAGGTGCCATGGTGGCCCTGCTGGGCTCCAATGGTGCTGGCAAAACCACCACGCTCAAAGCGGTGTCGGGCTTGCTCCCCTTGGAAAAGGGCGAGGTGCGCAGTGGCGAAATTTGGGCGGCCAATATCGCTTTGAATGGCATGGCGCCGCACTTGATCGCGCGCAGTGGCATTGCCCATGTGCGCGAAGGTCGCCATGTGTTTGAAGACCTCACGGTGGAGGAGAACCTGATCGCTGCCACCTCGGCCCTCAAGGGCCGGGTGGGGGCGGCCAAGCCCGACTTTGATCGCTTGTTTGCGTACTTTCCACGCTTGGCCGAACGGCGCCAGCAACGGGCTGGTTATTTGTCGGGGGGTGAGCAACAAATGTTGGCCATCTCCCGGGCTTTGGTGGGGCAGCCCAATTTGATCTTGCTCGATGAGCCCTCATTGGGACTCGCACCCAAAGTGGTGGAGGAGATTTTTGCCATCATTGCCCGCATCAACCGCGAGCAAGGTGTGGCCATGCTGTTGGTGGAGCAAAACGCCTTTGCCGCCTTTGGCATTTGCAGCGACGCCTACATCATGGAGAACGGAAAAGTGGTGGTCAGCGGTCCGGTTGAGCGATTGCGCAACGATGCCGATGTGCAACGCTTTTATTTGGGCTATTCGGAAGGGGCGTCAGAGGTGGCCAGTTTTCGGGACGTCAAACACTACAAGCGGCGCAAACGGTGGCTGTCGTGAGCGATTTCACCCACCTCACCTTGCCGCAAAAACTACAGCATTGGGCGCATCAGCGACCGAATGGTGTGGCCTTGCGCCAAAAAGACTTTGGCATTTGGGGTCCCATCAGCTGGCAAGATTACGAGCGCCATGCGCGTGAGTTCGGTTTGGGCTTGATGGCCCTGGGTTTGCCAGCGCAGTCGCGCATCGCCATCATCAGCGAAAACCGCTGTGAATGGGTTTACACCCAGTTGGGTTGCGGCATGGCGGGCATGGTCACGGTGGGCATCTATCCCACCAGCCCGGCCGCTGAAGTGGCCTATCTGTTGCAAGCGGCCGATGTGGCTGCTGTGGTGTGCGAAGACCAAGAGCAACTCGACAAGGTGCTCGAGGCCCGGCCCGAAATGGCTGCCGTGCCCATCATGATCGTCATCGACCCCAAAGGTTTGCGCCATTACCGCGACACCCCTTGGCAAAGTTTTGAATCGGTATCCCAACTCGGGCGTGATGCACCTGAGGCTTTGCAAGCGTCCCAGGTCAATGTCTTGGCGCAGCAAGTGCCGGATGACATTGCCCTGATGATCTTCACCTCGGGCTCCACCGGTCGGCCCAAAGCGGCGATGATTTCCTACGGCAACATCACCGCCATGGCCTTGGGGGCGCAGCATCACTACCACTGCGATGGCCAGGATGCGATGTTGTCCTATTTGCCTTTGTGCCATGTGGCCGAGCAAATATTCACCATCTCATTGCCCATGCAGTCGGGTGCGGTGGTGAACTTTGCTGAATCCATCCGCACCGTGCAAAGTGATTTGCGCGAGATTGCCCCCACCATTTTTCTGGGTGTGCCGCGCATTTGGGAAAAAATGCACGCGTCCATGGTGCTGAAGATGCGCGAAGCCAGTGCCTATCAGCGTTGGCTGTTTGACCATGCATTTGCCGCGGTGGAGGGCTTCGCAGACCGTCCACGCCGCACCTGGACTTGGGCACAACAGCTGCAATATGCGTTTTGGTATGCCTTGGTGTTTCGGGCTTTGTGCAATTTTGTCGGTCTGCGCAAATGCCGCCGGGCGATGTCGGGGGCCGCACCGGTGTCGCCCGACTTGCTGCGGTTTTTCCGCATCGTCGGGGTGCAAATCACCGAGGGCTATGGCATGACCGAAACCGCGGGCATTGCCACCTTGCAGCGTGACAGCGCGTCACCCCTGGGCACGGTGGGTGATCCCATACCTGGCCTGGAAGCCCGATTGGCCGAGGATGGCGAGTTATTGCTGCGCGGCCCCACCGTCTTCAAAGGCTACTTTCGCAACCCCGAAGCCACCGCCCAGGCCATTGATGCGGATGGCTGGTTGCACACCGGTGACATCGCCCAATGGGTGCCCACGCCGGACTTGCCGCAGCAGCAAGAGATCAAAATTGTCGACCGCAAAAAAGACATCATGATCACGGCTGGTGGTAAGAACATCTCGCCCAGCGAAATTGAAAACATGCTGAAGTTCTCAGGCTTCATCAAAGAGGCCATCATCATTGCCGACAAGCGCCACTTCGTGAGCGCCTTGATTCAAGTCGACGGCGAGACCGTGGGCAAATGGGCCGAAGAAAAAGCCATCACCTACACCAACTTCAAAAGCTTGGCCGAGCATGCGGCGGTTCGCGATTTGGTGGCCCAAGAGGTAGAGGCGGTCAATCGGCGCATGCCCCAGGTGCAGCATGTGCGCAAGTTTCACTTGTTGACCAAAGAACTCGACCACGATGATGGCGAAGTCACCGCGACCATGAAAATTCGCCGTGAAAGCATTGCCGCCAAATACCAAGACGAAGTGGAAGCCATGTACCGTGGCTGATGGCGTCCCATGAAGGAATAAAACCTATGGCAGAAAGCATTCGATTTGACCAACGCGTGGCCATCGTCACCGGTGCCGGGGGTGGTTTGGGCCGAGCCCATGCCTTGGCCTTGGCCCAGCGTGGGGCCAGGGTGGTGGTCAATGATTTGGGTGGCAGTGTCCAAGGTCAAGGGGGTGACCAGGCCGCCGCACAGATCGTGGTTGACGAGATCACCGCAGCCGGCGGCCAAGCCCTGGCCAATTTTGACAACATCGCCACGCCACAAGGCGCGCAAGCCTTGGTCGATGCGGCCATGAGCACCTTTGGCCGCGTGGATGTGCTGATCAATAACGCAGGCATCCTGCGCGATAAATCCTTGTTCAAGATGGATCCGGCCGACTTCGAGGCGGTGATCCGCGTGCACCTGATTGGATCGGCCTTGTGCAGCCGCGCCGTGTGGCCTGTTTTTCAAGAACAACTATACGGCCGCATTGTCATGACCACCTCGGCCGCAGGCCTGTATGGCAATTTTGGTCAAAGCAATTACGCCGCGGCCAAGATGGGTTTGGTTGGCCTGATGAACACCCTCAAGGATGAGGGTGCTCGCTATGGGATTTTGGTCAACACGATTGCGCCGGTGGCCCTCACCCGCATGACCGAAGGCTTGGGTCTGGCGCAATGGATGCAACAAGCCGCGCCCGACAAAGTCAGTGCGGCCGTGTTGTACATGGCCAGCCAGGCGTGCCAACACAGTGGGCAAATCGTGGCGGCCGGTGCGGGTTATTTTGCCGGTGTGCAAGTGGTGGAGTCCATGGGTGTGCGGGCACCCGAAGGGCAGGCCACCCCTGAATTTGTGGCCGAGCAATGGTCAAAGATCCATGACATGTCGCAGGCCCGAACGTTTGCCAATGCCACACAGGCCTTGGTCGAAACCTTTGGCCCGGGGTCTGAATGAGTGCGACCTCTGCTTGGACCGAGCCCGCGAAAGCCGCGACACCTGGTGCGGTACCTGTGCGCCGAATCACCAAGCCGCGTGCTCATAACCGCCACCAAGATTTGTTGCTCGCTGCCGCCCAGGTGTTTCGCGACAAGGGCTATGCCCAGGCCAGCATGCGCGACATCGCCCAAGCCTCGGGGATGATCGCTGGATCCATTTACTACCACTATGCGGCCAAAAGCGATTTGCTGCTGGCGGTGTACACCGAGGGTGTGCAATTGGTCAGCCAGGCCATCGACGACATCTTGGCCAGCTCTGCCTCTCCGGTGGTGCAACTGGAGCGGGCAGTGCGCAACCACTTGGAGATGATGCTGGGCACATTGCCCGGGGCCTCGCCGTTTGCCAGTGTGTTCATCCAAGTGCAGCCGCACGACTTCCCACAAGAAGGACGTCAGGCTTTGATCGACTTGCGCCACAGCTATGAAGACAAATTCAAAGTGCTGGTGGCCCGCTTGCCCCTGCGGCGTGGCACCGATAAGAGCCTGTTGCGCCTGCAATTGATCGGGGCCCTCAACCATGTGCCCATTTGGTACAAGCCCGATGGGCGCAAATCCTTGAATGCCATTGCCAAGGCCATGACCGCCCACGTGCGTTGGGCGCTGGAAGAAGGTGCCACATGAGCGAATCGATCAACACATATGGAGCCAGCGCATGAGTTTGTCTTGGGATTGGGATGACGGTGACGACGACGAGTTGGCCGCTTTGCGCGACATGGTCCGGCGCTTCATAGACAAAGAAATCGCCCCCCACCACGCGCGTTGGGAGCGTGAGGGACAGGTCTCGCGTGAACTTTGGCGCCATGCGGGAGAGCTGGGTTTGCTGTGCATGGGCTTGCCGGCAGAGCTGGGTGGCGCCAACGCCCACTTTGGCCACAGTGCCGTCGTGGTGCAAGAGTTGGCGCGCAGCGGTTTCAGCGGCCCCTTGTTTCATTTGCACTCAGACATTGTGGCCCCGTATCTGCACCATTACGGCACGCCCGAGCAGCAGCAAGCGTGGTTGCCGCGCATGGCCCGTGGCGAGGTGATATCGGCCATTGGCATGACCGAACCGGGCACAGGCAGCGATTTGGCCAACATCAGCACCCGTGCCACCCCGCACGATGGCGGCTATTTGATCAAGGGCCAAAAAATATTCATCTCCAATGGGCAGTTGGCGGACTTGGTGGTGGTGGCGGCCAAAACGCAACCCGATCTGGGCGCGCGTGGGGTGAGCTTGTTTTTGGTTGACACCACCCGCCAAGGCTTTGCCCGTGGGCGCAATTTGGAAAAAATGGGCATGCATGCCCAAGACACCTCAGAGCTGTTTTTTGACGATGTGTGGGTGCCCGCAAATTGCCTGTTGGGGCAAGAGGGCAAGGGCTTTGCTTATTTGATGAACGAGTTGCCCCAAGAGCGTTTGCTGGTGGCCATCACCGCTGTGGGGGCCATGGAGTCTGGCCTGCGTTGGACCTGTGAGCATGTGCAAGCGCGCAAGGCCTTTGGCGCGCCCTTGGCTGAAAAACAAGTGGTGCGCCATGCCTTGGCCCAGGCCTATGGCGATGTGCAAGTGGCCCGCAGCTTTTTGAAGGACTGCTTGCAGCGCCATTTGCGTGGCGAACTCGATACCGCCACCGCGTCGGTGGCCAAGTTTTGGACCACCGAGATGCAGTTTTCAGTGCTGGACCGCTGTGTGCAGTTGTTTGGCGGCTATGGCTACATGGCCGAGTACCCGATTGCCCGGGCCTGGGCCGATGCGCGGGTGCAGCGCATCTATGGGGGCACCACCGAAATCATGAAAGAAATCGTGGCGCGCCACATTTTGGATGCGCCCAGCCCGCGCAAAAAACCAAGCCCTTGACTCGCCTCGGGCCAGGCTGCGTTCAATGTTCTCGGCGCAAGGCCGGGAACAAGATCACATCGCGGATGCTGGGGCTGTCGGTGAGCAACATCATCAGCCGATCGATGCCAATGCCACAACCGCCGGTGGGTGGCATGCCGTACTCCAGGGCGCGCACAAAGTCGTGGTCATAAAACATGGCCTCGTCGTCGCCACTGTCTTTGGCCGCCACCTGTGCGTGAAAGCGCGCCGCTTGGTCTTCGGCATCGTTCAACTCACTGAAGCCATTGCCAAATTCGCGCCCGGTGATGTAGAGCTCAAAGCGCTCGGTCACTTCGGGGTGGCTGTCGCTGGCGCGGGCCAAGGGTGAAATTTCCACCGGGTGTTCGCAAATGAAGGTGGGTTCCCACAACTTGTCTTCCACGGTTTCTTCAAAGTACAGCACCTGCAAGCCCGCCAAGCTGCGTTGGGACAGGTGGTGCTTTTCTTCATTCAAGCCCAGCTTTTTCAAGGCCTGGCGCAGCCACTCGGCGTTGTCCACGTTGTTGCCGGCCTCGGTGTGGGCCAAGATGGCTTCGCGGATGGTCAGGCGGGCAAAAGGTTTGGACAGGTCGACCGGTTTGCCGTCGTAGGTCAAGAGCAAGGTGCCCACGGCTTTTTCGGCGGCATCGCGCACCAGGCTTTCGGTGAACTGCATCAAGTCTTGGTAGTTCCAATAGGCGGCATAAAACTCCATCATGGTGAATTCGGGGTTGTGCCGCACCGAAATGCCTTCGTTGCGAAAGTTGCGGTTGATCTCAAACACCCGCTCAAAACCGCCGACCACCAAGCGCTTCAAGTACAGCTCGGGCGCAATGCGCAAAAACATCTCTTGGTCCAAGGCATTGTGGTGGGTGCGAAACGGTTTGGCATTGGCGCCACCCGGGATGGGGTGCAGCATGGGCGTTTCGACTTCCAAAAAGCCATGGCCCACCATGAATTCGCGAATACCGCTGACCGCTTTGCTGCGCGCCACAAAGCGTTTGCGGGCAATCTCGTCGGTCATCAAATCGACGTAGCGCTGGCGGTATTTGATTTCTTGGTCGTGCACGCCATGGAATTTGTCGGGCATGGGCCGCAGGCTTTTGGTCAGCAAGCGAATGTGGGTCACATGGATCGACAGCTCGCCGGTGCGGGTTTTGAACAAGCGCCCTTCAGCGCCGATGATGTCACCCAAGTCCCAGTGCTTGAAGTCGTTGTAGATGTCTTCGCCAATTTCGTCGCGTGCGACGTAGAGTTGAATGCGCCCGGTGCTGTCTTGCACGGTGGCAAAGCTGGCCTTGCCCATCACCCGCTTGAGCATCATCCGCCCTGCCACCCGGGCCAGCTGGCCCTCTTGGGTCAAGGTCTCCGGGGTTTTGTCGCCATGGCTGTCATGCAAGGTGGCCGCATGGTGGGCCGGTTTGAAGTCGTTGGGGAAGGCCACGGCACCACCAGCGGCCTGTCGCTCGCGCAGCACCTTGAGTTTGTCACGGCGTTCCGCGATGAGTTGGTTCTCGTCTTGTGGGGCATCTGCGGCGGGGGTGGTGTCAGACATGGGGCAGTGGTGATGGGGACCGCACGGCAGGCTGCGGGCCAGGGGTTGAAAGATCGGCGCGGCTGCGCCAAACGCTGGATTTTAGGTGGCTCTACCTGCGGGTGGTGTGCGGCACCTTGCCGATGCGCAAATCCAGGACAATGTCGGCATATCCATGGAACCCAAGCACATGAGCACTGCCACCGAGCGCCCCCCTTTGCCCGACCACCTCAGCATCGATGACCGCAGCCCGCACTACGCGGCCGACGTGCTGGCCCATGCGATCGGCATTCGCTTCAATGACAAAGAGCGGCACGATGTGGAGGAATATTGCATCAGCGAAGGCTGGGTCAAGGTGCCAGCTGGGAAAACGCTGGACCGCAAAGGCAAGCCTTTGTTGCTGAAACTCAAAGGGCGGGTAGAAGCTTTTTACCGCTGAGCTTGGCGGCGTTCACTTGAGCGCCACGGCAAAGCCGCGTTGCACCGCTGGGCGGGCCATCAATTGCTCAAACCAGCGCTTGACGTGGGGGAACTCGGCCAGATCGACTTGATGGCGCGGATGGCGCCAAACCCAACCCAGGATGGCAAAGTCGGCAATCGACAACTCGCCCGCAAAAAATGTGTGGTCGGCCAAACGCTTGTCCATCACACCATAAAGCCTCAGGGTTTCGGTCATGTAGCGCTGCAAGCCATAGCGCTGGTCGTCTGCGTTGGTCAAGCCCGCAAAGTGGTGCACTTGCCCCGGCATGGGGCCAAAGCCACCCATTTGGAACATCAGCCACTCCAAGACAGACACGCGGGCTGCGCCTTTGGCGGGTAAAAAGAGCCCAGTTTTTTCGGCCAAATAAATCAAGATGGCGCCAGATTCGAACACGCTGATGGCTTGGCCGTCGGGCCCATCGGAATCGATGATGGCAGGAATCTTGTTGTTTGGGCTGATGCGCAAAAAATCCGGTTTGAACTGATCGTCTTGGGTGATGTTGACCACTTGGACTTGATACGGCAGTCCCATTTCCTCCAGGGCCACTGAAATTTTTCGGCCGTTGGGGGTGTCAAAGCCAAAGAGTTGAATGCTCATGGTGGGTCAACCTGAATGGTGGGTGGATGGGCTTTGCTCAGCGAAAAGCCAGGGCTCAGGCCACGGCGTCTGCGGGTTGGCGCAGCAACATGGCCAAGGTGTTGGCCACGGTTTTGCGCAAATCGCGCCGGTCGCTGATGAGGTCGATGGCACCTTTTTGCAGCAAAAATTCGGCGCGCTGGAACCCTTCAGGCAAGGTCACGCGGACTGTGCTTTCAATCACGCGGGGACCGGCAAAACCGATCAATGCCTTGGGCTCGGCCATCACCACATCGCCCAGGAAAGCAAAACCCGCCGACACGCCACCCATGGTGGGGTCGGTCAGCACGCTGATGTAAGGCAGGCCCTTTTTGGCCAGCCTTGTGAGGGCGGCATTGGTTTTGGCCATTTGCATCAGCGACAGCAAGCCCTCTTGCATGCGCGCACCGCCCGTGGCGGTGAAGCAAACGAAGGGCACCTTTTGCTCAATGGCGGTGTGCACCCCGCGCACAAAGCGCTCGCCGACCACCGAACCCATGGAGCCGCCCATGAAGTCAAATTCAAAGCAAGCCACCACCAAGTTGATGTTGTGCACCGAACCACCCATCACCACCAAGGCGTCGGTTTCGCCGGTATTTTCCAGGGCCTCTTTCAAGCGCTCAGGGTATTTGCGGCTGTCTTTGAATTTCAGCGCATCCACCGGCAAGACCTCTTGGCCAATTTCGTAACGGCCTTCGGCATCCAAAAAAGCATCCAAACGCGCCCGGGCGGTGATGCGGTGGTGGTGGCCACAGCTGGGGCACACATTTTGGTTTTGCTCCAAATCGTTTTTGTACAAAACGGTTTCGCAACTGGGGCATTTGACCCACAAACCTTCAGGCACGGTGCGCCGATCGGCTGGATCGGTTTGCTGAATTTTGGGGGGCAACAGTTTTTCAAGCCAACTCATGGGGATCTCCTGGGCCTGTGGCCTTGGTTCGATTATGCCGGTGCGAGTGATGTGGGGTCGAGGGCGTCAGGCCGCGTCCAGCGCTTGGCGTATCTCGGCCATGAAGCTGCGGGCCTGTTCAGCGGCTTGGCCGCTGGGGGCGGCTTCCACCAATTGAATCAGCTTGCTGCCAATCACCACCGCATCGGCCACTTGGCCAATGGTTTGGGCCGTGGCGGCGTCGCGGATGCCAAAGCCCACACCGACCGGAATGTGCACATGCTGGCGGATGCGCGGCAGCATGGCTTCGACCTCGTCGGTGTTCAAGGCGCCCGAACCCGTCACGCCTTTGAGCGAGACGTAATACACATAGCCACTGGCCACGGCCGCCACTTGCTGCATGCGTTTGTCGGTGCTGGTGGGGGCGAGCAAAAAAATCAAATCCATGTCGTGGGCACGCAAGCTGGCGGCAAAGTCCACGCATTCTTCGGGCGGGTAGTCGACGATGAGCACACCGTCCACACCGGCTTTGGCGGCATCGCTGACAAAACTGTTGACGCCGTGCTTGAGGTTGTAGTTCTCCACCGGGTTGGCGTAGCCCATCAACACAATCGGGGTGGTGCTGTCGGTGGCGCGAAATTCACGCACCATGGCCAGCACCTCGCCCATGCCCACACCGTGGCGCAGCGCGGCTTCACCGGCTTTTTGAATCACGGGGCCGTCGGCCATGGGGTCGCTGAAAGGCACACCCAGTTCGATGATGTCGGCACCACCCTGCACCAAAGCGTGCATCAGGCCCAAGGTGTGCGAGGGCTCGGGAAAACCGGCCATCAGGTAAGGAATCAAGGCTTTGCGGCCTGCACCTTTGAGTGCAGCCATGACGGGGGTGATGCGGCTCATGCTTTGCTCCCGTTCAATGCCGCCAGTGAAATGGCTTGTTCGCCTTTGACGGTTTGGCCTTGGCAGCTGGGGCGGCAGAAAAAGTCGGCGTTGGACAAATCGGCGACGGTGCCAATGTCTTTGTCACCACGCCCCGACAGGTTCACCAAGATGGATTGTTGCGGCGTCATGGTTTTGGCGAGCTTCATGGCGTGGGCCACGGCGTGGCTGGACTCCAGCGCGGGAATGATGCCCTCGGTGCGGCACAGGTAGTGGAACGCATCCAGCGCTTCTTGGTCGGTGATGCCCACGTACTCGGCGCGGCCAATGTCTTTCAAAAAAGCATGTTCGGGGCCGACGCCCGGGTAGTCC
>CANFPJ010000064.1 GCA_947448885.1 Comamonadaceae bacterium
ACGGTGCCCAACTCGCCGCGCATTTGGGCTTGCCTTATGCATTTGCCTACTTTTTCAGCGATGGCGTGGGCGTGGAACAAGCTTTGGAGATGTACCGCAGCCAGTTTCGGCCAAGCCCCTATTTGGACAAACCGGAGGTCACCATTTGTGTATCTGCCTTGGCTGCAGATACAGAAGACGAAGCGTGGTTTCAGTTCCAAAGCCGCGCTCGCTGGCGCATGGACCGCAACCGTGGGCGTGTTGGTCCTTTGCTGTCGCCCGAAGACGCGGTGAAAGATGTCAGCCCCCAAGAGATGGCCGAGATGATGGCCATGCGCGACACCGCGCTGGTGGGCAACCCCACGCAAGCGGCAGATAAACTGCACAACCTTGCCAAGCAGCTTGAACTCGATGAACTGGTGGTGTGTTCTTGGACACACGACCCTGTGGTTCAGTTGAGATCGTTTGAGTTATTGGCGAAGTCCATGGGGCTTGCAGATGTGGCCTCTTTACCTGACCCTGAGGCAGTGATTGCCTGATTTTTTGGAGTAACCGATGTTTGAAACCACCATTGCTGGCAGCTTGCCCAAACCCGATTGGCTGGCTGAGCCCGAGAAGCTGTGGCCGCAGTGGAAGCAAGCTGGCGACTCCCTGCGCCAAGCCAAGGCCGATGCCACGATGTTGTGGATCAAGGCGCAAGAAGACGCGGGTTTGGACATCATCGGTGACGGCGAGCAAGCGCGGCAGCATTTTGTGCACGGTTTTTTAGAGCAGGTCGAGGGCATTGACTTTGAGAACAAGGTCAAGATGGGCATTCGCAACAACCGCTATGACGCCATGGTGCCGCAGGTGGTGGCCAAGCTGCGCTTGAAAGGCCGAGTCCACGCCATGGAAGCCCAACTGCTGCGTGCCCACACGAAGAAAAAAACCAAATTCACTTTGCCTGGTCCCATGACCATTGTGGACACCGTGGCCGACCGGTTTTATGGCGAGGGCAAAGAAGGTCGCATCCAAATGGCCATGGCCTTTGCCGAGTTGCTCAACCAAGAGGCGCTGGCGCTGCAAGCCGATGGCATCGACATCATCCAATTTGACGAGCCCGCCTTCAATGTCTACATGGAAGACGCCGCCGACTGGGGCGTCAAAGCGCTAGAGCGTGCCGCCTTGGGCTTGACCTGTACCACCGCCGTGCACATTTGCTATGGCTATGGCATTCAAGCCAATGTGGATTGGAAAAACACCTTGGGCCACGAGTGGCGGCAATATGAAAAAGTGTTTCCGGCGCTGGCCAAAAGCAGCATCCAGCAAGTCAGCTTGGAGTGCTTTCACTCGCATGTGCCCATGGACTTGATCGCTTTGCTCAAGGGCAAAGACGTGATGGTGGGCGTGATCGATGTGGCGTCCGATGTGATCGAAACTCCTGAAGAAGTGGCCGACACCATTGGCAAAGCCTTGCAATTTGTCAGCAAAGACCGTTTGTTTCCTTGCACCAACTGCGGCATGGCCCCCATGGACCGCGAAACGGCTCAGGCCAAGTTAAAAGCCTTGGTGGCGGGTTCAGCCTTGGCCATTGAAAGGCTGGCTCAGCACTGAGGCGCTGATGCCACCGCCTCGGGCTTGGCCATCACACCCGTTTCCGGATCAAACTCGGCGGCCTTGAGGTACATGGCCAAGCCTGCATCCATGGTTTGGGCATGCTGCTCAAACCACATGCCGACTTCGTGCAACAACTGCCTGACCAAGGGCAATTGGTGGAGCTCGCGGCCACGGCGCAAACCTTCGCGCATGACTTGCAAAATGGTGTCGTGTTGCTGGGCGTGGCAACCCATGGGTCCAAATTGGGTTTGCGCCATCCAGCGGTCTTCGCGCTCGAAATGATCTTCGGTATGGGCCAGGACGTCTTGGTAGCGGTCCATCAAATCGGCATCGCTGGCCATTTGGGCGGCGCCCAGCAGGGCGACAAACTCCACATGGGTCTCGTCCATGGGGGCCATGTCCACCGCCAAGTCATTTGACCATTGCAAACTGGGTTCGCTGGGGTTGGTGTATTTTTCGTCAATCACGATCTCGGTCATGGTGCAACTCGCATCAATGGGTTCAGCTTGGGGACGTTTGTTTTCTGCAAGGTTTAGACGCGCTCGAAGATGGCGGCAATGCCTTGACCGCCACCGATGCACATGGTCACCAAGGCATAGCGCCCTTGGATGCGATGCAGTTCATGCAAGGCCTTGACGGTGATCAAGGCACCCGTGGCGCCAATCGGGTGGCCCAATGAAATGCCCGAGCCATTGGGGTTGACCTTGGCGGGGTCCAGGCCCAGGTCGCGGGTGACCGCACAGGCTTGGGCGGCAAAAGCTTCATTCGCTTCGATGACATCCAAATCGGCCACCGTCAATCCGGCTTTGGCCAGGGCTTTTTGGGTGGCAGGGACGGGGCCAATGCCCATATAGGCTGGGTCCACACCCGCATGGGCATAGGCCACCAACCGTGCCATGGGCTTCAAGCCACGATGCTGGGCCACTTGGGCGTCCATCAACACCACGGCGGCCGCAGCGTCGTTGATGCCCGATGCATTGCCAGCGGTCACGGTTCCGTTTTCTTTGATGAAGACGGGCTTTAGTTTGGAGAAGTCTTCCGCGGTGGCCCCGGTGCGAAAGTGTTCGTCGGTGGCATAGGCGACATCGCCTTTGCGGGTTTTGAGCATCACGGGCACGATTTGGTCTGTGAACCGACCTTGCGCCGTGGCACGCTCGGCGCGCAGGTGGCTCTCCAGCGCCAAAGCGTCCTGGTCATCCCGGGTGATGCCCCATTTTTTGGCGATGTTCTCGGCCGTCACCCCCATGTGGATGGTTTGAAACGGGTCGTGCAAGGCGCCGACCATCATGTCCACCATTTTGGTGTCGCCCATGCGTGAGCCCCAGCGCATGTTCAGGCTGGCAAAGGGCGCGCGGCTCATGTTTTCCGCGCCACCACCGATGGCAACATCACAGTCACCCAATAGGATGGACTGGGCCGCAGACACGATGGCTTGCAAGCCAGAGCCACACAAGCGGTTCACATTGAAGGCGGGGGTTTCTTGGCCGCAACCGGCTTGGATGGCGGCCACCCGAGACAGGTACATGTCTTTGGGTTCCGTGTTGACCACATGGCCAAACACCACATGGCCCACGTCCGCGCCATTGACCTGGGCGCGGGACAAGGCCTCGCGGACCACCGTGGTTCCCAATTCGGTGGGCGGCACATCTTTGAGGCTGCCGCCAAAGGTTCCAATGGCGGTGCGCACAGCGCTCACGACAACAACATCACGCATGGTTTTCTCCTGGGTAAACGTGAAAGCGCAAAGCCGTCAAGCGTCGCGCGAATCGGCGACCGGCTGTTGGCCAAAATCAGGGCGGTTCAGAAAGGCCAGCACCCGAGCCGCAGCCTCTTGTGGTGAAGCCAGTGCGCCCGTGGCTTTGAGGTTGACAAAATTCTCTCTTTCTGGAAACTGGCTTTGGTCCCCCGCACGCAAATCGGACTGCATGTCGGTGTCAATCACCCCAGGCGCCAAGGAAACAATGCGTGCGCCATTGGGCAGGCTGGCCTCTTCCAGGGCCACACAGCGGCTGTAGTGGTCCAGTCCCGCTTTGCTGGCGCAATACATGCTGCTGCCAGCCATGGCACGCCGACCCAGGCCAGAAGAAATGTTGACTATTTTTTTTGGCGCAGCCCAAGCGCGGGTGGCGGTCAGGAAAGCCGCTGTGAGCTGCATCGGGGCTTCCAAATTGATGGCCAAAGTTTGCTGCAAAAGCTGGTCATTTTGAGGGGTCATCGGACCCAGATGACCAATCACACCCGCGTTGTTGATCAAGGTGGCGCTGGCAAATTCGCTCGGGTCCCATTGCTGCAACCATTCGAGCAGTTTTTGCGCCACTGGTATGGGCTGTGCCAGATCAGCGCGCCACTGAACCAGACTGGCACCCTGCTGGGCAGCCCAACTGTCCAATTCGGGGGCGCTTTGGCGTGAAATGCACAGCAATTGGGCGTGTTCATGGGCGCAGAGCAGCTGTGCCATGGCCAATCCCATGCCTCGGGAAGCGCCGGTCAAGATGGTCAAGTGTTTCATGGGGTGCATGCGGTCAAAAAAACGCTTCATTATGACCAGACTCCACGGCCAGACGGGTTGGATGTCAGGTGGCAGAGTAGCCGTGGCGACAGTGCAGCACGAAGGCAGCGCTGGCGCACCACAAAATGCCCAGGCAAGCCAGGGCAGGGCATGGGTAAATCCCTCAGTGCCAAGGCCTGCTTTGTCAGGCATGATGGCCGCATGGTCATGGCCAAATATAGAAGGACTTGCAAGACATGAATGATTCCCTCCCAACCCCAGAACCGACGGTCCCTGCACCGCCCCCTCGCTTGCTGGTGCCACGTTTGGGGCCGCTGTACGCGTGGTTGACCCCGCTGTCTTGGCCTTTGATCCGATGCGCCACCGGTTTGATTTTGGCAGTCCATGGCTGGGGCAAAATTTCCAAAGGCCCAGACGTGGTGGCCCCGGTGTTTGAAAAGCTCGGTTTTGAGCCTGCATTGTTGGTCGTGTACTTGTTGATCTTCGTGGAGTTTGTGGGCGGCATCAGCTTGGCACTGGGCCTGTTCACTCGCTTTTTTGCGGCGGCCATCACCATTGAAATGGCGGTGATTTTCTTCACCCAATACTTGCCCAATGGGTTTTCTTGGTTGAACAAAGGCTACGAATTCGTCTTGCTCTGGGGCTTGGTCTCCTTGGCCATCTGGTGGCGTGGTGGCGGCCCTTACTCCTTGGACCGCCGATTGGGCGTGGAACTGTGAGGTGCCAGTGATGAAATCAACCCTGTTGTCGTCATCATTGTGTGACCCGAGTCGCCGTCAGTGGCTCAAAGCGGGTGCTTTGAGTTTGACGGGCCTGGCCAGCACCCACCCCTTGTCGTTGTGGGCCCAGGAGGCTTGGCCGGCGCGGCCGGTGAAGTTGATCGTTTCTTCCTCGCCCGGCGGTGGCACCGATTTGTATGCCCGGATGTTGGCCCAGGCCTTGGGCGATGTGTTCAAGCAGCAGTTTGTGGTCGAAAACCGGCCTGGGGCCAGCGGCAATATTGGGGCCGCAGCCGTGGCCAAATCGCCCCCAGACGGGTACACCTTTTTGGTTTCGGCCAACACCTCCTTGACCATCAATGGCAGTTTGTACAAAAACCTGTCCTACGACGCGGAGCGTGATTTCGTTCCCATCATGCGGGCGTTTGCACCTTTGGTCTTGGTGGTCAATCCCGCGACCAAAGCGCGCAGCTTGGCCGAGTTGATTGACTTGGGCAAGCGCGAACCGGGCAAGATCTCTTTCGGCTCAGCGGGCACCGGAAGCACCACTTACCTGGGGGTGCGCATGCTGGAAGAGAAAACGGGTGCCCGCTTTTTGCATGTGCCTTACAAAGGCGTGGGGCCCGCCTATCAAGATTTGCTGGCCGGGCAGTTGAATTTTTTGTTCCCAGATGTGGCCTCCGCCCTGTCGTTGATCAAGGCCGGCAAAATCATCCCCATTGCCAGCGAGCAGCGCACCCCTTTGCTGCCGGGGCTGCCCACCGTGGCAGAGGCAGGTGTTGCCGATGTCAGCACCAACAGTTCATTCAGCTTGGTGGCCCCCACCGGCACCCCGGCTGCGGTGGTGGAGCGCATGAGCCGTGAGTTGTTGGCCATCACCAAATCAGCCCCATTTGCGGCCAAGCTCGAGTCGCAAGGCTTGGTGGGCGAATTGGAAACACCCTCGGCATTGTCCGCCTCGATGAAAAAAGAAAGAGAAAGTTATGCCGCGTTCATCAAGCGCAATGCGATTGTGGCCAGTGATTGAGGGGGGGTTATGACATCGGTCTTGACACAGCAACACCCGGTGGTGGTGGTGGGTGGCGGCATTGGTGGCGTGGCCATGGCCCTGGCCTTGGGGCGTCAAGGGCATCGGGTGCAGTTGCTGGAACAAGCCGATCAAATTGGGGCCATTGGGTATGGGGTGCAAATGGGCCCCAATGTCATGCCCATGTTGGACGAATTGGGTGTTGGGGCAGCGGTTCGCGCAGCTGCTTATTTCCCCAAAGACATCCTGCTCTATGACTACCTCACGGGGCAAACCTTGTCGCACATTCCTTTGCAGACAACGGAATTTGCACAACGCTATCAGTCTCAACCCTATTTGGCCATTCACCGTGTGGACATGCATGAGTTGTTGCTGAAAGCTTGCGAAAAGTACCCTCACATATCGCTCAACCAGTCGACCACGGTCACGGGCTACACCCAAACCAACGACGCTGTGAGCCTGCACACCGCGCAAGGCGAGACCATCCCCGCTGTGGCCGTGGTGGCCTGCGACGGACTGCGATCGCGCTTGCGTGCGCAAATGCGCCCTGACGATGTTCCGCGTGAGTCGGGTTATGTGGCCCACCGAAGCCTGATTCCCATGGACCAAGCCCCTGCCGAGGTGCAACAACGCCAGAGTGTCACCATGTGGGCGGGACCGGGCTTGCATGTGATTTACTACCCCTTGCGAAAAGCCAGCTTGCTCAACATCGTGCTGGTGGTTCAACTGCCAGCGCATGTGTCGTCCACGCAGGATCATGGCTATCTGGACTACCTTCAACAACTGTTGGCGCAGGCGCAACCAGAGGCGCAGCAAGTGGCCCGCTTGGTCAATGTGGAGCGGCGCTGGGCCATTGCCGACCGCGAGCCCATGCGCCAATGGCACGATGGCCGCGTGTGCCTGTTGGGCGATGCGGCCCACGCCACTTTGCAATCGTTGGCCCAGGGTGCTGGCATGGCGATTGAGGATGTGGTTTGCCTGACGCAAGGCATACAGCAGCATGGCACGGATGTTTCGTCAGCCTTCAAGGCCTTTGAACGAGCGCGCTTTTTACGCACGGCGCGGGTTCAATGGGTGTCGCGCCAACTGTGGGAAGACTTTCACTGCGATGGCGTGCAAGCGCAGGTGCGCTCCGAGATCTTCAGCCAACGCAACGTGGATGACCAATACCGCTGCCTGGACTGGCTTTGGACGCCTCAAACTTTGGCGTCGTGAACGCTGTGCTGGTGCGTGTCAAGCCTGGTGAAGCCGCTGGCTTGGAGCGGTTGCGCGGGGTGCGCGCTTGACCCCGGCCTATTCGATTGATGACTTGCGCGCCGCGGCCCAACGCCGCTTGCCACGGGCCTTGTACGACTTCTTTGAGGGTGGGGCGGAGGATGAGGTGACATTGCACGCCAATCGCCGCGCATTTCAGGATCTGCGCTTGCGGCCCCGGGTTTTGCGCAATGTGTCGATGATCAACACCCAAAGTGAAATTTTTGGTCGCAGCATGGCCATGCCCATGGCCACCGCGCCAACCGGTGCCCTGGGTTATGGTTATCCGGGTGCCGACCTGGCCATTGCCAAAGCGGCCGTGGCGGCTGGCATCCCCTATGTTTTGTCGAGCACGGCCACCGCATCGATTGAACGCATTGCCGAAGCCGTTCAAGGTCGACTGTGGTTTCAACCTTACACGCTGAAAGACAAAGACTTTTTTTTTGGCTTGATTCAGCGTGCCTTGGCGGCCGATTACGAGGCGTTGGTCATCACCGTGGATTTGCCAGTGGGCGGCAAACGCGAGCGTGACCATCGCAACCACTTTTCAGTGCCGTTTCGTTTCACCCCGCACAACCTCTTTGACTTTGCATCCAAACCAGCCTGGTGGTGGCGCATCGCGCGCCAAGGCATGCCGGTGATGGAAAGCCTGTTGGGCTTGGCCCCACAGCAAGCCAATGCTTCGGCTTTGGCCACTTCGGTGGGCCGCAACCATGACACCAGCTTTGATTGGGATGCCCTGCAACGGGTGCGCGATGTTTGGCCCAGGCCCTTGGTGCTCAAAGGCATCTTGCACCCGGCCGATGCCGAGCGGGCGTGCGCCATGGGTTGCGATGCCTTGGTGGTGTCCAACCACGGCGGTCGGCAGTTGGACGGCGCGGTGGCTTCGCTGCATGCATTGCCCGATGTGGTGCAGGCCGTGCGCGGGCGCATCCCCGTTTGGGTCGATGGGGGTGTGCGGCGCGGTCAAGATGTGGTCAAGGCCTTGGCCTTGGGGGCACAAGGGGTGTTGGTGGGGCGGGCCATGGTTTATGGCGCCACAGCGGCTGGCGAGGCCGGTGCCCACCGTGCCTTGGCCATCTTGCAAGACGAATTGATTCGCACCATGCGTTTGTGCGGTACCCCAACGCTGAGCGACATTCGTGCAGAATGGTTGATGCCTGTGCCCGCGCGGGACATGGGTGATTCCGCGCATCCTTGAACAAGGGTGTTTGGGCGTGCCACTTTGATGGGATGGTTTTTGGGAGCATTTCAAACGTGAATTTCATTTGCAAAACAGGGGTCGCCTGGGCCAGCAGCTGGGTGTTGCTGTGTTCGCTGACATGGGCCCAGCCCACGGGCAACGATGCCACCTACAAACCCACCCTAGGACAAATGGGCAAGGACGTGATGTGGTTGCCCACGCCCAACGAACTGGTCGACAACATGCTGCGCATGGCCCAAGTCAATGACCAAGACCTGCTTTACGACCTGGGGGCCGGCGACGGGGTGATTGCCATCACCGCGGCCAAAAAACATGGCGCGCGCGCAGTGGGCATTGAGTACAACCCCAAATTGGCCGCCTTTGCCCAGCAAAAAGTGGTTGAAGCGGGTGTGCAAGACAAGGTGCGCATCATCCAGGGCGACATTTTTCAAACCGATTTCAGCCAAGCCACCGTGCTGACGCTCTATTTATTGCCTGAAATCAATTACCAACTGCGGCCCACCATCCTCAAAATGAAGCCTGGCACGCGGGTGGTTTCGCACGACTTTGACATGGTCGAATGGGAGCCCGATGCCGTCACCCAAACCGCCCGGTCAAAGGCCATGATGTGGGTGGTGCCCGCGGATGTCGCTGGCAACTGGACCTTTGAGCCTGCCCAGGGCGCCGCATTCAGCGTGCGCCTGGACCAAATTTTTCAGCGCATTGGGGGCGTCAGGCGCATGGGCGGACAAGCGCAGACCTTGGTCGGCGCTCAGTTGCAAGCCGACCGGTTGAGCTTTCAATACGTCGCGGCCGATCAAAGCATCCACACCGTCAAGGTCACCGTGCAGGGCAACCGCATGCAGGGGGAAGACATTTCTGTGGGTCAAACAGTGGCCTTGACAGCCCATCGGCGCTGATACCACCCGCCAGCCATTTTGATTTTCAATGCAAAGCCACACCATGAATGACGCCACCCGCCCGCAGCACGAAACCACCTCAGAATGGGTGCATATTTCTTTTGCCGAACCGTCCGCCTTCAAGTCGGTTTACGGTTTTGCCGGTTCCTTGGGAACCGTGCATTTGGAAGGTATTCGCTACCTTCCCAAAGGGGTGAATTCCAAAACTTTGGTCATCTACATGCACCCGGCCACCACCTTGCAGTTGTTGCCCATGCCCCGCGCCATGGCGCAGGCGGGGTTTCATGTGTTGTGCGCAGGCAGCCGTTATGCCCGCAACGACAGTGCCTTGATCATGGAAAACGTGGTCGTCGATTTGGGGGCCTACATTCGCCACGCCAAAACCGTCTGGGGCTATGAAAAAGTGGTGTTGGCCGGTTGGTCTGGTGGCGGCTCACTGGCCTTGTTGTATCAATCACAGGCGGAGCGACCCAGCATCACCCACACCCCGGCGGGCGACCCTTGCCACATCATGACCGCTGGCTTGATGCCCGCCGATGCGTTTATTTTTCAGGCCGCCCATGTTTCACGCGCCGTGACTTTTGCAGACTGGATCGACCCCAGTGTCATCGACGAGAACAACCCCGATGTGCGCGACCCCGCGTTGGACATCTATCACCCTGATTTGCGCCCCCCTTACAGCGCCGAGTTCATGCAACGCTTTCGGAATGCGCAACTCGCGCGCATTCGCCGCCGCACCGAGTGGGTCAAACACACGCTGGCGCAATTGCGCAGCAGTGGCGGCAAGGAAATGGAGCGCGGTTTTGTCACCCACAGGACCATGGCCGAGCCCCGATTTTTAGACCCATGGCTCGACCCCAACGACCGCCCCATTGGCACGTGTTTCATGGGCGACCCCGAAACGGCCAACAATGGCCCGGTGGGCTTGGCCCGCTTTTCGACTTTGCGCTCTTGGTTGTCCCAATGGTCGCCCGATGACACCCATGCCCATGGGGAAACCTGTGCGGCGGGCATTTCGGTGCCCATGCTGTCGATCGAGCACACCGCAGATGATGCGGTTCCCCAACCCCACACGCACCGCATCCACACCGCTTCGGCCAGCCGTGACAAGACCATGGTGGCCATTCAGGGCGCCAACCATTACTTTGTGGGGCAACCCGCCTTGCTGGACCAAGCGGTGAAACTGTGCACCGATTGGATGCGCGATCGGCATTTGGCATGAGTGGCCAGCAGATGCCCTATTTCTTGCAAGCGTTCATGGCCGGCCAATGGCGCGATGCCAGCGGACCCGAATACACCACCCATTACCCGGCCGATGGCAGCGAGGTGGCGCAACTGCATGCGGCCACCGTGGCCGATGTGGACGAGGCGGTGCAAGCGGCTGAAAAAGCCCGGCTGCACAAAAGTTGGGCAGGCCTCAAGCGCCATGAGCGCGCGGGCATCCTCTACCGCATGGCCGCAGGCATCCGCGAGCGGGCAGAGGAGTTGGCACAGCTGCAACGCTTGGACAACGGCAAGCCCATCAACGAGACGCGTGCCTTGGTGGCCAGTGCGGCCGGCACTTTTCAATACTTTGCAGCGGCCTGTGAGACCTGGGAGGATCAACTCACCCCCCAGCGCGGCGACTTCATCACCATGAGCGTGCATGAACCCTTGGGTGTGGTCGGGGCCATCACCCCTTGGAACTCCCCCATCGCCAGCGAAGCCCAAAAAATCGCGCCAGCCTTGGCCGCTGGTTGTGCTGTGGTCATCAAACCCGCTGAGATCACCCCCCGCATGGCCTTGGAGTTGGCGCGCATTGGCCAGCAAGCGGGTGTGCCCGATGGCATTTTGAGCGTGTTGCCGGGCAAAGGCTCTCTGGTGGGCGAAGCCTTGGTGCGCCACCCCTTGATCCAGCGCATCGCCTTCACCGGTGGCACCGAAGTGGGCCTGGGCATCCAACGTTTGGCCGCCGAAAAGCTCATGCCCACGTCCTTGGAGTTGGGTGGAAAGTCCCCCACCATCGTGTGTGCGGATGCCGATTTGGACCACGCGGTGGCGGGGGTGTTGTATGGCATCTTCAGCTCATCGGGTGAGTCCTGCATCGCCGGCTCCAGGGCTTTTGTGCATGCCTCGGTTTACGCCGCTTTTCGTGAGCGGCTGCTGGCTGGGGTGCGTGCCTTGCGGGTCGGTGACCCTGCAGACGAACGCACCCAAATGGGCCCGCTGATCCACAGCCGCCACCGCGCTGAGGTGGATCGCTATGTGCAGTTGGGTTTGTCAGAGGGGGGGCAGTTGTTGCATGGCGGCGGACGGCCCACAGGGGCCATGTATGAGCGCGGCAGCTATTACTTGCCCACCGTGATGGAGGGCTTGCCCAACTCCGCACGCATGTGCCAAGAGGAAATTTTTGGCCCCGTGTTGGCCTTGTTGCCTTGGCACAGCGAGGAAGATTTGCTGGCCCAATGCCATGACAACGTTTATGGATTGGCCGCTGGCATTTGGACCCAAGACTACAAAACCGCATGGCGACTGGGCAGTGCGCTGCACACGGGAACGGTATGGGTCAACACCTATAAAGTGTTTTCCATCAGCACCCCGTTTGGTGGCATGAAAATGAGTGGCATGGGCCGCGAAAAAGGCCGCCAAGGCATTTTGGAATACACCCGGCAAAAGAGTTTTTATTGGGGCCTGAATGCCAACCCCATGCCATGGGCCACACCCACTTGACGCCATTGTTCATTTTGATTTTTATTCGCCAGGAGACCCCATGCTTTTCCCCACCACCATCGTCGGCAGTTACCCCCAACCCGATTGGTTGATCGACCGCGAAAAACTCGCCGGTCGTTTCCCACCCCGGGTGCGCGCCAAAGAACTGTGGCGCGTGGCTGAGCCGCATTTGCAGCAAGCCATGGAGGACGCCACCTTGCTGGCCATCCGGGCCCAAGAGGATGCCGGTTTGGACATCATCACCGACGGCGAAATTCGGCGCGAGAGTTACTCCAATCGCATCGCCACCGCATTGGAGGGCATTGACATCGACAACCCTGGCGTGGGGCTGGACCGTTCCGGCCACCCCAACCCAGTGCCCCGCATTGTGGGCAAGATCCAGCGCGCCCGGCCCATCGAGTTGGAGGACTTGCTCTTCCTCAAGGCCCATACCCAGCGCAAGGTCAAAATCACGGTGCCTGGCCCGTTCACCATGTTGCAGCAGGCGCAAAACGATTTTTACGCCACCGAAGAGGAGGCGGCCATGGACTACGCCGTGGCCTTGAATGCAGAGATTTTGGAGTTGTTTGCCAACGGCGCAGACGTGGTTCAAGTGGATGAACCCTATATGCAAGCGCGGCCAGAGAAGGCCCGTCAATACGGCATCCAGGCCTTGAACCGCGCATTGCAAGGCGTCACGGGCACCACCGCTGTGCACATTTGTTTTGGCTATGCCGCCGTGATCCATGCACGGCCAGAGGGCTACAACTTCTTGCCCGAATTTGCCCAGTGCAGTTGCAGCCAGGTGTCGATTGAAACCGCGCAATCAGGCCTGGATTGCGCGGTGCTGAAAACCCTGGGTGACAAGCAAATCATGGTCGGTTGCTTGGACTTGAGCGACATGGCCATTGAGTCCCCGGTGGTGGTGGCTTCGCGCATCAAGCGCGCTTTGGCCTTCATCAAGCCCGAGCAAGTGATCTTGGCGCCCGACTGCGGCATGAAATACCTGCCCAGGGAAGTGGCCCAAGGAAAGCTTCAGGCGATGGTGGAGGGTGCCAAAATATTGCGTGCTGAGTATGGGTCTTGAGCCTGCACCGCCATCGACACGAGTAGCCAGGCTTGTCAGGTCTATCTGGACGCGCCGGTACGCTGAAGAAAACCCATCGCCAACGCCGCAGGGCAGGGCATGGCGGTGATGGAAATGTCGCCCAAGGATGCCAAGTCGATCGAAGAGATGACGGCTTTGGTTAATGGTGTTTTTGGATTAAATTAATATTAAAGCGGGGGTATTAAGTGGCAATCGTTAAACGTCCTCAAACGAAATCAGTCGATGACTTCATCAAGGGTGCGCCCGATGCGCCTGAAGTTGCCGCACCGGCTTCAGCTGTGGCGGATGAAGCCATCAAGCGCGTGATGCTGGGCAAGTTTTCACAGGAAACTGGAACGTCATATGCTTGCCACTCATACTCCAGCCTTCATCATCTAAACACTCCCTTACCTCTCTGCGATCACGCTAATCGCGGCTATCCTTGATGCTATCAATGCGCCCCGCCGATAGACTGCGAATTGATTCCGCATGATTACAACTGAGCGAATCAAGTCTGCACTCACCGACGCCGAGTGGCTACGTGCCGCGTTTCACGAAAAAGAGCTCTCTGCCACAGCGCGGAATCGAGCAGCAATCCCTTGTCTGCTGATAGCGCAGCAGCACCACCATTCCATCGTGTTGCTGATTGGTGAGAAGCTGTACGCATCCGCCTACGCGCTCCTTCGTTCCTCATTGGAAAGCTACGTCAGAGGAATGTGGCTGGCTCTATGTGCAAGCGATGAGGAGGTTAAAGAATTTTGGGCCGGACAGATACCTCCAAACCTCAAACACCTGATTAGAAGACTTGAGCATCTACCCGCTTTCACTGGTGGAACTCTCTCAAAAATCACAAAGGAATTCTTTAGCGAACTGTGCGACTTCACCCACACTGGGGGGCAGCATGTTCAACGATGGAACGCCACAACCCATATCGAGCCCACTTACGAGCCAGAAGAAATTGCATACGTTCTGTCCTCGGCTGAGAACATTGGCGTACTTGCAGTTATTGGAACCGCCACTATTTTGAACAATGTCGAGTTGGCAAGAAGCGTTTATGCTAGGGTATCCTTCAAAAAATGAAAACTCTCATACTTACGTGTTTAATCATGCTTACCGGAACAGCATGGGCTGGCCTTTACGATTACAGATGCAAAGTTATTGACACACGCGAGGTCAATAAAAAAGGATCTTTTGAAAATACTAAGCTTTACATGGGCGCTGAGTTTTCTGTAAGCCGATCAAACGGAGCAATCATCGGAATGCCTTTTCCAAACACTTCCTTTGGTTGGAAAACCACCGTCCTTGATCAAGGTGGCAAAGATCAATCTTTTAAATTAATTAGCATTTCATCTGGTGAGTTCACCCACATCAATTATTTAGAAATACATGAATTTGATGAAGGTATTGATAAAAGATTTACCGGTATCAGTGGCGGCACAATTCACAGTGGTCTGTGCAAATAACATTGTTTCAATTAATGAAGCCTCTCATACTTACTTGTTTAACCCTGCTCACTGGCGCAGCTTGGGCTGAATGGCAGTTAGTAGCGACCGCAGTGGAAAAATGAAAGAAATCATCTTTAGTTTTGCTTTAACCGGCTTATCTTTCATAGCTGCAGCAGGGGAACGTGCTTTTCTTTGCGAAGTAAAAAACATTTACGCGCTCACTTCGGGTGGCGCAATAGAAACTGAATCACGTCCAGCAGTTCCAAGAGTGGGGGATGCCTTTAACGTGGATCGTCGCACTGGTGCGGTCGTTGGTGAGCGAATTCCGGTTTTCCGTCCGGAAAAATTCGATGTGCTTGCTGCTGGTACCGATGGCAACGGGTTTGCGTTGACCTATTCCGCCAGAACGCAAGTGGCATTCTTGCGGATTGAGAATTACCGCACCGGCCAGCTTGCTCCTTTTATTCTCCAGGACGGAATTTGGATAGCTACTGGCACTTGCAAGTAACGCCTTTAAGAGATCTGTTCGCAGGGATCATTTTCTAAGCGCTTTAAACCAACGTTTTCTGCATCATCGCGCCCCACCTTTAAGTTGCGCGCCAGAAGAGCAACTAAACCGCGATAGACCTCTTTTCCGGACGCTTGTCAAATCTTGACGCTATTTGGCCAACCATGACCCAAGTTTTCGCCTATTTGCGCTTGTCCAAGGACGCCCAGGAGGTGGCTAACCAAAAGAACGGATTAATGCAGTATGCGCCGATAAAAAACTCCTAGGCTTTATGGCCATGGATTTTCAGCTCGAAGCCTTCAAAACTTGACGCAAAAAGCGCGTGGGCAAGGTGGGCCCCAGGCCTTGGTAGCCCGGCATTTCCAGATTTTTGGCTTTGACCAAGGCATGCGCGTGTAAGTTGGCGTAGAGCGCGTCGTAAATGGGAAAGCTGGCCTTCAAGATGACGTCGTCGGTGTCGTGCAGCAGCATGATGCCTTCAGAAATCGCCAGCAACCCCACAGCGATTTGCGCCCACCGGTCGTCTGGACCTGCTTTGGCATGGTGCAACACATGGTCAACGCCCGCTTGAATGATGGTGGCGATGTGGCGCAAGGACGGGTCATCCAAGGCATATTGGCGCATGATTTTTTCAAAGGTGGTGCCATGTTCATCATGCGAGGACAAGGCCACGCCAGGCATCCCAAAGGGCGTGGCATCGCTGGGTCGCGTTTCTTCTTGGCCCCAGGGCACAAACACAAACTCCGCTTCGGTGTCGACAAAGCGCTGTATCAACCAGGGGGAGGCCACCCGGTCGAGGTGAACAAAATCACGGGTGACCCATTTCATGTGCGTCCTTGGTGGCGGTGATGGATTTAGTAAATGGCCGGCTCGTCGACCGGGCCACCGAATGCGGTCTCTAAAAAATCAAAGTCGCAGCCTTGGTCGGCTTGCAGGATGTGGCGGCTGAACATCCAGCCATAGCCGCGTTCGTAGCGGGGTGCCGGGGCTCGCCATTGGGCGCGCCGCTGGGCCAATTCTTCATCGCTGACCTCCAGGTGCAAACGGCGCGCTGGCACATCCACGGTGATCAGGTCGCCGTTTTTGACCAAGGCCAGGGGGCCACCGATGAACGCCTCTGGGGACGCATGCAGGATGCAGGCGCCGTAACTGGTGCCACTCATGCGCGCATCGGACAAGCGAACCATGTCGCGCACACCTTGCGCCAGAAGTTTGCGCGGGATGGGCAATTGGCCCCATTCGGGCATGCCGGGGCCGCCTTGTGGGCCGGCATTGCGCAGCACCAGCACATGGTCTGCGGTGATGTCCAAATTCTCGTCATCCACGGCGGCCTTCATCTCGGGGTAGCTGTCAAAAACCATGGCTGGACCTGTGTGTTGGCGCAAATGCGGCGCACAGGCGCTGGGTTTGATCACCGCACCCGCAGGGGCGATGTTGCCTTTGAGCACCGCCAACGCGCCTTCTGCATACAACGGGCGATCCAGCGGGCGGATCACATCCGCGTTGTGCACCTGCGCTATCGCCACGTTCTCGCCCAGGGTCAGGCCATTGACCGTCATCGCATCCAGGTGCAGGTGGTCCGACAAGGTCTTGATCAGGGCTGGCATGCCACCTGCGTAGTAAAAGTCTTCCATCAAATAGGTGTCACCGCTGGGCCGGATGTTGGCGATCACGGGGATTTTTCGGCTGGCCGCGTCGAAGTCGTCCAAGCCCACGGTGCAAGCAGCACCCGCTCGGCGGGACATGGCCACCAAATGGATGATGGCATTGGTGCTGCAACCCATGGCCATGGCCACGGTGATGGCATTTTGAAAATGGTGCGGGGTCAGCAGTTTGGCCGGGGTCAGGTCTTCCCAAACCATGTCCACAATGCGCCGCCCACAAGCGGCCGCCATGCGCGGGTGATTGGCATCTGGCGCAGGGATGCTGGAGGCGCCTGGCAAGGTCATGCCCAGGGCTTCGGCCATGCCCATCATGGTGGCGGCTGTGCCCATGGTCATGCAGGTGCCGTGGCTGCGGGCAATCCCGCCCTCAATCCCCAACCATTGCACATCGCTGATTTTTCCGGCACGTCTTTCGTCCCAATATTTCCAGGCATCAGAGCCAGAGCCCAGGGCCTGCCCTTGCCAGTTGCCGCGCAACATGGGACCAGCGGGCAGGTAAATGCATGGCACACCGGCTGAAATGGCCCCCATCAACAGACCTGGGGTGGTTTTGTCGCAACCGCCCATCAGCACGGCGCCATCGATGGGGTGGCTGCGTATCAGCTCTTCGGTTTCCATGGCCAGCATGTTGCGGTACAGCATGGTGGTTGGGCGCACAAAAGCTTCGGCCAGTGAAATGGCCGGAAGTTCCAAGGGAAAGCCGCCGGCTTGAAAAATGCCGCGTTTGACGTCTTCCACCCGTTGCTTGAAGTGGGTGTGGCACGGGTTGATGTCCGACCACGTGTTCACA
>CANFPJ010000065.1 GCA_947448885.1 Comamonadaceae bacterium
ACAAGGCTTTGTCATGGTTTTGGCCGTGACCTGTGTTGCAATGGCCCACCTGTCGAACTGTCAAAGGATTGCCCCATGAACCACTCTTTTCAAACGCGGTTGCAACGCATGTTGCTCGCCCTGACCTTGGCCTTGGCCGCGGGTTGGGCTTTGGCTTTGCCCAGCCCCAAAGACATTGAGGCCGCTGTGGGTGCGGGGCAATTGCCCCAAGCCGAGACCATGTTGCGCGAGGTATTGCAGGCCAAGCCCCAAAGTGCCAAAGCCCACTATGAGTTGGGCCAGGTGTTGGCGCGCCAAGGCAAATACTTCGAGGCCCAACAGGCTTTGGACCAGGCCAAAACCATCGAACCCTCGCTCAAGTTCGCCACCAGCCCAGAGGCTTTTGCCAAAACCTATGACACGGTGCTTGCCCAGGTGCGCGGTGCCCCCAGCCCTGCCAGCGCGAAGGCAGATATGGCGCCTGCTGCGGCGCCAGTTGCCCACGCGGCGCCACCCAGCCCAGCCCCCAGTGGCGGTTTCAACCTGATGTATGTGTGGATCGCAGCCGCTGGTTTGGTGGTGTTGGGCTTGGTCCTGCGCCGCCGCGCTGCTGCGGCCCCTGCCATGGCCGCCCCAGCAGCCAACGCGGCCACCTACGCTGGGATGCCCCCAGCTGCTGGGCAGCCCACGGCCTATGCCGGCGCCACCATGGCCACGGGCGGCATCATTGGTTCAGGCCTGAACCCAGCGCAAGCGGCAGCCCCCGCGCAGCGCGGCTTTGGCGCCCAATACGCGCCCCAAGCCCCGGCCCCGGCGCAGTACCCGCCTGCCGCTGCCACTGCTGCGGGTGGCATGGGCGCCATGGGTGGCGCAGTCTTGGGTGGCGTGGCCGGCTTGGCGGCGGGCTATGCCTTGTCCAAGGCCATGGAAGGCGGTGCCAGCCCACACAACCCACAGTCCACCAGCAACAGTGCCAACCCGGCGCAGGACAGCGCGGGCTACGTGCCGTTTGACAACCCCAGCCGCCCCGATATGGGGGCGTTTGATGCGGGTGCGGGCGGCGACAGCTGGGACGTGGGGCAGGCCCCCCTGGATGACGACGAGTGGTGAACTGCTGGCGCACCCATGTGCACCAATTTCATCCCCACCCGACAAACCGAATGGGCGGCCCAGGCCTTGGGGGTCAGCTGGCCCCAAGGGCATGCTGAAGAAGTCTTTCCCGGGCAACTGGCCCCCATTGTGTTGCGCAGCCATCGCCAAGAGCGGCACGCGGCAGGCTTGGCCCGCTTTGGCCTGATCCCCACTTGGGCCAAAGACCTGGGTCAGGGGCGCCACACCTACAACGCGCGCAGCGAAACCGCCGCGGCCAAACCCAGTTTTCGCCATGCGTGGCAAGCGCGCCAATATGCGTTGTTGGTGGTCGATCGATTTTTCGAGCCTTGTTACGCGACCGGCCGCGCGGTGCGCTGGTCGATCGCCGCCGACAGCGGCACGCCCTTGGGTTTGGCCTGTTTGTGGGAGCGTTGGGTCGAGCCCCAAAGCGGGGCAACCGTGGCCTCGTTTGCCATGCTCACGGTGAATGCCGATGCCCACCCGGTGATGAACCGCTTTCACAAACCGGGTGAGGAAAAACGCCGCCCCGTGTTGTTGAACCAGGCTGAGTGGCAGAACTGGTTGTCTGCCAGCCCAGAGCAGGCTCAGCAAATGATGCAGGCCCACCAGACCCCGCCCTTGGTGGTGCAGGCCGACCCCTTGCCGTCACGCCAACGCGCAACCGTCAGCGCGAGCTGATCAGTCGGTGGCGAATTGCTGTGGGTTTTTGCCCTTGAAGGGGGCGTAAAAGGCTTTGATGCGGGCCATGTCGGCCTCGATGTCGCCACTGGGCTCAAATACCGGGCCCAAGCCGGTGAGCTTGCGCTCATAGTCCAAATAGCCCAAAACGATGGGCACTTGGGCGCTCGTGGCAATGTAATAAAAACCGGTCTTCCAATACCGGGTGTGGCTGCGCGTGCCTTCGGGTGGCACCACCAATTGCACCGGGCCTTCGGCTTCCATCAAGGCTTGGGCCGAGGCGGCCACCAGGTTGTTGGCCTTGTCGCGTTGCACCGGAATACCGCCCAGCCACATCATCAGCCCGCGAAACGGAAAGCGAAAAATTTGCACCTTGCCCATCCAGTAAATGTTCAGGCGCAAGGCAAACGCCACCATCAAGGTGTAGGGGAGGTCCCAGTTGCTGGTGTGGGGTGCGGCGATCAACACGCTTTTTTGGCCCTCCGCAGGGAGGTGGCCTTCGATTTTCCAGCCTGTGGCTTTTAAAAACGCCACGGAAAAACCGCGCAGCAAGGTGTTGACGATGGGGGTTTGGAAGATGGTGCGGTGCATGGGGCTGGGGCCTGGCCAGCCTTGCAAAGCCGACAAACTGAGGTAAAACAATGACAAGGATTATGGTGTGTTCATGCTGGTCAAAAAGGCATTTTTTTGTATTCAAAAATACCGATCCAGGTGTGCCATCGAAGTACCCAGCGGTTCACCATATCGGCAGGTGGACTGCCGGTGGCACCCCAGGTGCAAAATGCTTGTGGCTGAAACCAGCTTTTAGTTTTGCAACCCACCACCCATGACGCCCGCTTATAAATTGCCCCAATCGGTGTTGGTGGTCATCCACACCCGACAGATGCAGGTGTTGTTGCTGCGCCGTGCCGACATGGGCAGTTGGCAGTCGGTCACCGGCAGCAAAGACCATGCGCAAGAGAGCTACGCCCAAACCGCTGCCCGCGAAGTCGCCGAAGAAACGGGTTTGGACGTGACCGCACCGGGTTGTGTGATGTGGGATTGGGGCTTGGAAAACATCTACGACATTTACCCCCAATACTGGCCGCGCTACGCCCCTGGCGTGCGGCGCAACACCGAACATGTGTTTGGCTTGGAAGTGCCGGCTGACAGCCCGATTGTGTTGAGCCCCAGCGAACACACCGAATACCGTTGGTTGCCTTGGCTGGCGGCCGCCGACGAGGTGTTCTCTCCCTCCAATGCGGAAGCGATATTGATGTTGCCGCGCCAAATCGCGCAGCGAACAGCGCCCCCGCCCGCACCAAAAGGGGCGGCATGACGGGCCTGCAAACCTTGCGCGTGGCCACCTACAACATCCACAAAGGGGTGCAAGGCCTGGGGCCCGCGCGGCGCTTGGAAATCCACAACTTGGGCCATGCCATTGAGCAGCTCGACGTGGACATCGTGTGTTTGCAAGAAGTGCGCAAGGCACACCGCTTGGGCCAGCGCCACTTTGCGCGTTGGCCCGACATGCCGCAGGCCGATTTTTTGCGCCCCGAGGGTTTTGTGGCGGTGTACCGAACCAATGCCGTCACGCGCCATGGCGAGCATGGCAACGCCTTGCTGTCGCGCTGGCCGGTGGTGGGGCATCAGCATGAAGATATTTCTGACCACGGCTTTGAGCAGCGCGGTTTGCTGCATGTGCAGCTCAGCGTGGACCAACGCGAGGTGCATGTGATCGTGGTGCATTTGGGCTTGTTGGCCGGCTCGCGTTTGCGCCAGGTTCGGCGTTTGTTTGATTTTGTCGAGCGTGAAGTGCCGGCCCATGCCCCGTTGATCGTGGCCGGTGACTTCAACGATTGGGCGCGGCGCCTGGACCGGCCCCTGGCCCAGATGGGTTTGCGTTGCCACCATGGCTTGCCCACACCCACCTTTCCGGCCCGCATGCCCATGGTGCAACTGGATCGCATTTATGCCCGGGGTTTGCGCCCGGTCAGCAGCCACACCCCGCATGGCGCCATTTGGGCGCGCATGTCAGATCACCTGCCACTGACCGCTGAATTTGCGTTCTGAGATGAACCCCAGCTCGAGTGCAGCACACATCACCTTGTTGGAAGGCAGCCGTGCTTTCTTTCCGGCCATGATCCAGGCCATGGATGCAGCGCGGCATGAGATCCATTTGGAAACCTATATTTTCGATTTCCAAGGTGCGGCTGCCGAAGTGGCCCAAGCCTTGGAGCGCGCCGCGCAGCGCGGTGTGCAAACTTGTGTGGTGGTCGATGGGGTGGGCACGCCGGAGGTGCCTGTGGCGTGGCAGCGGCGCTTGGCGCAGGCGGGCGTGCAATGGCAAACCTTTGAGCCGGTGGCGCCTTTGGGCTTGCTGGTGCCCAGCCGCTGGCGGCGCTTGCACCGCAAACTGTGCGTGGTCGATGGCGCGGTGGCGTTTTGCGGTGGCATCAATGTGCTGGACGACTTTTTTGACCACGATGAAACTGCGGCTTTGCGACAACCGCGCCTGGATTTTGCCGTGCGATTGACCGGGCCTTTGGTGGCCGATGTGCGCCACACCATGCGCCAGTTGTGGTGGCGCAACCAGGCGGTGCGCGATTGGCGCGACAGCAAATTGTCGGCGGCGGTGGAAGCCTTGAAGGAAGGGGGAACCGACCGCCAGCGCCCGACCACGGGCCGCTCGCGTTTGGTGTTGCGCGACAACTTGCGCCACCGCACCCGCATTGAGCGGCACTACTTGCATGCCTTGGGTCGCGCGCGCAGCGAGGTGTGGATTGCCAACGCCTATTTTTACCCTGGTGCGCGGTTGCGCCGTGCTTTGCTGGCAGCGGCCGAGCGCGGTGTGCGCATCACCATCCTGGTTCAGGGCCATTACGACCATGTGGTGCCCTACCGCGCAGCCCGTCACCTGTATGGCCCCTTGCTGGCAGCAGGCGTGAGCATCCACGAATACCATGCCAGTTTCATGCACGCCAAAGTGGCGGTGATCGATGCGCAGTGGGTCACGGTGGGCTCGTCCAATCTGGACCCCTTGAGCCTGCTGCTCGCCCGCGAGGCCAATGTGGTGGCGCGAGACCAAGACTTGGCGCGGGTACTCAAACAACGTTTGTCCCAGGCTTTGCAGGATGGTTCACACCAGATTCAAGCCGCCGATCATGCCGAGCGCAGGTGGGTGGAGCGCGCTTTGGACGCGATGTCTGCGGGCTTGTTGCGCTTGGCCATTTTCATCAGCGGCAAGCGTTACTGAAGGCAAGTCATCTGGCCCTTGAGGGACATGGTGAGGCTGATACCATCTGTGCATGTTGAACCCCAATCCACCTGCGTCCAACGTTGCTCAAGCCGATGTGGGCACACCCATGTCCGTCAAAATCCGCCAGCGCTTGGCGGCGGCGCGCAAGCGTTATCACTCCAATGACAACATAGCCGAATTTTTGGAGCCCGGCGACTTGGAGGCCTTGCTCGACGAAGTGGAAATCAAGATGCAGGGCGTGTTGGACTCGCTGGTGATTGACACCGACAACGACCACAACACCGGCAACACCGCGCGGCGTGTGGCCAAGATGTACATCAACGAGGTGTTTCGTGGCCGCTATGTGGCCTCGCCCACGGTGACCGAATTCCCCAACGCCGAGCACCTCAACGAGTTGATGATCGTCGGCCCCATCACCGTGCGCAGCGCATGCAGCCACCATTTTTGCCCGGTGATCGGCAAAATTTGGATTGGTGTGTTGCCCAACGAACACACCAATGTGATTGGCTTGTCCAAGTACGCCCGCTTGGCCGAATGGGTGATGGGCCGACCACAAATCCAAGAAGAGGCGGTGGTCCAGTTGGCCGACCTCATCCAGGTCAAAACCCAGCCCGATGGTTTGGCCATCGTCATGGAGGCCACCCACTTTTGCATGGCTTGGCGTGGCGTCAAAGACATGGACAGCCGCATGATCAATTCTGTCATGCGCGGGGCTTTTTTGAAAGACCCCAATCTGCGCCGCGAATTTTTGTCCCTCATCCCACAAAAGGATTGACCCCATGCTGGTTCGAATGATTTATGTCAGCCGCGCCGTCAACCCCACCAGCGGCAGCCCCACCGACTCCATCTTGGCGTCATCGCGTGAACACAATTTGTCCAACGGCATCACCGGCATCTTGTGCTATGGCGGTGGCATTTATTTGCAGGCCTTGGAGGGCGGGCGCAACCAAGTCAATGCCCTGTATCACCAAATCGTCAACGACGAGCGCCACAGCGATGTGGTGATTTTGTTGTACGAAGAAATCAAAGAGCGCCGTTTCGGCGGTTGGACCATGGGCCAGGTCAACCTCACGCGTTTGAACACCTCCATCGTTCTCAAATACTCTGAAACCCACGACCTCGATCCTTACGCTGTTTCTGGCAGCGTGTCGCTGGCCTTGCTCGAAGAGTTGATGGCCACCGCCTCCATCATTGGGCGCGGCTGACCGGGCCATGCTGGCCGTTCTGGGCTGCGACTTCAGCAGCAGCCCATCCCGACGCAAACCCATTGTTTTGGCCTGGGGCCGCTGCCAGGGTGCGCGCGTGCATCTGGACCGTTTGCAGCGCTGCGACAGCCTCACCGAATGGGGCCAGGTGATGGCGCAAGACGGCGACTGGGTGGGTGGCTTTGATTTGCCTTTTGGCTTGCCGCGTGCTTTGGTGACGCAGCTGAATTGGCCGCTGGATTGGCGCGCGTGCATGGACCATTACGCGTCTTTGGATCGCGCACAAATTCGAGACAGCTTCAAGGCTTTTTGCGATGCCAGGCCCGTGGGCCACAAGTTTGCCCACCGCGCCACCGATGGCCCAGCGGGCTCAAGCCCGTCGATGAAATGGGTCAACCCGCCTGTGGCCTTCATGCTGCATGCAGGCGTGCCGTTATTGATCCAAGCCGGCGTGCATTTCCCAGGTTTGCACCCTGGTGATCCGCGCCGCGTTGCCCTGGAAGCCTACCCGGGCTTCTTGGCCCGTGCGGTGTTGGGTGGGCGCAGTTACAAAAGCGACGACCGCGCCAAACAAACTCCTGAGCGTCTGATTGCCCGCAAAGACCTGATCCATGCGATGGAGATGGGCCAGGCCTGGGACATGCGTTTGGTGCTCAGCCATGCCCAACGCGATGCCTTGGTCGAAGACGCCAGCGCCGACAGCTTGGACGCGGTGTTGTGTTTGATGCAAGCCGCCTGGGCCGCACAGCGCCGCGCGAATGGCGACCCCTGGTGCGGCTTGCCCGCGCAACTCGATCCTTTGGAAGGTTGGATCGTCACGGCGCCCTGGCAGAGCCCACCGCCTTGACATAAACTGCCCTGACAACCAGGGAACGGGCCGCACAACATGGGTCATTGGCTGCAACCACCGGGGCATCACCGGGTCATCGGACCAGCACGCCTGTGGCTGTGCTGGGTCGGGGCCTGGCTCCTGCCCAACGCTGCGGTTTTGGCCCAAGGCCATGCGCCATCCCTGCAGCCCCTCTCTCGGCCGGTGAACCATGCCACGCACCCATCGCAATGGGAGGGCTGGGTCACCAAAGTGGTCGATGGCGACACCTTGCATGTGCAGCCTGCGCAAGGCGGCATCAGCCACAAACTGCGCATCAAAGGCATTGACGCACCGGAGGTGTGCCAAGCCTGGGGCATGCAGTCGCGAGAGGCCTTGGCCCGCTTGGTCTGGGGACAGCGCGTCACGGTGCGCGTGCACGATGTGGACGACCATGGCCGCTGGTTGGTCCAAGTGATGGTCCATGGCGAAGACGTGGGCGCGCAATTGGTGGCGCAAGGCCATGCTTGGTCGTATCAATTTCGCCGCGACCCTGGACCGTATGTGTTTCAGCAACAACAAGCGGCCATCCATCGCCTGGGTTTGTTTGGTCAGCCCCAAGCCATGCGCCCACGTGAATTTCGCCAACGCCATGGGCCGTGCCCATGAGTTGGAGGCCGTTCAGTGGGCCTGCCCGCTGCCGCACACCGGGCAATCGGCTTGGCGTGGCAAGCGCAATTCGCTCCAAGCCATGTGCCGGCCATCGAGCATTTGCAGGCGGCCCATCAAGCTGGTGCCCACGCCCGCCAGCAGTTTGAGGGCTTCTGCCGCTTGCAAGCTGCCAATCACCCCCACCAAGGGGGCCAGCACGCCCATGGTGGCGCATTGCACCTCGGGCGGTGGGTGGTCCGGTGCAAACACGCAGGCGTAGCAGGGCGAGTCGCTTTGGCGTGGATCAAACACCGTGACCTGGCCATCCCAGCGGATCACTGCGCCTGAGACCAGCGGTACCCGGTGTAGCACGCACGCGGCATTCACCGCTTGGCGGGTTTGGAAGTTGTCACAGCAATCGATCACCACTTGGCTTTGGGCCACCAAGCGGTTGAGCAGCGCGGCATCGGCCCGTTCGGTCAGGGCATGCACTTGCACGTCGGGGTTGAGGGCTTGCATGGCCATCGCCGCTGAAAGGGCTTTGGCTTGGCCCACGCGGGCCGTGGTGTGGGCAATTTGGCGCTGCAAATTGGTCAGGTCCACGTGGTCATGGTCAATCACCGTGATGTGGCCGACGCCGCTGGCGGCCAAATACAAGGCCACTGGGGAGCCCAAACCACCGGCACCAATCACCAGGGCATGCGCATCGAGCCACCGTTGCTGGCCTTCTACACCCACCTCATCGAGCAAGATGTGGCGAGAGTAGCGCAGCAACTGGTCGTCGGTCATTGCTCCTTTTTCTCGGCGGGGCGTTCGGTTTGGGTCTTGCTGACCACCACCGGGCGACCTTTGAGTTGGTTGATCGCTTGTTGCAGCGGGAAGTCCTCGGCGCTGCCCAATTCGGGGGGGCGGCGCTCGCTGTTGGGTTTCTTGGACTCTTCCTCCAACCGCTTGAGGGCTTCTTCGCGGGCCTTTTCACGCGCCGGGTCTTTCACCTCCGCACCTTGGCCACTGTTGAGGTGTTTCTCCAGGTCGGCTTCGCGGGTGCGCAACACGGCGTAAGGGCTGCCCTCCAAGGTGTCGTCGATCAACACATCGGGGACGATGCCTTTGGCTTGGATCGAACGACCGCTGGGCGTGTAATAGCGCGCCGTGGTGATTTTCAAAGCCGTGTCAGGGCCCAACTGGCGCACGGTTTGCACCGAGCCTTTGCCAAAGGTTTGGCTGCCCATCACGGTGGCACGCTTGTGGTCTTGCAAAGCGCCGGCCACGATTTCGCTGGCCGAGGCTGAGCCTTCGTTGACCAACACCACCAGTGGGATTTTTTTGTAAATGCCTTTGGTCACTTCGGTCAAGCGGCGCACCGGGTCGGCACCACGGCGCAGGTAAAACTGGGGCGAGGCCTTGTAAACGTATTTGCTTTCTTCAAGCTGGCCGTTGGTGGACACCACGGTCACATCGTCGGGCAAAAAGACGGCCGAGACCGCCACCGCCGCATCGAGCAAACCGCCGGGGTCATTGCGCAAGTCCAGCACCAGGCCTTTGAGCTGTGGGTCTTGGTTGTAAATGTCTTCCAACTTTTTGACCATGTCCTCTACCGTGCGCTCTTGGAACTGGGTCAGCCGCACCCAACCATAGCCGGGTTCGATGGGCTTGCCTTTGACGCTGACCACTTTGATCTCTTCGCGCACGATGGTGACGGGGAAGGTGCGGTTTTCTGATTTGCGATAGATGGTCAAAATGACCTTGGTGCGCGGCTCGCCACGCATGCGCTTGACGGCTTCGTTCAGGCTCAAACCACGCACCGCCGTATCGTCCACCTTGGTGATCAGGTCGCCCGATTTGATGCCGCCCCGGTCGGCGGGGGAGCCTTCGATGGGCGAGACCACTTTGACCAAGCCGTCTTCTTGGGTGATTTCGATGCCCACGCCCACAAACCGACCGGCTGTGCCTTCGCGAAACTCTTTGTAGGATTTTTTGTCGAAGTATTGCGAATGGGGGTCCAGGCTGGAGACCATGCCAGCGATCGCGTCGGAGATGAGTTTTTTGTCATCTACCGCTTCAACGTAGTCGCTCTTGACCATGCTGAACACGGCGGCGAGTTGTTGCAACTCTTCCAGCGGCAGCGGAGACATGGCGCTGCGGGCGCCCGAGTGCAGCGAGAAGGTGGTCAATGACCCCACCAAGACGCCAATCGAGACCCAGCTCACGATTTTCAGTTTTTGACCCATGTTGTCCTGCCGCAGCCGCGAATGAATAAGTGTGCAATATACAACGAGCACGGGGGCCGTGCATGGCCTTGCTGGGGCAAGGCCCATCCCGCCGGGCTGGCTTGGGGTGGGGGCATCAAGCGCGGCCTTGTTGGGCCACTGCCGCTGCGGCTTTGGCGGCCGCTTCTGGGTCGCCCAAATAACGGTGGCCCAAGGGGCGCAATTGGGCGTCGAGCTCGTAAACCAAGGGGATGCCGTTGGGGATGTTCAAGCCCACGATGTCTTGGTCCGACACTTGGTCCAGATATTTCACCAAGGCCCGGATGGAATTGCCATGGGCAGCCACCAATACCCGTTTCCCGGACAGGATGGCGGGCGCGATGGACTCGTTCCAAAACGGCATGACCCGCGCCACGGTGTCTTGCAAACACTCGGTCAGCGGCACTTGCTTGGCGGGCAGTTGGGCGTAACGGGGGTCGCCACGTTCGCTGCGCGGGTCGCTCTCGCTCAGGGCGGGGGGCGGGGTGTCGTAGCTGCGGCGCCAAATCAGCACCTGCTCGGCGCCATATTGCTTGGCCATGTCGGCTTTGTTCAGCCCTTGCAGTGCCCCGTAATGGCGCTCATTCAAGCGCCAGCTGTGGGTCACCGGCAGCCAGGGGCGGTCCATCCCGTCCAGGCAATGCCACAGGGTGTGGATGGCGCGTTTGAGCACGCTGGTGTAGGCCACATCAAATTCAAAACCCTCGGCTTTGAGCAGCTGTCCAGCGGCTTGGGCCTGGGTCACCCCAGTGGGGGTGAGGTCCACATCGGTCCAGCCGGTGAAGCGGTTTTCCAAATTCCAGGTGGATTCGCCGTGGCGAAGAAGGACAAGCTTGTGCATGGTCTTTTGAGGGGGCTGAGGGCAGGTCAAAGCGGGTGATTTTAGAATGACCGCTTTCCACCCCCACAGAACAGGACACCCGTTGACTTTCATTGCCGACAATTGGATGCTCATCAGCATCGCGCTGACCTCTGGCCTTTTGCTCTTGTGGCCCACCTTGCAAGGCTTCAGCGCCCCGGGCTTGAGCGTGAATGACGCTGTGTTCAAAATCAACCGCGAAAAAGCCGTGGTGATTGACGTGTGCACCCCCGAGGAGTTTGCTGCCGGTCACATCGTGGCCGCCCACAACCTGGGCTTGGATCAATTGGATGCGCAGTTGCCCCAAGTGGCCAAAAACAAATCCACCCCCTTGTTGATGGTGTGCGCATCGGGCCAGCGCGCCCAAAGTGCGGCATCCAGTGCCAAAAAGCTGGGCTACGAACAGGTGTTTTGTTTGCAAGGCGGCCTCAAGGCCTGGCGAGATGCCAACATGCCCACCGAAAAGGCCTGATGCGCCGCCCCCCACCATTGACCTGCCACACCTGATTCAGACCTGAAAGGACCCCCATGCCTCCCATCAAGATGTACACCACCGCGGTTTGCCCTTACTGTGTGCGGGCCAAGAACATCCTCAAGTCCAAAGGGGTGGAGCACATCGAAGAAGTGCGCATCGACACCGACCCGAGCCAATTGGCCCACATGATGTCCATCACCGGGCGGCGCACGGTGCCCCAGATCTTCATCGGGGACGTGCATGTGGGTGGTTGTGACGACTTGATTGCCCTGGACGGCCGTGGCGGCCTGCAGCCTTTGTTGCACCCCTCAACCTGAGATAATCCGCTCCACCCAACCCGACTGGGCGCACGTCCGGTCGGGATTTTTTTCGCACAAGGAACCCCGTCATGGCCGAAGACCAAGCCCCCGTATTCCAAATTCAACGCATCTACCTCAAGGACTTGTCTTTGGAGCAACCCAACTCACCGGGCATTTTGTTGTCGCAAGAGCAGCCTTCGGTGGACATCCAGTTGGCCTTGGCCGCCGAAAACGTGGCCGATGGGGTGATCGAAGTCACCGTCACCGCCACGGTGACCACCAAAATCCAAGACAAAACCGTGTTTTTGGTCGAGGCCAAGCAAGCCGGCATTTTTGAAGTGCGTGGTGTGCCCGAAGAGCAAATGGGCCCGCTGGTGGGCATCGCCTGTCCGCAAATCGTCTACCCCTACCTGCGCGGCAATGTGGCCGATGTGGTTCAGCGCGCTGGCTTCCCGCCCGTGCACCTGACCGAAATCAACTTCCAGGCCATGTACGAGCAGCAGGCCCTGCAAGCAGCGGCCAACCCCGCCGTTCAATGAGCCACTGAGCGCGCACGGATGTTGGCGTGAGCACCCACAGCATGAAGGTGGCCGTGGTGGGCGCCGGTGCCTGGGGCACGGCATTGGCCATCAGCGCCGCGCAGCAACATCATGTGGTGCTGTGGGCGCGCAACCCGGCCCACGCCCAATCCTTGCAGCGCGAACGCTGCAACACCCAATACCTGCCCGGCGTGGCTTTGCCCAGCGCTTTGCAAATCAGCCACGGGCCCGTGGCCGACTTGTTGCCGGGCCTGGACTTGTTGGTATTGGCCACCCCTGTGGCTGCGCTGCGCAGCACCTTGGAAAACTTGGCACCCCACATGGGCGCCACACCGGTGGTGTGGGTGTGCAAAGGTTTTGCACCAGAAAATGGCGGCCCTTTGCCCCATGAGGTGGCCCATGCCGTGAGTCCCTCATTGATGGGTGGTGCCTTGAGCGGGCCGAGTTTTGCCATCGAAGTCGCGCGCGGCCAACCCACGGCCTTGGTCGCGGCCAGTGCCCATGCCTTGGTGCGTGAGCGCATGGCCGCGGTATTTCACAGCCCCAGCCTTCGCGTCTACGGCAACGACGACATCGTGGGTGTGGAAGTGGGTGGCGCGGTCAAAAACGTTTTGGCCATAGCCACCGGCTTGTGCGACGGCATGCAACTGGGCTTGAACGCCCGGGCAGCCCTCATCACCCGCGGCTTGACAGAAATCACCCGCTTGGGACTGGCCATGGGTGCGCGCGCCGACACCTTCATGGGTTTGAGTGGCTTGGGCGACTTGGTGCTCACCGCCACCGGCGACCTGAGCCGCAACCGCCAAGTTGGCATGGCCTTGGCCCAAGGCAAAAGCCTCTCTGATATTTTGCAAGCCCTGGGCCATGTGGCCGAGGGCGTGTACACCGCCCACACCGTGGTGCAACGCGCCCAGCACCTGGGCGTGGACATGCCCATCGCCCAAGCGGTGGTGTCGGTGTTGCAAGGCCACACTACCCCGCAGCAGGCGGTGGCGGCGTTGATGGGGCGTGGGGCTAAGGGGGAATAGCTTCAGCTGCGTGCTGCGGCATAAGCACTTGCGGCCACCCTCACCATGCTGGGATGCAGCACACCCATTTTGGGCGTTTGACCATGTGGCGCATGGGGCGGCACCGAAAAATAGTCGCTGTTGAACGGCAGTTCGCAAACTGATTTCAGGTTGAACTTGGTGTCAAAACTCAAACCTGCACTCGCGTAGGCAGCTGGGTGTTCTGCTTTGGCGATTTTGAATTCGCCCGCAAACAGGCGGTTGGTTTTTTGGCTGGTGCCATAAGCCACATTGACAAAAACCAAGCCATCATCGTCAATCTTGGTGGCCAAAATCAGAGCGGGTCTGGGCTTTGGTTTGGGTTGAACATGGTCAGGGAAATGGCACCAAACGATGTCACCTGCCATGGGTTCGATCCATGTCTTCACGCAGGTTTGTCTATTTCAAACAAACTGCTACCCAGCGTGCCCCCTTTGGCTTTGGGCGCGGACTTTTGAAGTTGTTTGACTTGTGCTGGCGACAAAGGGCCGTCATCGGCCTCGTATTGCGGCAGGGTTTTGAGCGCCAAGTCGCGCAAGGCCATGTGGATGACTTGGGTTTCGTCCACCCCCAAGGTGTTGGCCAAGCGCTTGGCCGTTTCGCGGGTGATGCCGGTGGCGCTGTCTTGCGGGCGATAGCGGAATGCGATTTGGGTGCTGGGGGTGGTCATGGGTGGGGGTGGTTGATTTGATATCTTTAAGATATCTAAAAAGCCATGACTTGTCAACCCAAGCGCGAAATCTGTTGGCCAGCGTTCTCCAGATGTGCTTCTAGCGCATCCACACACACATCAAAATCTTGGCTAAAGCCGTGGCTGTCTCGCAGCGTTGCAAAGTAACTTTGGGCCAAGGCCAAGGCTTGTCGCCAAAAGTCATTGCGTACGCTGGCATGCAGCGCCAAGCTGGGGATGGTGTTGTTCAACTTGCCGCCGCTGCTGGGTGCAAACGCCATGGGCGTGATGTCATACGCGGGGGCCAAGTGGTAGGGGCGGCCCGTGTCGGACATAAATGACAAATTGCCCGCGTGCATATCGGTGTTGCCGATGAGCACGCCAAAAGCCCACAGCAACTCCGTGGCATCAGCGGCTTCAGGAGACACCACAATCAACCCTGCCAATGTCTTGACCAACACCGGCCAGGCTTGATGCGCGTCTCCCACAAACTCGGCGTCCAATGCTCGAAGCGACACCAAGGCTTTGCGCCCCATCGCGCCCTCGCGGTCAAACCGCGCCACTTCTAAAAACCGTTGGCCAGCGTGGTCCACCACAGTGGAAACCGCCGTAGCCACACCTGCATCGTGCAAGGTGGTCAAAGCCAAATGTTCGGCCAGCAACAAATCGCGCCAGCGCTGGCTCACGGGGCTGTCGGGCAGTTCGCTGAACTTGACCAACACATGCGCTGGGCCTGCATCGGTTTGGGCATAGGCCGTGAACTTGGGTTGCTCGCCACCTGCTGAATAACCGGGTGAATCGCCTTGTGAAGCACCCTGGGCCAGGTGGGCATAGGCCATGGGTTTATCCAATAGGGGCACAGCAGCGGGTTCTGGCATGCCGATGAACTTTTCTCGCGAAGTGGGGCCCAGCAACAAGTTGCCCACCCCATCGTGCCCATGTACCAGCAAAGCCCGCAGGGCGTGGTTGTCGGTCCATTCCTTGAGGTTGCTTGGCAAGCCCAGCGTGGCCCCATGGTGCGCTGCATAAGCGCGGCCCAAGTAGCCTTGCGGCAGCATGTCCAGCAACCACCAGGGCAAACCATCGCTGTGCACTTGAAGTCCATCGGCTTGGGTGAACACAAAACCATCGGGCCGAACGGGTGTCAAAACGCCCAACTCGTGGAGTTTGCCTTGGGCATCCACGCGAAACACGGGCACATCACCAAAGCCACGACCTGTGTCGCGCAACACATAGCGCGAGCCTTTTTTCTGCCCGACCTGCATCACCTCGCCCGCCATGGTCGCCAAAGCGCGCGACACCGTGGGCTGGCTGATGCCCAAATCCTTGGCCATTTGCGTGCCCGATTGCGGGCCAGCGGCCAGGCGCAGGCGCAACAGATCTGTGTGGGTGGGCATGAATTTGAATTTAATATTGAATGATAAATGAATTATAAATAGAAATGATTGTTTCGCAATAGGTCATCTTGGGCATCACCCAATGACACCCACATGAAAGTTGAAGACGACTTTCAAAACTGAAGTCACGCCCAACCCCCTGGGCCTCTAAACTCAAAAAGCTTGTCAAGAAGCGCTTGATTGCTGCGCTAACCAATCTTTCAGGGCAGCATCAATGCGGGCCTGCCAACCTTCGCCCCCGGCTTGAAAATGACCAATGACTTCGGGTGAAAGCCGAATGGTTGTGGAGACCTTGCGGGGCGCCTTTTGCGGACCACGCCCTCGGCGTAACTTGGCTTGTAAACTGGCGGGGAGATCCTTGAGGCGCACAGATTGACGCAACATCTCTGGCGTCCATTCTGGGTTGTCAGCATCGGGCATTTCAGGATTGTGTTTCTTGCTCATAGTGCCGTACCTCACGCTCATTGGCTTTGCGAAAACTAATGACTCTGATGCCCATTGGGGTTTCAGTGAACACCAGGGAATAAATCCGGTCGCTGATTAAGCCCAGGGCAGAAAACCTCACTTCTGGGTAAATTTTGCGGATATCTTGCCAAATCAAAGCGGTTTCAAACTCAAATCCTTCAACCAGACTGAAAGGCAAGCCGCGATCACGGATATTGGCTGCATTTTTGGCGGGGTCGAAATCAAGTTCCATAAATTATATTGTTGTAACAATAAAATAACAATGGTTAAAACGCAAGATTTCTCAACAGGATAAGCTCAAACCTCCCAGTTATCAATCAATCGCGTGGCCCCCAACTTCGCCGCGCCCAGCACCACCAAGTCGTCACCGGCTTGGGGCGCTTGCAGGTCTTGGCGGCGGCGCACGGTGAGGTAGTCGGGTTGCCAGCCGCGCTGGCGCAGGTGGTCCATGGCTTGGGCTTGCAGCAGGGGCAATTGGGCGGGCAAGGCTGGGCCTGCGGCCAAAGCGTCTTGGCCCAATTGGCGCAGAGCCAGCGACAGTTGTACTGCCTCCGCGCGCTCTGTCGCGCTCAGGTAGCCATTGCGCGAACTCAGCGCCAAGCCATCTGGGGCGCGGCAGGTGTCCACGCCGCTGATGTCAATGGGCAGGGCAAACTGGCGCACCATTTGGCGAATCACCATCAGCTGTTGGTAATCTTTTTTGCCAAACACCGCCACGCCTTGTGCTTTGCCGGCAAACACGGCGGTGAAGAGTTTCATCACCACGGTGCTCACGCCCGTGAAAAAGCCGGGGCGAAATTGGCCTTCCAAGATGTTGGCCAACACCGGGTCGGGATGCACCTTGAAGGTTTGGGGCTGGGGGTACAGCTCGGCTTCATCGGGCGCGAACAACAGGTCGCAGCCTTCGGCCTCGAGTTGGGCGCAGTCACCGGCCCAGGTGCGGGGGTAGCTGTCAAAGTCTTCGTGCGGCAAAAACTGCAAGCGGTTGACAAAGATGCTCGCCACGCTCAAGTCGCCCAAGGTTTTGGCGTGGCGCAGCAAGGTCAAATGGCCCTCGTGCAAATTGCCCATGGTCGGCACGAAGGCCGGCTTGTGGGCTGCGGCGAGGTGCTGGCGCAGTTCGTCGATGGTTCTGGCGATGAGCATGGGGAGGGTGTTAAATGAACAGCGCGGGGGTGACCAGCATCACCAAGCGTGCAGCGTGTTGTCGGGGAATTGGCCGCTTTTGACCGCCGCCACGTAGGCGGCCATGGCCGCTTGCACACTGTCGGCACCGGTCATGAAGTTGCGCATAAATTTTGGGTTTTTGCCCAGGTTGATGCCCAGCATGTCGTGCATCACCAGCACTTGACCGGCCGTGCCATTGCCCGCGCCAATGCCAATGGTGTGACAGCGTGGCAGCGCCAGCGTCAAGTCGCTGGCCAGAACGGCTGGCACCATTTCCAGCACCAACATGCTGGCCCCAGCGTCTTGCAAGGCCACAGCCTCTCGGTGCAGTTGGGCCGCAGCCTCGGGTTCGCGCCCTTGTACCCGGTAGCCGCCCAGGGCGTGCACGGTTTGCGGGGTCAGGCCCAGGTGGGCGCACACGGGGATGCCGCGCTCGACCAAAAAATGCACGGTCTCGGTGGTCCAGCC